>NZ_CP045324.1:3642678-3953348 GCF_009363275.1 Marinobacter sp. THAF197a
TTTTCTTGGTATTCATGATGTCATTTCCTTTGAGTTTGTTGGCTTTTAGGAATCCGACCCAACCCGCCAGCAACCGGGTAAGCCAAGGTCCAGACCCGCTCATGTATTGGAGCGATTACCGTGCCAACCTTACCCAGCAGCCATTATCTATCTGACTCATATAGATTTTTAGGAGTAATGCTGCTCGGCACCAGAGCGAACACCAGGACGACCTGTTCCATTACTGAAACAGCAGGTTTTAACGACACTTGGACAAACGAAAAAGAAAGGCGGGGAATCAGGCAGATAGCCAAAAATCAGACGTGTTAAAAAACAAAACCCCGCAAAGCAAAAGCCTTGCGGGGTCTCTGGTAGCTGGCAGGCACCGCGTGCCTGCCGGACAACCGGAACCGGTCGATTAACCGAACTGGTTCATGGTGTTGTCTTTACCACCGGCCTTCAGAGCCGCTTCACCAGCGAAGAACTCTTTGTGGTCATCACCGATGTTGGAACCGGCCATGTCCTGGTGCTTCACAGTGGCGATGCCCTGACGGATTTCCTTGCGCTGAACACCTTCAACGTACGCCAGCATGCCTTCGTCACCGAAGTAGCCCTTGGCCAGGTTGTCGGTAGACAGAGCCGCAGTGTGGTACGTCGGCAGGGTGATCAGGTGGTGGAACACACCCGCTTCACGGGACGCATCACGCTGGAAGTTACGGCACCACTCGTCAGCCAGCTGGCCCAGCTCAGTGTTGTCGTACTCGGCGCTCATCAGCTTGGCGCGGTCGTAAGCAGATACATCCTTGCCTTCTTCCTTCATGGCATCGAATACCTGCTGACGGAAGTTCAGGGTCCAGTTGAAGGACGGGCTGTTGTTGTAAACCAGCTTGGCGTCGGGCACTACTTCCTTGATGCGGTTAACCATGGCAGCGATCTGACCAACGTGCGGCTTCTCGGTTTCGATCCACAGCATGTCTGCGCCGTTCTGCAGGCTGGTGATACAGTCCAGAACAACACGGTCTTCGCCAGAGCCCGGCTTGAAGCAGAACAGGCCAGAGGCCAGACGCTTCGGCTTCAGCAGCTTGCCGTTGGACTTGATCACAACGTCGCCGTTCTCGATCTGGGAAGCGTCTTCGATGTACTCGCCGTCCAGGAAGCTGTTGTACTGGTCGCCCAGGTCACCCGGCTCGTTGGTAACAGCGATCTGCTTGGTCAGGCCAGCACCCAGGGAGTCAGTACGGGCAACGATCACGCCGTCGTCCACACCCAGTTCCAGGAACGCCAGACGAACCGCGTTGATCTTGGACAGGAAGTCGGCGTGCGGAACGGTTACTTTACCGTCCTGGTGGCCACACTGCTTCTCGTCAGATACCTGGTTTTCGATCTGGATACAGCAAGCACCGGCTTCAATCATCTGCTTGGCCAGCAGGTAGGTTGCTTCGGCATTACCGAAACCAGCGTCGATGTCAGCAATGATCGGCACAACGTGAGTTTCGTGGTTGTCGATCTGCTTGATCAGCTCAGCGGCCTTGGCGCTGTCGCCAGCGTTTTCAGCTTCTTCCAGGGCACGGAACAGGTGGTTCAGTTCCCATGCGTCAGCCTGGCGCAGGAAGGTGTACAGTTCTTCGATCAGGCCAGAAACCGCAGTCTTCTCGTGCATGGACTGGTCAGGCAGCGGGCCGAACTCAGAACGCAGGGCAGCAACCATCCAGCCAGACAGGTACAGGTAGCGACGCTTGGTGGTACCGAAGTGCTTCTTGATGGAGATCAGCTTCTGCTGGCCGATGAAACCGTGCCAGCAACCCAGGGACTGAGTGTACTGGGAAGAATCGGCATCGTAAGCAGCCATGTCTTCACGCATGATCTTGGCGGTGTACTTGGCGATGTCCAGACCAGTCTTGAATTTGTTCTGGGCGCGCATGCGGGCAGCGTGCTTCGGGTTGATGGCATTCCAGGTCGGGTTCTGCTTCAGAATCGAAGCGATTTGGTCGACGTCTTGTGCGTAGGGCATGATCTCTATCCTTTCTACGTTTATGTTCAAAAGGGTCGGAAACGCTGCTGCCAGCAGCTTCCGGAGCCAGCCACCTGCTTATACAACCCGGCAGGGGATGACGTTGGGCGTAACTGTAGTGCTTTCCGATTTATAATTGAAATTTATATGGTGTATTTTCGGCATTTTTCTGGTGAATACCAAAAATGGATAAGCCGGTAGACCAGAGCCGTTCTTGAGCCCGGTCATTTTGGCCACGCTATAACATGCTATGATTCAGCCACTTGATTAATATCACGCCCCCGCGACGACGGGTAACAGAGGTATCCGGTGTTCTACATCCGCGCTTTCGGCCACTCGCTGCTGCACGCACTGAAGAATCTGTTTCCGATTATTGCGGTGGTTGTGTTCTTCCAGTTGGTCGTACTTCAGCAGATGCCGGACAATACACTCAGCATGGCCATTGGTCTCCTGATTGTTGCTGCCGGTGTCGCCCTGTTCCTTCAGGGCCTTGAGCTGTCGATTTTCCCGGTGGGCAAAAGCCTTTCCAACCAGTTTGCCAAGCGGGGGTCGGTACCTATCCTGCTCTCGTTTGGTTTCGCCATGGGTTTCTCCGCCGTGGTGGCAGAGCCCGCCCTGATTGCCGTAGCCCAACAGGCCCAGGAGATCAGCGAAGGCAAGATTGACGCTCTCACCCTCCGGCTTCTGGTCGCCACGTCGGTTGGCGTGGTGATCGCCCTCGGCGTGTTCCGGACCATCTTCGGCTACCCGCTGCACTGGTTCATGATCGTCGGTTACATCACCGTGGTCATCGTCACCTGGTTCGCTCCGGAAGAAATTGTCGGGCTGGCCTACGACTCCGGTGGAGTCACCACCAACATTGTTACCGTGCCGCTTATTGCTGCCCTGGGCATCGGCCTGGCCGCTTCCATTCGGGGCCGCAACCCGCTCACCGATGGCTTTGGCCTGGTGGCCCTAGCGGTCATGGTGCCCATGATTACCGTGCAACTCTACGGCATCGTGGTTTACAGCGGCGGCGTATCCGACGAAGCGGGCCCCATACTCCTGCAGGACGAAGGCGAAGCCATCTCCGGCGCCCTGAAAATGCTGTTGGAACTGGCGGAGATGTTCAGGGACGTGCTGCCCATCATCCTGACCATTCTGTTCTTCCAGTACATCGTCCTGCGCCGGGGTCTGTCCAATCCGCCGAAGATTCTGTTTGGTTTTCTGCTGGTTATTCTGGGCCTATATGCCTTTGTCGTCGGCCTCAAGATGGGCCTGTTCCCCATTGGCACCAGCATGGCGGAACAGCTGATCGCACTGGAACGCTTCGGTTTCATTTACCTGTTCGCCTTTATGATCGGATTTGCCACCACCATGGCCGAGCCGGCCCTGCTGGCCGTGGGCAAACAGGCCGAAGAAGCCGCCTCCGGGCGAATCAACGGCAATGCCATCCGCATTCTGGTTGCCCTGGGCGTGGCGGTTGGCATCAGCATCGGGGTGCACCGGATCATTGTTGGCGGCTCCATGCATTACTACATTATGGGTGGCTACACGGTGGTCATCATCCTGACCGCCCTGGCCCCGAAATATATCGTGGCCCTGGCCTACGATCTTGGCGGGGTCACCACCTCCGAGGTGACCGTGCCACTGGTGACCGCCCTCGGCATTGGCCTGGCCACCAATATCGAGGGCCGGAGTGTGTTGATTGATGGCTTCGGCCTGATTGCTTTCGCTTCTATCTTTCCTATTGTTACCGTGATGCTCTACGCCATTGTCATGCAATGGCGGGCAGACCGCAGAGAGGTGCACACATGAAGTTTTCCGTTCTAGTCGCCATCGTTCCGGAAGAGCAGGAACAGGAATGCATAGATGCCGCCCGCGATCTGGGCGCCGGCGGCATTACCGTACTTTCCGGTCGGGGTATCAGCAACACAGCCAAGAAGACCTTCTTTGGCCTGACCTACGACGGCAGCCAGAGTGTGCTGGTGATGGTTCTGGAAAAGGGCCTGTCCTTGCAGATACTCAAATCCATTCAAAAACTTTTGATGCCGGCGGAAAACGATTCCCAGGGACTGGTATTCACTCTGCCGCTGGAACACCTGGGCGGCATTGATATGTCCCAGTTCCAGAAGTTTGAACAGCATCTAAAAGAAAATATCTAAGGAGCACCGGAGATGAAACTGGTCAAAGAGGTCATGGTTACCGACGTGGTTTGTGTTTCCCCCTTCGCCAAGCTGCGGGAAGCCCTGAGCCTGATGAAGAAACATAACGTGAAATCCCTGGTGGTCGAAAAACAACACCCAAATGATGCCTACGGCCTTATTACCTACACCAATGTGCTCAAGACCGTTGTCGCCGAAGAAGGTGACATTGACCTACTGAACGTTTATGACGCCTGCGCCAAGCCAGCAATCTCGGTTGGGAAAAGTCTCGCTGTTCGCCAGGTCGCCAGCCTGATGACCGAACACCGGGTAAAACGCATCCTGGTACTGGAGGACAATGACCTGCTGGGCTTTGTCACCATGGACGACATTATGGCGGTGTTGCTTGAGCAGGTTGAGTAACCGGTCCCCTTACTATGGCTGAACACGCTCTGACACAACTTCTGATGCTACTTGGAGCCACCGTTACGGTGGTTCTTCTTTTTCAGAAATTGAGGATTCCGCCAAGCCTGGCCTATCTCGCCGTTGGGGTAGCATTGGGAGCCAATACGGCTGGGCCCGTTGTATCTGAACATTACATCCGGATTATTGCCGAGTATGGCATCGTCTTTCTTTTGTTCACCATTGGCCTCAGCTATTCCGTGAGCCAGATATACGCATTGAGGCACACCATTCTCAGCCTGGGCACAGCACAGGTTGTCCTGACAACGATTATTGTTGGCCTGGCCGCATGGCTAATCGGCGTTCCGGCCGCTGCCGCCTTCGTTATCGGGGCCGTGTTCGCCCAGTCTTCGAGCACCATCATTATTCGCCAGTTAACCGATCAAAACGAAGCTCAGTCCCGACACGGCAGGCTGGGGATAACCCTATCAGTGTTTCAGGATATTACGGCTGTTCCATTTATCGTCATTATTCCTGTACTGGGAGTGGCAGCGGCCCATCAAATCACTGGCGAACTCGGGCTCGCCCTGCTCAAGGCCGGCATTGCACTTGTGCTGGTACTGATTGTTGGGCGATATCTGCTAAAGCCACTGTTTCATCTGGTAGCGGAGAGACGCTCAGCGGAACTCTTCACACTCACCGTGCTTTTCGTATCGCTACTCGCAGCCTGGACTACAGAAGCATTGGGTTTATCCATGGCCTTTGGCGCGTTTCTTGCCGGGATGATCCTGGCTGACACCGAATTCAAACATCAAGTCGATGCCACCATCCGCCCCTTCAGAGATGTTCTTGTAGGGCTGTTCTTCGTTAGCGTCGGGATGCTTTTTAACCCTGAGGTATTGCTTGAGATCTGGCCAGAGGCACTGGCAGGCGCCAGTTTTCTGATCATTACCAAGCTGCTCATCGTGACAATCATTACCCGCCTATCCGGAATCGATTTAGCAACGGCCTTCCGGACTGGGATTGTGCTCTCGGTGGGTGGTGAGTTCGGGTTTGCCTTGCTGACCATCGGAATAGAGAGCGGAACCATAGGCGGATTAATTGCACAGACAGTTCTTATGTCTGTTCTAATCTCAATGCTTATAAGTCCATTCCTGATGCACCACAGCGACTATTTAGCCAACCGTCTGTTTGTTCAGAAATCCAAAGTGGACAATCAAGAACTGATGGGAACCGGGCAACCATCCGATCTTGGCGACCACGTGATCATTTGCGGATACGGCCGAACCGGGCAAGTGGTGGGCGCCTTTCTGGAAAAGGAGGGCATCCCCTTTCTGGGCCTTGAGCTTGATCCCAGTATCGTTCAGGAAGCGCGCCTCGCCGGCCATGCCGTTTACTGCGCCGATGGTGCTAACAGGGAAGTTCTTGAGAATGCAGGGCTAGCCAGTACTTCGATTTTAATCATCACCCACAATGATCTCGCTTCCTCATTACAGACACTTCGGATAGTTCAATCTATCAGACCAGACCTCAAAACCATCGTACGAACCAATAACGATCGCTTTGAACAGGAGTTGCGAAACGCCGGTGCCACGGAAGTTATACCGGAAACGCTTGAAACCGGCCTGCTGATTGCCTCTCACCTTTTGCTCTCGCTTAAAGTACCGGGAAGGAAGGTAGCCCGCTATCTCGCGGATCAAAGGCGGAAGAGGTACCCGATGCTTAAAGAAATTTTCCGAAGCGACGTCGACACACTTCTGGATGAGAACCCGGATGCCGAGATACTGCACGCAATACGCGTTTTTGAAGGGGATCCCGGAGTCAACAAAACCATTGAGCAGCTTATCGCCCCATACAGCCGAATTGCGGTCTCCGCCCTTGTCAGAAACAACAATCGGGTAAAAGATCCAGAGTCGGATATCCGCCTGACCTCTGACGATGTTTTAGTAGTTCTCGGGCCCCAATCGGAAATTGATAGCCTTCAGCTAGAAATGACCGGTATTGAGCCAACCAGGGGAGCATAAGACTGGCTCAGTGAAGATTTTATTTGGGCTGTTGACGGAGAAACTCAATGTGCTCCTTCAAGCCAACGGCCTGGGCAACGTCCAACTCAATTGCGATCCCCGTCTCTTTCGATTCATCAAGTTTGCCCGCGGCACAGACAGCATCAAGGACCCGCCGCGAGCGGCTGGCCTCAACCAGGATCAAAACAACACTTCGGGCTCCCATAAACTCGAAACCAAAGAACGTGTAATGAGGCTTGTGACCTCGTCCTTGCGCATTATTGATGATAGTGGCACCCGTTGCACCAGCATCTCGAGCCGCATCAAGCACGATGTCCGTCCGTTCTTGGTCAACGAAAACCATAATCAATTTGAAATCCATGCTGCCTCCTTAATTCCCTTCCAGAACACCGATACTTTACCACCAGCCACCAACTATCCCATTAAAGATGGGACCAAGACTGATCTTGCTCAATTTAAAGCCAACACAACAATCTGATCCCGCTCTGCCAATGCCAACCACTCGCTCCGGGGAGGGTTGAGCTGCAGGTGCCGCCCCAATTCATTCGCCTTTGCCCGATATACGCCAAGCGCGATCTCACCGCCGGCGGCGACAATTTTTTCAAGCAGCTGGAAATCCGCGCTCGCAGGTAACGGGTAATCGTGGGGATCGCGGAACTGAATCTCGGCGCCACCCACAGTAAACAACTCATCCAACACTACCCGGAGTTCGCGACGCAGGGCTACCTGAGCCAGAACGTGGCTCAGGATCATCGGGCTGATCAGCATCTCACTCTGGTGGCCATAGAGCAGCTGGCGGTTGTTGGGATCACTCAGCTCCATAATTACCTGCGGGCGCCGGGGTGCCTCGGCCAGAATGTCTTCCAGCTGCAGGTAGCCAACCATGGCCCGGGCATCGGCCTCTTCCCCGGAACCAAGGCGGTCACTGCTCAGCAGAATGATCGTATCGTAGCTGGCGGGGTTCAGTTTTCGCAGATCGTCTTCCACCATGTAGTCAGCTTCCAGCAACTGACCGTTGATGGCTTCAAGATCAACGCCATAACGGGCAATTTCCCGCTGGCGTTCTTTTAACGGGGTGGCAGACACCATATCCAATTTGAAATTGCGGCCTTTATAGCTGCTAAATTCCTCGGCCAGGCTCGGCACCCGCCGGTTCCAGCCCAACACAAGCACCCGGTGAGCCCCCGAACCGCCAGTCGCGTGCACCTGCGCGGCGCGCCTTTCAATAACAGGCAGCGGTTCAGCTTTCGGGTCTGCCCCCGTATGCTCGTAATCACTGGCCAACAGCACCACGCGGTCTTCGCGGCGAATAATCGTGTCTGATGGTGCCAGCAGGTTGACGTTCCAGCCGCCACCGGCGGGCTGCAACAAACCAAGAACGATGGCGTTCGGGCGTTGGGCCGCCAGTTCGCCCAGACTCAAGCCTTCGGCGGTTTCACCGCCCCGGACAAAAATTTCACTGCCTTCTCCGGCGGTCAGCAGTTCGTTATAAACCTCAGAAAGATTGGGATGCAGAACGTTCTGCACCATCAACCTGCTGATGGTGACATCGCCCGCAACCACCTCAACCGCACCCGGATAGGCGCGCTCAATCACCGACAGCTTGCGCATGTCCTGAATTTCAGCCACCACAAATGGCAAAGGCGCATTCAGATGGCGAGCCTGGGCAGCGATGGACAGCAGTGCCTTGACGGTTTCCACATCTGACGTCACCAAGCTTCCGGCATCGTGAACCTGGCTGGGCACAATCACTGCGGCGGCATCCAGGCAGGCTACCCGATGCAAGGCATCTGGCTGAATCGCTGAGCCACTGCGAAGAATCACCTCACGAGCCCTTCGCCCAACGCCGGGCTCGCTCCCCAACTGATGCACCTGTTCGGCACTGGCCTCCTCCGCCAGGACCACCAGCCGCAATTTCTGGGTGTCATGTTTCTCCAGAAAACGCTGCATCCGACCGGTAGAGCTGAACAACTCCGCCACCAGTGGCGGCGTTTGAGCTGTCCAGCCAAGTACCACAAAATGGTTCTTAAGCGTGACCGGTGTCAGGCCCCGTTCCAGCTCTTCCATCTTGGCAATCAGCCAGCGGGTCAGGATGGCCACCAGGGTACCCATAAACACCACGTAACCGAGAACAGTCAGCAACGTGGAGACCACCCGTTGCCAGGTACCCACATCGTCGCCGAGATAGCCCGGGTCGGTCAGCCGCAGAAACGCCCACCAGACAGCCGAGCCCGGGTCGTCGAACTCTCCCCCCTGGGGCACCACAAGCATCCCGCCGATCAGCGAAATAAGCCCAATAAAGAAGCCGACAACCAGTAACTGGAATCCTGCCCCTTTGACAAGTTGGCGTTCGACAATGAACTTCAGACGGTCAACAACCCGGAATGGCAACATGGTGGTCCTTTTTGCGAATCGTCAGTGTTGGACATAGGATAGAACAAAGCCTGTCAGGAAGGTGACCTCAATCCATGACAACAACTTCAACTCGAAGCCCTGCCTCCCGTCGGATGATCCTGGCACTGGCAATCACCCTCTCCGGCACCGCAAGCGCCAGCAATGCTCATATCCCGCAACCCTGGAGGTCCGATGCAGTGGTACTGGGCCGGGATGAAGCCTATGACACCGAGCGCTTCCTCCACGAACTGACGTTTGATCACCGTCAGGCGTTACCGACCGCCATGGACAACGGCATCCGCGGTACCGGCGGCAGTGTCAGCAGCCGCCGGCTGTATTTCGACTTCCGCTACCGCCAGGATTTCGGTTTTCGTGATGACCAGAACGGCTTTCTGCTGGATATTCAGCGGGCCGAGGATCTCGACGGTTCCTACCAGCGGCAGTTGGTGGGCTTCAGGCAAAATCTTGGTGAACGCACGGAGCTGTGGCTGCAAGGCGATGTGTTTTCCGACAAGGCGGAATCCGACATCTATCTGAGTGCCCGGCACCGATTTACAGACAAAAGCTGGTTGCACGGCAGCATAGTTCTTCCGAATTATTACTTCAACGAAAAAACTGATACCGCCGACCGTTTCGACAAGCAGCCCCGTTCCTATTTCCTGCAGTGGCATCACCAGGGATCATCTGCCGTGGAAGGCACGACGGTATCGCTCAATCTGTCCCCCGATTCCCGGTTCATAAGCCAGCAGCAGGAGCTGGCCGTCAGCAACGAAACCCAGCGCGGGGCCATCAGCCACCGCCAGCAAACCGGAGACTGGCTGATCGGGTTACACCTGGAAGGTGAGCGCACACGGCGGGATTACACGCTGCAGCGGAGCGATGAAAACAGGGCCACCGGATTCGAGCGCGACCATCTGAAAGCCCGGGGCTCCGCCACCCTGGTGCCGCACCGGCTCTCCCCCACAGTTGGAGTGGCCTGGCTGCAACTGGATGAAACCGGATATTTCGGACGAGAGCTGAACGATGAGGGACGTATTCGGCGCCGGGAACCCACAGTCTTTGCCGAGATCACCCTGAGCGCCAGCCAGAACACCAGCATCAGCCCGGGCATTTACCTGAGTGCGCCCGAGATCCGGCAAACGTTTGAACAGGAGGAGGAACAACGCCAGCACACCGGCTTTACCGGCAAGCTGGCAGTACCTATTGAAACCCGACTGAGCGCCAGCAACGAGGCAATATTAACCCTGAACCCCACCTTCTACCTGCACAAATTCGGGTTTGGCGGCGGCAACCTGCAGTTGCACTGGCCGCTGTAAGCGGATCAGACCATCTGCGGGGCACTGCGGCGGGCACTGAGGGTTTCAAGAGCCGAGGCCAGTGATGGATAAAAACTGCTGACCCCCGGTTCCGGTTTGAGCCCAGCCCGGGCCAGGGCCCTAAGGGGCTGAAACTGAAGGTCAGCGATCATGATTTCGGTACCGTTTTTCCGGCACTGGTCAATCAGTTTGTTCAACGCCGCCAGGCCGCCGGCATCCAGCACGGTCACGCCATCCATGTACAACACAAAGCCCCGGGTTTCCCGGGACAGATCCGCAAGCTCACCAAAAACCCGGTCAGCGGCGGCAAAGAACAGCGGGCCGTTGATCTTGAATACCCGCCAGCCTTTCGGCAGCCCGGCCTGCACTACCCGTTTGTTATCGCTGATGTCTGTCACCTTGGTCATCTGAGCCATTTCACGCATGAACAGCACCGCCGCCAACAAGACACCGGTAGTAATGGCAATGACCATATCCAGCGCCACGGTCAGGCCAAAACAGGTAAAAAACACCAGCACATCGCTGCGCGGGGCGGTTTTCAGCAGATGCATGGCCTTGGGGGCCTCGCTCATGTTCCAGGCTACCATGATCAGCAGCGCAGCCATGGCCGGCATGGGCAGGTATGCCAGAATACCGGCCAGCGACACCAGCGCCAGCAACACCACCAAGGCATGCACCATGGCAGCCACCGGTGACTGGGCCCCGGCCCGATAGTTGGCAGCTGAGCGGGCAATGGCGGCGGTGGCGGTAATACCGCCGAAAAACGGCACCACAATGTTGCCGATGCCCTGCCCCATCAGTTCGCTGTTGGCGCTGTGGCGCTTGCCGGTCATGCCATCCAGCACCACGGCACACAGCAAGGATTCAATGGCCCCGAGCATGGCAATGGCAAAGGCCGCCGGCAGCAACTCGCGCACCATATTCCAGGACAGGCCTACCGGCTCGCCCTGGGCATTCAGTTGCTGCCAGGGCCAGGCAAATTCGGGAAGGAAGGGGGGAATGCCGGCACCGGTACTGCCATCGGGCAACAGGTAACTGAACCGGGAACCGATGGTTTCTATCGCAGCCCCATTGGCATTGAACCAGATCGCCAGCAGGCTGCCGATAATCACCGCAGGCAAATGCGGCGGCACCGGCGTTTTCAGCCTGGGCCAGAGCAACATAACCGCCAGGGTAATGGCGGCGATCAGTGTGCTCATGGAATCCAGCGCCGGTAACTGCTGGGCCAGCACCGCCAGCTTGTCCCAGTAATGCTCCGGCATGGTCTCTACCGACAGGCCGAAAAAGTCTTTCACCTGCAGGGTGGCGATCACCACCGCAATACCGCCGGTGAACCCCAGGGTGACGGATTCCGGGATATACTCGATAAAACGGCCCAGGCGCATCACCGCCATAATCACCAGCAACACCCCGGACATCAGCGTGGCCAGCAGCAGGCCACCCAGTCCGTAGCTCTGGGCAATGGGGTACAGAATCACCACGAACGCCGCCGTGGGGCCGGAGATGCTGTAACGGCTGCCGCCGAACAGGGCAATCACAAAACCGGCAATGAAGGCGGTATAAAGGCCATACTGGGGGGCAACGCCACTGGCAATGGCCAGCGCCATGGCCAGGGGGATAGCAATAATGCCGACGGTCACGCCGGCCATCAGGTCTTTCAGGAAGCGGCCGCCGGTATAACGCTCATCCACACAGGCTTCACGGAAGGCGTGGGCAATCCTCAGAGAAAACAGATGAGCGCGGTGCGACATGAGGCACTTCCCGGTTGCGGCGATAGCTTAGTCATTATATGCTCACGCCGATTACATTCAATGTTAACGTGATTAACATGCCATGAGCACTACCACTTATGACTAAGGAAAACCGAACAGCCCGATTGACGCTACTGATCGATCCGGAGAAGAAAGCGGTCTTTGAGGAACTGTGCAAAGCAGAGGATGTCACTCCGTCACAGAAAGTCCGCCAGTTTATCCGCGAATACGTCGAGCAGAGACTGGGCGAAGACTGGCGCGAACGGCGCACCGACAAACCTGACTGAGCATCGCCGATGGCCTCACCCGAACGCTTTCGCCTCCCTGTTCTGGCGCTCAGCCTGGCGCTAACGACCGGTTGTGCCCAGCTACCCAAACCGTCCGGCACAGAGCCCGCGCAACCACAAACCCTGTATGACAGCGTACTGGTCGACAGCCATTCAAGCCAGCCAGTCACCATCGACAACCTGGCACGAGCACTGACCAGCACCGATGTGGTGGTGATTGGCGAGTATCATGGCCACCAGGCCTCGCACCTCCTGCAGGCCCAATTGCAACAACGGCTTTACCAACAGCGTCCGCGCCAGGTGTTGACCCTGGAGCAGTTCAACCTGGATTATCAGCCGGCGCTGGACAGTTATCTGGCGGGCATCACCGGCGAAACCGAAATGATCGAAGACGCCAATGCCTGGGACAACTACCGGGCTTCTTACCGGCCGCTGGTAGAATTTTCCCGGCGCCATGATCTTCCCGTTGTTGCCGCCAATGCCCCTGCCGATGTGGTTCGCTGCGTGGGCCGCACCGGCCCGGGCTATCTCGAACGTTTGCCCACCGACCAGCGGCAAACGCTGCCTGAGCAGCCGTTCCGGGACACGCCGGCCTACCGGGAAAAGTTTGTCGAGGCCATCAGCGGCAGCCACGGCCAGGGCGATCCCTCCATGGCCGAGCGCATGGATAACACCTACAACGCCCAACTACTGCGCGACAACACCATGGCCATGCGCATCCTGCAAGCCCATCAACAACACCCGGACCACCAGGTAGTGCACCTGACAGGCACCTTCCACAGTGAGCAGGGGCTGGGCACCGTGGCGTTGCTCAAACAACAGGCGCCGGAGCTTTCTGTGGTGGTGATCAGCCCGGTGTTCTGGCCAGACGAGGAACGACAAGCACCGTTGGCCGGCAACCTCGACAAGGGCGATTACCTGTATCTGATCCAACCTCTGCCGCCGGAATTCCGGGACACGGATCGGCGGCAGAACGCCATGCGGGAACGTTTTAGCAGTGGACCAGAGATCCAGTGCATCACAGAATAGGCACGTTGATTCACACAAGGGACTGAACCATGAAAGTTGTTGTTGCCATTATCCTGGGCATAAGCCTTATTCTCTCTGCGTCGTTATTGAAAGAAGGGCTCACCGGCCTGAAAACGTCGGACCGCTACGTCACCGTCAAAGGCGTTGCCGAACGGGAGGTGCAGGCCGATCTGGCACTCTGGCCGATCCGATTTGTCGCCACGGGCAACACCCTGGAACAAGCGCAGGAAAAAGCACGCAGTAGCCGCGAAGCCATCTATGCGTTTCTGGAGTTACAGGCGATCGACAAGAACGCCGTTGAGCTGCAACGGCTGGATGTCACCGACACTCGCGCCAACCCTTATCAGGGCGAGGGCGAACAGAAGTTCATCATCAACCAGACCTTAATGGTGCGCAGCACCCAGATAGACCGCATTCGCCAGGCGGCCCAAAACGTCAGTGAACTGGTGGATTCCGGCGTACTGCTGACCACCGACTACGGCCCCGGCGGCCCCACTTACCTGTTCAGTGGCCTGAACGACATCAAGCCGGCGATGATCGCCGAAGCCACCGCCTCCGCGCGGGAAGCTGCCCAGCAGTTCGCCCGGGATGCCAACGCCAGTGTTGGCGGTTTGCGCCGGGCCAATCAGGGGGTGTTCCAGATTCTGGCCCGGGACCAGGCGCCGGGCGTATCGGAACAGCAGCAGCCGGTGAAAACGGTACGTGTGGTCTCGACCGTCGACTATTACCTCGAGTAACGTCCGTTTACTGGGTTTGCACCATCTCGTCCGTCACCTGATAGTCACCGGCCAGCCAGCGCAGAATCTCGTTGGCGGCCGGATGATCAAAGGCATCGTAGGTGCGGATCAGCGCCTGCTTCTTTTCATCACTGATCCGCCCCAGCCCGGCATCCTGCAGCACCAGCAGATCGGCTTGTAGCTGATTGGCAAGGTCTACCCCCAACAGTTCCCGGGCGGCATGATGAAACGCCTGGCCATACTGATAGTTCGGCCCCTGCCGGTAAGACTCCGCCAGAGTGAGCGCGGGTATCGCCGTCAACGCCGGCTGTAATGCCGGATTGATGGCGTGGCCGGCCAGATGTGCTGCATTGTTCGCGGGGCGGCCGGTAAAGGCCCGCAGGTGCAAATGCCGGGACATCCGGTCACCATCATTCACCGGGTAGTTATCCCACAGCACCGGTTTACGGCCCAGGTGATCCCCTACCCGCTTCAGGTGCCCCGGTGAGATTTCCCGGGAACAGACTTCCTCCCCGGTCCAGAACACCCTGACCTCTTTCGGCAACTCGGCGCCCAGGGTTTCCAGATAGTCCGCCGGGCGTTCTCCGAACACCCGGTCCAGCACCGGGTCGTCGGAATAGTAGGTCGGGCACATGCTGATGGTGGTGGCCTTGGAGTTATCCCGAATCCAGCGGACAATCTCGGCCTGGGTGCGGGCCAGCTCCGGCACTTCAGAGCGCATGTCATCAAACAGGATGGCCAACTCCTGAATCCCCACCCGGTCTAGCATCCGGAGCTTGGCTGCCAGCGCTTCCCGGGCGGCGTCATCAAACCGGTTGAAAATCTCGAACGGGCTCAGGCCTACCCCGAAACGTACCCCCTCACGGCGGCACAAACGGGCAAAAGCCTCCAGCTCGGCCGCCTGGTCTGCCGGATGGGGTTCCTGCCAGCGACGGCGCAGGTAGGAGTCCGCCTTCGGCGCGTACAGGTAGAAGCTGTAACCATGTGCGGCCAGCGAGGTCATGAGTCGCCCCCGCTCTGCCCAACTCCACATTGGGCCATAGAAACCTTCGATAACACCCAGTTCAACTGTCATGACCTGTTCGCCCCCTGATTACCGCATTCACTCATCG
This sequence comes from Marinobacter sp. THAF197a, assembly GCF_009363275.1. Lineage (NCBI taxonomy): Bacteria > Pseudomonadati > Pseudomonadota > Gammaproteobacteria > Pseudomonadales > Marinobacteraceae > Marinobacter > Marinobacter sp. THAF197a. Next base: position 3,657,844 of record NZ_CP045324.1, read on the forward strand.
TATCCTCAAGTGTACTCCGGATCGGGCGAATCACCATGAACGAAACGTCAGTGGCCGGAAAGGCAATCGTATACTCTGGCGATAGGCGACTGACAGTCGGCAGGATAGACTATCAGCTATCTCTCAACGGAACCCGGCTCAACATGCCTGATGCCCGAAATCGCCTGACTGCCCTGGACGCACTGCGTGGCCTTGCAGCTCTGGGCGTTGTCCTGTTCCATTACCTGCCCTATTACGACCGGCTGTATGACCACTCTTTCAGCAGTCCCGGCTTCCTGGATTTCGGGCGCTACGGTGTGCACCTGTTTTTCATGCTCAGCGGCTTTGTCATTTTCATGACTCTGGAACGCACGCGCACTTCCGGTCAGTTCGCCCTGGCCCGCGCCTTTCGACTTCTACCCGCCTTGTGGGCAGGCATTGCGCTCACCTATCTGATGGTCCACTGGCTCGGGCCGGAGGATCGCATGGTTAGCTTCGATGCGGCACTGATGAACCTGACGCTGTTGCATGAGTACCTGGGCTACCCCCACGTTGACGGCGCCTACTGGAGCCTGGTGATTGAAGCGACCTTCTACGTGTGGATTGCCTTGCTGTTCTATGGCCTGGGCGATTGGCGCAGAATTCGGACGGTACTCTGGGCCTGGGTGCTGGTCAGTTATGCCGGTGTCATCTGGTGGAAGGCCATTCCGGACACCCTGGATTTTCTGCTGAAAGATTTGCTGTTTGTTCGCTACGCGCCACTGTTTATCAGCGGCATGTTGATCTACCGGGCCTATCATGACCGCCGCTTGCCCGCCATCGATATCGCCCTGCTTGCCCTGAGCATCGGCCATTGTCTGGTCGCCTACAAAGCGCCGTTCAATATCTTCGTGCTGGCCTGCTACGGCATTTTCGCGCTGGCGGTCGCAGGCTACCTGAATGTCCTGTCACGCCCAAGCCTGCTCTGGCTGGGAAGCATTTCCTATACGCTGTACCTGGTTCATCAGAACATTGGCTATGGGCTGATCAACCTGGCCTATCAGGCGGGCCTTCCGGGACAACTGGGGGTGGTGCTGGCACTGGCGGTGGCGATTGCCCTGGCCGCCGTCCTGCACTACGGCATCGAGAAGCCAGCCCTGGCTTATTACCGGCAATGGCGCGCCAACCGGCCGACGCCGACAGCACGCACGGTCATTAGGGCGGAGCGCCCTCAAGAACAATCAGGACGGGGCTGATAGCAGGAAATAAAAAGGTTTTGAAGGATTCATCAAGCTCCTGATCCCGATCAAAAGACCGCCAACATGGAAGGTGGAAAATATCGTCTAGACTTACAGAAAATTGTTGAACCACTTCATTTTGAAGGGAGTTTACCTGTATGGAAATCAAAACCTTTGCCGACCTGATCGACTGGACCCGGCAACTGCACGCCCATTTGGGCCGCTGCCTGCACGAATCTGCCGCCTTGAATAAAGATGAGCGAGCCAGTGCCCTGCTTGATTACATAAGTCGTCACGAGCAACTACTAGCAAAAGCCGTGGAAGAATATGAAAAGCAGGCCGATTCGAAAGCCATGAACACCCGCCTTTACGACTATGGCGTGCACAAACCTATCGAGAATGAACGCACCTGCGACACGCACTACAACGATCTGGATTTTGCCGGCATTGCCCGTGAGATTTTCGATTTCCACGACCAGGTAATGAACCTGTATGACAACCTGATCGGTAAAGCCGAGATTCCCGAGGCCAAAACCCTGCTGGAAGACCTGAAATCCCTTGAGGAACACGAGGCCATGCGCATGGCCAGCCAGATCGGCCGAATGCAGGATGTGTGAACTTCTCACCTCCCAATGACCTTAGACCTATGTCGTACACAGGTTATTTTTTGCTGTAGAACGGCCGCGGTAGTTGCTAATCTGAACTAGACTGTCCGGACGGTGGTTTCCTACAGGGAACCGGGTCCATCGAAAACGACAAATACAATAAAACCAGAGGATAGAAGAGCAATGAAGATCCGTTCTGTTCTTTCCGCGGCTGTGCTGGCTGTGGCAACTACCTTTGCCGCCACTCAGGCGCTCGCACAAGACAAATTCACCCTCAAAATGGCCGAAACCTGGGGCCCTAACTTCCCGATTTTTGGCGACACCACCAAGCGCTTTGCTGAAACCGTTGAAAAAATGTCCAACGGCAGGCTGACCGTCCGTATTGATTCCGCCAACAAGCACAAAGCGCCGCTGGGCGTGTTTGACATGGTCAAGGCCGGCCAGTATGACCTGGGCCATTCGGCATCCTATTACTGGAAGGGGAAAGTACCGGAAACCCTATTTTTCACCAGCATGCCATTTGGCATGAACGCCATGGAACAGTACGCCTGGTTCTATCACGGCGGTGGTATGGAGCTGATGCAGGAAGTGTATGAGCCCCACAACATGCTGTCGTTCCCCGGCGGTAACACCGGCGTTCAGATGGGCGGCTGGTTCCGCAAGGAAATCAAATCCCTGGACGACCTGAAAGGCTTAAAAATGCGCATTCCGGGCTTCGCTGGTGAGGTGTTTGCAGAGGTTGGCGTTAATCCAACCAACATCGCCCCGGGTGAGCTCTACACCGCACTTGAGCGAAACACCATCGACGCCGTTGAGTGGGTAGGCCCGGCGCTGGATCTGCGTCTTGGCTTCCAGCAGATTGCCGATTACTACTACACTGGCTGGCACGAGCCCGCCACGGAACTTCAGTTCCTGGTGAACAAGCGCGTGTGGGACCGTCTGCCAGCAGATCTGCAAGAAATCATGCGAGTAGCCATGCGCACGGCTTCATACGACATGCTGGTTCACTCACAGCACGCCAACGCCGAAGCCTGGGCCAACATCAAAGAGCAGTATCCGAACGTTCAGATCAAACAGTTCCCGGAAGACATCTTCCAGGCCATGTACGATGCCAACAAGAAGCTGCTGAAGGAAGCCGCTGAACGTAATGATCTGTCCGCCCGGATCGTGGAATCCCAGGAGACCTACCTGCGCCAGAGCCGGGCCTACACAGACATCTCTGAGCGGGCGTACCTGAATACCATGGCCGAAGTCGAGTAAACTGAGGTCAGAAGTAACAGAGCCGGGATCGCTCAACGCAGTGATCCCGGTTTTTTCGTTTCACAGATACGCATCCGCTTTGCGGAGGACGAAGTTCCATGCACTGGATAATCAAACTCGACAAGAGCCTGGCCTGGCTCTCGAAACTGTGCGGCGTGATTGCCTGCCTGGCCATGATCCTGATGGCCGTGAACGTTTTTTACGATGTCGTTGCCCGTTACGTCTTCAACGACGTGTCCATCGCCCTGCAGGAAATGGAATGGCATCTGTATTCCGTGGTTTTTCTGCTGGGTATTCCCTACGCCCTGCGCACAGACGGCCACGTTCGGGTAGACGTGTTCTATACCCGCTGGAGTAACAAGACCAAGGCCTGGGTCAATATTCTGGGTGCGCTGATTTTTGTCATTCCCTTTGCCTACCTGATCGGCCGTTACGGTTACAGCTTCGCCCTGGATTCCTACCAGATGGGCGAAGGCAGTGGTGACCCAGGTGGCCTGCCCCACCGCTGGGTGATCAAAGCGGTGATACCACTGAGTGCTGTATTCATGGCCACCGCCGGCCTGAATATGGTGACCTACGCCATCCGGGTACTGTCGGGCGAGAAAGAATACGTAGGCGAGCACAGCGCGGGAGGTCTGGCATGATCGGTATGATTATGTTCGGCGTGGCCCTGATCATGCTGATGTTCGGTTTCCCCGTGGCCTTTACGTTTGGTGGTGTGGCTCTGGTGTTCGGTATCTATGCCGAGGGCATGGATCTGTTTGCCTTCATGCCGTACCGCATCATGAGCGTGATGCAGAATACGGTTCTGATGGCGGTGCCCTTGTTCATTTTTATGGGGGTGGTGCTGCAACGCACCAAATTGGCTGAGCAACTGCTCACCTCCATGGGTCGCCTGTTTGGCGGTTTGCCGGGTGGTTTGGCCATTTCCACCATTCTTGTGGGCGCGCTCCTGGCCGCTTCGACCGGTGTGGTGGGCGCCAGCGTGGTGGCTATGGGCCTGATTTCTCTGCCGGTCATGCTTGCGCACAAATACGACAAACGGCTGGCAACCGGTACCATTTGCGCTTCTGGCACCCTCGGGCAGATCGTACCGCCGTCCATCATCCTGATTATCCTCGGGGATGTGCTTGGGCTGCCGGTTGGCGACCTGTTCAAGGCAGCGGTCGGCCCCGGGGTGCTGCTGATTGGCCTCTACATTGTCTACATTCTGGTGCTTACCCGTTTGAAACCACAGACGGCACCAGCCATGCCCAAGGATGATGACGGCGTAAGCCGGGGTAAGGAAATCCGGGATGCCCTGCTGGCCATCATTCCGCCACTGGCATTGATCATCGTGGTGCTTGGTTCCATCTTCACCGGCATTGCCACCCCCACCGAATCCTCCGCCCTGGGCGGTATCGGCGCGGTGGTACTGGCGCTCATCTACCGTCAGTTCTCGTTCAAGATGGTCTGGGATGCGGCGAAGGATACAGTCAGCGTTACTGCGATGGTCTTCGCCATTCTGATTGGAGCCACGGCCTTCTCCATGGTGTTCAGTTACACCGGCGGCGACTATCTGCTGGAGGAATGGCTGCTGATGCTGCCGGGCGAGCAATGGGGCTTCATCATTCTGGCCATGCTGGTCATCCTGATTCTTGGTTTCTTCATCGACTTCGTAGAGATTTCCTTCATCATCGTGCCCATCCTGGCGCCGGTAGCCGAAGCCCTGGGCATTAACATGCTGTGGTTTGCCATTCTGGTAGCCATGAACCTGCAAACCAGTTTCCTGACACCACCCTTCGGGTTCTCACTGTTCTACCTTAAAGGGGTGGCACCACCGAATGTCCGAACGATCGATATCTACAAAGGCATTGTGCCATTCATACTGATCCAGATTCTGGTGCTGGCGCTGATCGTCATCTTCCCGGAATGGTTCGGCATGAGCTCCACTTACTGACCTTTTCAGGCAGGGTCGGGTAAGCAACCCGCCCCTGCCTCCTGTCCTTTTTGCACCCAAACCTGACAAACCCTGATCATTTTCTATACTAAGCAAGAAACGCGACTCTCAGTGATGCATTCGGGAAAACGCCGGAGAATTAACGCGAAGGGAGAGAAGTTTCATGGCACAGGGCACAGCTCCAAAGACGGACTATTCTGACAGCAACACCAAAGCACATGTTCTTAGCCTGCCACTGGAAAACAGTCAGGCTGATCGCGAACCACACAGCTATGAACGCTGGCTGATCGCCAAGTTAATGCGAATGGCCGGTTCACCCGCCATACGCTTCCAGCTGTGGAATGGCGAGGTCATCGAGCCGGAGCAAGGGCCAGCCCGCTTCACCCTGCACCTGAAGGATCACAAGGCACTCTACTCCCTCGTTGCCAACCCCAACCTCGCCTTCGGCGATCTGTACAGCGCTGGCCGCCTGGAGATCGATGGCGACCTGCCTGATCTGATGGAAAGCCTTTACCGATCAGTCCACGCCGCCCGGCAGAAATGGCCAAAATGGCTGGATGCGCTTTGGAAGAATCACAACCCCAGAGCAACCGGCATTTCCGAGGCCAAGGAAAACATTCACCACCACTACGACCTGGGCAACGAGTTTTACCAACTCTGGCTGGACAGCGCAGAAATGCAGTACACCTGTGCCTATTACGAGCACCCCGGTAACACACTGGAGCAGGCACAACTGGCCAAACTGGAGCATGTGTGCCGGAAGCTGCGCCTGAGGCCAGGCATGACGGTGGTGGAAGCCGGCTGTGGCTGGGGCGGCCTGGCCCGTTATATGGCCCGCAACTACGGCGTGAAAGTTCACTCCTACAACATATCCCGTGAACAACTGGCATACGCCCAGGCCGAGTCTGAACGCCAAGGGCTCGATGGTCTTATTACCTATGTCGAGGACGACTACCGCAATATCACCGGCCAGTACGACGCATTCGTCTCTGTTGGCATGCTGGAGCATGTTGGCAAGGAAAACTACCGAGCCCTGTCGGAGCTGATCAAGCGCAGCCTGAAACCCAACGGCATAGCTCTGCTCCACAGTATCGGGCGCAACCGCCCCATGCTAATGAATGCCTGGATAGAGAAGCGGATCTTTCCCGGCGCCTACCCTCCCAGTATCGGCGAGTTTATGGAAATCTGTGAGCACGGCGACTTCTCGGTACTGGATGTGGAGAACCTGCGGCTGCACTATGCCCAGACCCTGAGCCACTGGACGGAGCGCTTCGAAGCCAATGCCGAGCGCGTTACCGAGATGTACGACGAACACTTCACCCGCGCCTGGCGGCTTTATCTGGCGGGCTCAATTGCAGCATTCCGGGCCGGTTCTCTGCAGCTGTTCCAGGTGGTGTTTACCCATGGCGATAACAACCAGCTGCCCCAGAGCCGGCAGGACTTGTATGCGTTTCCGGCAACACCGGAGGGCAACTGATGGATCACTACGATGTGATCATTGTTGGTGCCGGCCCGGCCGGTTCCACCCTGGCACGCAGCTTGGAGGATGCCGGGAAGAATGTACTGGTCATCGACAAAGCCAGCTTCCCCCGGGACAAAACCTGCGCGGGCTGGGTAACACCTGCCGTTATGGAGAGCCTGGACATCAACCCGGCGAATTACGCCAATGGCCGAACCCTTCAGCCTATTCGTCGTTTCCGCATTGGCATGATGGGGCAGCCTGCGGTGGAGAACGACCACCATGGCATTGTCAGTTACGGCATACGGCGCTGCGAATTCGACGCTTTCCTGCTCGAGCGGGTACGCTCTCCAAAGCAACTTGCCACACCCGTCAAATCCATCGTCCGGAACAACGGCCACTGGGTGGTCAACAACCAGTGGCAGGCCCCGCTTCTGATTGGCGCCGGGGGGCACTTCTGCCCGGTTGCCAGACAGCTGGGCACTGGCCCCGGTAAACACGAAACAGTGGTCGCCGCCAAGGAAGTGGAGTTTGAGATGACACCGGAACAGGCCGATGCCTGTGAAGCCCGGGGGGATACACCTGAGCTCTGGTTCTGCCGGGATCTCAAGGGTTATGCCTGGGTATTCCGCAAAGGTAATTTCCTGAACATTGGCCTGGGGCGGGAAGACAACCACCGGCTAACGGATCACCTGGAGGCATTCGTAGACGATATGAAGCACGACGGGCGAATCCCCGCAGACCTGCCGGGGCGATTCAAAGGCCATGCCTACCTGTTGTACGCCCATGCAGATCGGCCACTGGTAGACGACGGCGTATTGCTGATCGGAGATGCAGCGGGCCTGGCTTACACCCAGAGCGGTGAGGGTATCCGCCCTGCCATTGAATCCGCCTTGATGGCGGCCGAGGTGATTCTTCACGCGCCCGACTTTTCCGGGGCTGCGCTACAGCGCTACGGTGAGCGCATTGCGGAACGCTTTGGCAACCGTGCCAGCGAGCAGGACCCCGGCTGGGAACTGCCTGAATGGCTGAAACAGCCCCTCGCCAGCACGTTAATGCGCTCGCACTGGTTTACCCGAAAGGTAGTGACCGAAAAATGGTTCCTGCATCAGGATGTGCCGCCACTTAAAGCCGCCGGCTGAAACGCAAAAAGCCGGGCCCTTGCGGGGCCCGGCGAAGTGACGCGACATGAAAAGGGTATTACATGGAGAACTTGTGATCGAAGCCGATACCGAAGGTGGTGTCTTTGTCTTCGCTCAGGTCTTCCTCTACCTCGGTCAGGACCGCATACACCTTGCTGTTTTTGCCAACCTTGTAATCAGCACCCAGCGCCCACAAGCTGCGCTCTTCGTCTGTCAGATCACCCTCGGTCAGACCATACTGGGCCTTCAGCTTCAGATTGCCGGTCTTAAACGCACCGCTAACCAGGTAGCTGGTGTCTTCCATGTTGTTGTTGGCGCCTTCAGCCAACTGGTACAGGAAACCGGCTTCAAATGCGCTGGTGTTGACGCCCGCCACAAAACGAAGGATATCGTTCTGCGGATCCTGTGCACCGCCGTCAGAATCCACAAAACGGCGGGGAGTGCTGCTACCACGGGTACGAGTAGTCGTTTCAGAATCGTAGGCAATCGCACCGTAGAAGATGTCTTTCTGGAACGTCAGTGAGGCGGAAATCGCATCTGCTGGGCCGTCATTGGCATCCGGGTTAGCAACGTTATCAAACTCTTCGCCCGGAATAAACGCAACATTCAGGGTCAGCATGTCTGCCAGTTTCGGGGTGCTGTACTGAATGATGTTGGTTGCACGCAGCTGGCCGGCCATCAGGAAATCGATGTCGCCCAGGGTATCGTTGAACTGGTCAACGCTCATCTCGGCGCGCTTGAGCGGGGTGTCAAAGTTACCGGCGATCAGTGTGCCCGCGTTGGCGTGTTTGAAACCACCAAAAATGTTGCGCTGGCTGAAAGGTGTTCCGCCATCATCAACGTTGATCTGGTATTCCGCCTGGTAAACAGCAACCACGTCTTCAATGTTCAGGTCCAGTTCACCTTTTACGCCAAGACGGGAATTGTTGCTCTGCAAACGCCAGGCATCGTTAGAGAAAGAGGCGCGATCACGATCCTGGTTCTCATAGGAAACATTCACTTTACCGTAAACAGTCGGGCCCTTGTCAGCCATCGCCACAGACGGCGCGACAACCATGGAACCGATAGCCAGTGCCAGCAATTGCTTTTTCATTACGTTCTTCTCCATCAGTGATCATTCTTGATCGGTGTTGAATTTCGTGATGTCACTATGGCGATGGTTTATGAACGATTTGTTAACTATATATGTCAGTTGTGTGAAACCTGACTGTCAGCAAAGGGTTGCGATGCACAACGACAAACCCCGTCCAGAGGACGGGGTTGTTTTACAGACTGCGTTAACCGATTACTCGGCGTATTGCAGAACCACTCGATACACCGCGGTGGTGCCACTCACTTCATTACCGGTAAGCAAGAGCACGTCGCCGTTTGGTGACAGGTCCGCGGGTATCACCGTAATGTCTTCGATTCCCAGATCACCGGCGATAGCCAGGTTGGTTTCCGGGTCCATCACCCACTCTTCCCGCGTATTGAGATAGTCCACGATCGACGGCGACTGCGGATTGGTGATGTCAAACACCATGACACCACCCATACGCTCAAGACCAAGGAAAGCAAACGTACGATCACCAAAGGTGGCTGATGTTACCGCTTCCGGCTCTGGCCCCTTGTTATCCGAGCGGTTCAGGAACGAATCGCCAGCACTGTGGTTCGAGTTGAAGAACTCCGCGCAGGGGATATCTCGCTGCGACCCGGCAAGGCAGGCATCACTGGCCAGATACTGCTCAACCATGTCGCCGGAATCCCACACCAGATCACCATCAGCGGACCAGATCGCCATGGAACGGCCACCGAATGCGTATACCTCGTCATACATCAGCCGGTCACCTGCAGGGTCCTCAACACCGGAGGTATTGAACATCACAGGGTCACCGTTTTCATCGGTGCGGTAGCCCATGGTCCAGGTCACGGTGAGGCGGCCCAACTGTTCATCTTCCCGGCAGCCGCCTGGCTCACCGGCACTGGCGCCGCAGTAGTCGAACACCTCGGGATTCAGCAGTGCGCCTTTCGCCAGGTCGAACAGTTGTGGCGGCATGTCATCGCCCAGACGGCGTTCAAAACCGTTCTTGTGGAACAAATGCTTGAATCGTATTTCCTCGACAAAGCCCTGATTGGCATCACCACCAAAGTCAGGGTCTTCCGAATCTTCAGGCCCCCAATAGGCTGGGTTATCCTCACCCCAGGCCCGGGCATCGCCCTCGTTGGCGGTCAGGATGAAAGTCTCACCGTTATTGGTGAAGCTGGCGATGGCATCCGGATGGTACATGCCGAAAATACCCGGCCAGGTTTTGATGTCGATGACTCCGTTTTCATCGCTGGCATCCAATCCCTGGCCCTCAACACCATGATCCTTGTAGCCCAGCGGCAGGATCTCAGTGATGGTGGCCGAGGCGATGTCCACTTTCGCGAGTGCGTTGTTCTCCTGCAACGCCACCCATGCAGTGGTGCTGTCGGCGTTCACTGTGATGTACTCCGGCTCCATATCCTGGGCGACACTGGCACCCGGACCAAATACCCGAACACCATCCGCCACCAGCTGTGCTCTCTGGCTATTGAAGGCGGTAAAATCTGCCGTCCTGACTTGCAGGTTGTCAGGGTCAGTCACATCAATGACGGAAACCGAGCCTTCCGGATCAATCTGATAGTCGTCACTCGGCTCACCCTCATTGGCTACCAGAAGGTATTTGCCATCAGGAGTGAGTCAGCATATCCGGCTGAGCACCAACCTCTGCAAAGCCGCGCAGGGACAGTGTCGCAGCATCGTATATGGCAGCGAATCCCGGTTCAGTCTTCGGTGAATTGCTTTATTAGAAAACTAACTCGGTAGCAAAGAAACCTATTTCACCGCTGTTACAGGATCGGGAAGGAAATAAGACAGGGCAATGACATATTGATGAAAGGCACATGGCGGCCTGATACCACCACGTGCCCTTACGGACGTATTATGACAATCTACTGACCAAGGTAACTCCGGTACATCCACACCGTTTTTTCCTGCTGGGAGATGTAGTCACTCATCAGGGCAACGGTGCCTTCGTCTTGAGCCTCGCCGGCCAGATTGAGCAGATCACGCTGCTTGGCGATCAATTTCCCGAAGCTCTCTACGATGTTGCCCACAGCTTCTTTGCCATCAGACACATCCTTTCGCTCGGGCACATCGGATTTCTCGATGTAGGTACTGTATGCGTGCGCCGGGCGGTGGCCCAGGGTCAGAACACGCTCGGCGATCTCATCAATCTTCAGCAAAAGATCGTCATAGAGCTCTTCAAACTTGGCGTGCAGCTCAAAGAAATTGTCGCCCTTGATGTTCCAGTGATAGCCACGAACGTTCATGTAAAAGATCTGGTAGTTGGACAGCAACTCGTTAAGAGAGTCCGCCAGCTTCTGGGTCTTTTCCGTGTCCAGACCAATAAAGTTCTTACCCATATTGAACCTCCTGATTCGCGTTTTGGGTTTATCTGCCAACCACTCTACTCAGTCGTCGGCTATAGCTGAAGTTTAGTTCTTCAATACTTGCGATAGCATAAGATTATATCAAAAACCAGAAACCCATAGACCGATGCTATCGACGATAATCACAAGTTCTATTTGGAAATAATTCTCGTTTGGTCTTCAATACATTCATAGACCCTACGAAAACGGAGTTGATCATGAGCGCACTGAAACTGTTCGTTCACAACCACAGTGCCAACGGTGACCAGTCACTGTTAAAAACCATCACCTTTGCAATCACGCACTTCGTGGTGGCGTTCTCCGTAGCCTATTTGCTGACCGGCGACATTCTGATCGGCAGCCTGATCGCCATGGTTGAGCCGACCATCAACACCGTTGCCTACTTCTTCCATGAGAAGATATGGGCACGGTATCAGCGGAATGCAACCGCCAGGCCCTTGATCGTACGGCACAACACGCCCTGAAACGGCTGATTCAGATCAATTACGGATATAACAGAAGCGGGCCGGCTCAGACGCCGGGCCCGCAATCCATACAACCCTCAGCGGGTTCCGGCCCCAGCCTGAGGTTTCTGTTGAGATTTTTCAGAGCAGTCCTCAACCCTTCTTCAATCACCGGGTGGTAGAAAGGCATTTCCAGCATTTCACTGACGGTCATTCGCTTCTGGGCACACCAGGCCAACAGGTGGGCAATGTGTTCCGCCGCCGGCCCGAACATTTCTGCGCCCATGAACAAACCGCTGCCATGCTCACCATACACACGCAGCAAACCGCGATTCCTGCCAATCACTTTGCTACGGCCCTGGTCCTCAAAGCTGACCTCCCCGATTGCAAAGCAGCCCTGGCACTTCTCGTCCACCTGATGAATGGTCAGCCCGACCAAGGCAATCTGTGGGTCTGAGAACACCACGGCCAACGGCGTCTTGCGCAAGCCGGTGCGCACATCGGGCCAGGCCGCGGCGTTATCCCCGGCGATACGGCCTTCATCTGCCGCCTCATGCAGTAAGGGCCGGTGGTTATTCACATCACCAGCAATAAAAATATGGCTGTCGCCACAGCGCAGTGTGTAGGGATCAAACTCCGGCATGCCCTGGTCATTCAGTTCAATGCCGGCATTCTGGATATCCAGGTTATCCACATTGGGACGGCGGCCGGTGGCCGCCAGCAGATAGTCAAAGGTTTCCTGATGCACCTCGCCATCCTCAAACCAGGTGATGTGAACATCTTCACCCGTGCGCTCGACCCGGCGAGTCTCCGCCTTCAGGCTCAGTGCCAGTTCTTCACCAAACACGCCCTTCGCATAGTCACGGATCTTCTCGTCCCGCAGGCCGCCAATACCACCGCTGACCCCAAACAGCCGAACCCGCACGCCCAGCCGGCTCAGTGCCTGGCCCAGTTCCAGGCCGATGACACCGGGGCCGAATACCGCTACAGATTCCGGCAGATCCTGCCAGTCAAACACATCGTCGTTAACGATTAACCGGTCCTTGGCTTCTCTCAGGATGCCCGGCACGTTAGGTCGGGAGCCGGTGGCAATGATAATGCGATCGGCATGCACTTCAGTGTGTTCGCCAACCACCAGCCGGTGGCTGTCGACAAACCGGGCATGGCCCATCAATCGGTGTTCCTCCGGCAGTTTTTCCATGGACCGAACCACCGGTGCCACAAACTTGTCCCGCTCTGCCCGCACCCGCTCCATGACCAGCCGGCCATCAATCCGTACATCACCCGCCAGCACACCGAACACATCGGCGGTTTTCAGGTCGTGGGCTCTTTCAGCAGCGGCAATCAACAGTTTGCTGGGCATGCAGCCCACCCGCGCGCAGGTGGTGCCGTACCGTTCTCCCTCGATCAAAACCACATTGTCGGTGGCTTTACGAACCCGCTGGTATGCCACCATGCCGGCAGTCCCGGCACCGATAATGGCCACATCCACTTCACGCTTGTTCATTTTGCCTCCCGGTAAGCTAGAATTCGGCAGTTAAACTGAAAGTATAGAAACCTTATCATTGCCTGACAGGTGAAGCTGGCAAAAAATCCTCAGCAGTGTGCAGGTTTACCTTCAGTACGTTCGTCTGGCAATGACAATACCCGGAGATCTCAGGTGCAGAATTACTGGCTGGAATTTATGACGGTGGCACTGGTTCACTTACTTGCGGTGGCAAGCCCGGGCCCGGATTTCGCGATCGTTTTGCGCCAGGCGCTCACCCAGTCCCGACGTAATGCCTTGCTGAGCGCAGCCGGCATTGGCATTGGTATCTTGCTGCATGTGGGTTATTCGTTGTTGGGCATTGGTTTCATTATTCAGCAGTCGGTAATGCTGTTCACCGTACTGAAGGTGGTGGGTGCCCTGTACCTGTTGTGGATTGCCTGGCATTGCCTGCGAGCAAAACCCGGCGGCATTCATGTGGATGCCAGAGGTAGCAACGGGCAAACCGGTTGGGCGGCGTTCCGGCTCGGCTTCCTGACCAACGTGCTGAACCCCAAGGCCACGCTGTTTTTCGTATCCCTGTTCTCAGTCATCATCAACCCCGGCACCCCGGTGCTGCTGCAGGCGGGCTACGGCCTTTATATGGCTTTCGCCACCGGCCTCTGGTTTGCCCTGGTCGCGATATTCTTTACCCACCCCCGTGTCCGCCGGGGGTTCAACCGGTTCGGACACTGGCTCGACCGGGCCATGGGGGGCATCCTGGTATTGCTGGCCGGGCAGCTGTTGCTTTCTACAGTGAGCGGATCAGAGCCTCCGTCTGCTCCCAGCCCAGGCACGGATCGGTAATCGAGCAGCCGTAGATCAGCTCTTCGCCGTCGTCCTGCCGGCCGAATTCCAGGAAGCTCTCCAGCATCAGCCCCCTGATGTGCCGGTTGCCGCTGCGCTTCTGGGCCATCACCTCCCGGGCGATATCCAGTTGCCGCTCGGCCTGCTTGCAGGCGTTGTCGTGGCTGCAGTCCACCATCACTGCCGTCGACAAGCCGGCTTTCTCCAGTTCCGCCACCGCCTTGGCGATGCTCAACTCATCGTAATTGGTCACGCCCCGGCCACCGCGCAGTACCAGGTGGGTGTCCGGGTTACCGGAGGTAGAGATCATCACCGGCGCGCCGTTATGGGAAATACCCATATGGTGGTGCGGGTGCGAGGCAGACTTCATGGCATGGCTGGCCACGGTAATGCCGCCATCGGTACCATTTTTGAAGCCGGTGGGCATGGGCAGGCCGCTGACCATTTCCCGGTGGATCTGGGATTCGGTGGTGCGGGCACCGATGGCAGTCCAGCTCACCAGGTCACCCAGGTAATCCATCATGAACGGGCTCAGGGCTTCCGTCGCCAGCGGTAAACCCAGCTCGGACAATGCCAGCAGTAGCTTTCGGGAGCGTTCCAGACCCTGCTTCAGATCGCCCTGGCCGGTGCGATCAGGATCGTACAGAAGGCCTTTCCAGCCAACCGTGGTGCGTGGTTTTTCCAGGTAGGCGCGCATCACTATCAGGAAGCGATCACTCACCTCGTCCGCCAGGGTTTTCAGACGGGTGGCGTAATCCAGGGCGGCCTGTTCATCGTGAATCGAACACGGGCCCATCACAATCAGGGTTCGGTCGTCCTGACCGTGCAGCACGGCGCGGATCTGCTCACGGTAACTGGCAATGGCCCGAACCAGGTGCTCACCGGCAGGAAACTGCTGGCGCAACTCGCCCGCCGTTGGCAGTGTGGCTTCCTGTCGGTGCTGGCAAGCACTTGCGATTTGCTCGCCCAGCGTTTCGGATTTCAGCGGCATGTTCATGTCTGTGTTCCCGTTTCCCTGTATCAGAATCAAAAAAGCCCCGGCTGGGCTACCAGTCGGGGCTTTTTCGAGTCCGGTGGCAGCCTGGGTTGCTTGCCGGGCTGCCTTCCTCGTTAAATTCGGTCGATGAAGATCTTACGGGCGGCCCGGGCTCTGGCTAAAATAAAAGCCATAACCAAACCACCAAAAATACACAGCAGAACCTGCGGCCTTCAGTTTCTCACCGAAAGCTTTCAAAACATTCAATTGACAGGCTGCGTGTGTGGTCTTCATGCTTTTCACTATAACCCCGCGGTTTTCAGATTGGCAACCCGCAATCCGGAATATTTTTGGCGGGTATGTGTAACGGCTCCGGAGGCCCCGATGACTGAACGCATGACCCACTCCATCACAACCAGCCTGTTGGCACTGGTGTTCGCCCTGTTTTCAACCCTTGCCCTCGCCCAGGAGTCTCGCGTTTACCAGCTCAACAACCGCACCTCTGCTGACGTTGCCAACCAGATTAAAGAACTCTATCAGCAGGCTCCCGTCTCAGTCTCCGCCCGGGGACAGCAACTGGTGGTTCGTGGGGAGCCCGGATTACTGGATGAGATCGGCACGCTGATTGAATCCATCGACGTACCGCCCGTGCAGATGCGCATCAGCGTTCGCTACCGGCAGGACATCGGCGGCAAGCAGTCCGGTGGCGGCGTGACGATTTCCGACAACCGGGCCGGCGCCAATGTCGAACGCCGCACCATAAGCACCAATTCCAGCACTGAACGGCAACTGGTGGTCCAGGATGGCCAGTCCGCCCACATCACCTCCGGCAATGTGCGCACCCTACCGTTTGCGGTCCAGGGCGGACGCAACCCGGCGGCGATACTCGAACAGGTAGAAACCCGCAGCGGCTTTATCGTGACACCCCAGGCCATATCCGACCAGACGGTAGAGCTGAATATCGTCTCGTTTGAGGAAGATCCGGCCAGTATCCAGGGCTATGAAACCGAAGCCCTGATGACCATTCGGCGGGTTGAACCCGGTCAGTGGGTGTCCCTGGGTGGCACCAGCACATCCCAGAGCCACCGGCAGGATGGCATCACCTATCGGGTAACCGGTAACCGTTCTGAAAATCAGTCGGTGGATGTGAAAGTCGACATTCTGCCCTGATCAAGCTGCCCGTTTGCCGAGCAGCAGGTCCCGGGCATCATTGAGCTTGGCCGCCAGGTAGTCGTTACCACCCCGGTCCGGGTGTACCTTAAGCATCAGCCGCCGGTGGGCCGCGGTCACTTCCTCCCGGCTGCAGCCGGGCTTTACACCGAGGATGTCACAAGCTTCCTGTTCGGTCATCGGGCCCTGAGTTGCCACATTGGCTCGGGCACCTGACGCTCCACCCGGAGCTGGCCCTTCGTTATCACCCATCGCCCGGCGAACCAGGGGGGCAAACTTCAACAGCGCCGGCAGCTTGCGCAGCAACGGAATGATCGCGGCAACCGCTGCCGTCAACACATGGACCCGCCCGGTCAGCACCATAAACAACAACAGGGCGCCGCCCACCACCAGCACCGCTTTCCATATGGCGGCTTTCTGGCCTTCCGGTGACAGGGCACCCCATTTTTTCAAGATGACAAACACGGCGGCCGCCAGGGCCAGGCCGAGAATTAGCTGCATTCGATCCTCTCACCCGTTCACATCGTGACAGGAGCATAACAGATACACTCCCGTGCCATTATGTATGCGAAACTGCGATTTTACATCCGTAAAGCACAAGATCCGGCAAGACGACGTCATCGTAGTTTCATAGCAGTAGATATACTGAGATTTAGAGGCAAACTGGTGACAAACCGAAGTGCTTTTTGTAGCATCCTATTGGTTATCGTTAAGCTGACGCATTCTCATTAAGCGTCCGCCTGTCGCCGCCCCCTGATGCGCAAGGAAAGCTGTCAGCCTTCCCATCCCGGCGACGTTATCCGTTTAAAGAACCCTAGCCCAGGAACAGACCTATGCGTACCGCATCCCGTTTTGTCATCGTCATCATTTTTCTGGGTGTCGTCCTCGGCGGCATCTTCGGTTACAAGTTCTATGAATTCGGCCAGATGCAGGAGATGTTCTCCCAGCCTCAGCCCCCAGCCATCATTTCCGTGACCGACGCCACCACGGAAAACTGGCAGCCGAGTATCAAGGCCGTGGGCAGTGTAAACGCCATTAACGGTATCGAGGTGGCCAACGAGGTGCCGGGGGTCATTGAGTCCATCAACTTTGAATCCGGCGATACCGTGCAGAAAGGTGACGTACTGATTCGCCTGGATGCCGCCATCGACGAAGCGGCGCTGCGTACCCGCCGGGCAGAGGCCCAACTGGCGGAGCAGGAATTCAAGCGGGTGTCTGACCTGTTGCCCAAACGCGCGGTATCACAATCACAGTACGATGAGGCCAAGGCCAACTACGATGCCGCACGAGCCCGGGTAAACGAAGCCGAGGCTCAACTGAGCAAAAAAGTGATCCGGGCACCGTTTGACGGCACCCTGGGCATCCGGATGGTCGACCAGGGGCAGTACCTCCCGACGGGTACACCTATTGTCGAGATCAATATGCTGAACCCTATCTACGTGGATTACACGCTGTCCGAGAAGTACCTGCCGGAGGTTGACCGTGGTTACCCGGTAACGGTCACGGTGGCCGCGGTGCCGGATGAGGCATTCAGTGGTGAAGTCAGTGCCATCAACACATCGGTCAACCCGGAGACTCGTACGGTTCGTATCCGCGCCACCCTCAACAACGAAGATGGCAAATTGCGCCCGGGAATGTTCGCAACGATTCAAACAGGCCAGCCCAGGGACAACGAAGTGGTCACGGTCCCCAGAACCGCCATCTCCTATAACACTTACGGCAACTTCGTGTTCGCCGTGAAGGAGAATAATGACGGCGAACTGGTCGTTGAGCGCCGCACCGTCACCACGGGCGAGGTCCGGAACGAACGGGCTGCGGTTCTCTCAGGCCTTGAATCCGGCGAGACCGTGGTCTCGAAAGGTTTGCTGCGGCTGCGGGCAGGCCAGCGGGTGGAAATCCAGGACGAGTCCGGGCAGGAGGCGTCTGAGTAATGAAATTCACCGACATTTTTGTCCACCGGCCGGTGCTGGCCACCGTGGTCAGCCTGCTGATTCTGCTGATCGGTGCCCGGGCAGCCATGGAAATGGAAGTCCGCCAATACCCGAAACTGGAAAGCACCACGGTAACGGTCACCACCGCTTACCCCGGGGCCAGTTCTGACCTGATCAAGGGCTTTATCACCACGCCCCTGCAGCAGGCCATTGCCGAGGCCAGCGGCATCGACTATCTGACCTCTACCAGCTCCCAGGGCGTGTCAACGATTCAGGCCAAGATGGTTCTGAATTACGATGCCAACGACGCCCTCGCTGAAATTCAGGCCAAGGTTGCCAGCCAGCGCAACGTGCTGCCCGGCGATGCAGAAGACCCGGTGATCACCTCCACCACCGGTGACGACACGGCCCTGATGTATATTGCTTTCTACAGTACCGAGCTGGAAGTCCCCCAGATTACCGATTACCTGACCCGCGTGGTTCAGCCCAAGCTGCAGGCGCTGTCTGGCGTTGGCAAGGCCCAGCTGTTGGGGCGTGCTTTCGCTCTGCGGGTGTGGCTGGACCCGGAGCGGCTAGCCGCGGTGGATCTTACCCCGGTCGAAGTGGCAGACAAACTGCGAGCCAACAACTATCAGGCCGCTGTCGGCACCACCCGGGGCCAGTACACTGAGATTGCCCTGACCAGTGATACCGACATTGCCGATCCAGAAGCCTTCCGTAACCTGGTGGTCAAGCAGCAAAACGGTACCCTGATTCGGTTGCGGGACATTGCCGAGGTGGAGCTTGGCTCTCAAACCTACAATCAGCTGGCGCTTTATAAGGGCGAGCCCGCTACCTATGTCGCCATCGAACTGGCGCCGGGGGCCAACCCGCTGACCGTCGCCGGCCTGGTGAAAGACGAGTTACCGGACATCGAAAGCCAGCTACCCAGCGGCCTGAATGTGCGCCTGGCCTACGATGCCTCCGACTTCATTGAAGATTCCATCAACGAAGTCATCCGTACCCTGATGGAAGCCATGCTGATTGTTCTGGTGGTGGTATTCCTCTGCCTCGGCTCGATTCGCGCTGCTATCGTGCCATCTGTGGCGGTGCCTCTGTCGCTGATTGGCGGCGCGTTTATCATGCTGATCTTCGGTTTCTCACTGAACTTGCTGACCCTGCTATCCCTGGTTCTGGCGATCGGGCTGGTGGTGGACGATGCCATTATCATGGTGGAGAACGTGCACCGGCACATTGAGCAGGGCGAATCACGGTTTGACGCTGCGCTCAATGGCGCCCGTGAAATGGCCACACCGATCATCGCCATGACCACTACGCTGGTGGCGGTGTATGCGCCAATCGGGTTTATGGGCGGCCTGGTGGGCTCGCTGTTTACTGAATTTGCCTTCACCCTGGCGGGTACGGTTGTGATCTCCGGCATTGTTGCCCTGACACTCTCACCCATGCTCTCCGGCAAGGTGCTGAAACCCCATGGCAATCCCGGGCGCTTCGAGGTGCTGGTTGAAAAAACCTTTAATGGCCTCGCCAATGCCTACAAAGCTGCGCTTACCTCGTTGATGCAGACCAAGTCGGTGGTGGTGTTCTTCGCCGTCGTGGTATTGGGTTCTATCTATTTTATGGTGATGATGAGCCAGAATGAGCTGGCACCCACCGAGGACCAGGGCATCCTGTTTTACCAGGGGCTGGGGCCGCAAACCTCGACGCTGGAGTATCTGTTTGATCATGGCCAGGAGGTTCAGGAGCGGATGTCCGGCGTGCCCGGCTACAACGAGGATTTCATGATTCTTGGTATCACCAGCCCGAACGCCGTGTTTGGTGGTTTCAAGCTGGCACCGTGGAGTGAGCGGGAGATCAGCCAGTTCGAGGTACAGCCCATGCTGGATTCCGAACTCAAAAAAGTGACCGGATTGCAGACGGCGGTGTTCCCGTTACCGGCCCTGCCTGGTTCGGGTGGCGGCCTGCCGTTCCAGTTCGTGGTGACCACCGGTGGCACCTACGAACAGTTGAATGAAGTCGCCGACGAACTTCTTGGCAAAGCCATGCAGAGCGGCAACTTCATGTTCCTGCAGAAATCCATCAACTTCGACAAGCCCGTTACCCGCATCAACGTAGACCGGGACCGGGTGGCGGACCTGGGCCTGTCCATGCGTGATGTCGGTCAGTCGCTCGCCAGTATGCTCAGCGGCGGATACATCAACCGCTTCAATATGGAAGGCCGCTCCTATCAGGTGATTCCGCAGGTGGGTAATGACTTCCGCGCCAGCCGTGAAGCACTGGACGACTATTACATTCGCGCCGGCAATGGCCAACTGGTGCCTCTATCCAGTGTGGTCAGCTTCAGTGAAGAGGTGGAACCTTCCAACCGGACCCAGTTCAACCAGTTGAACTCGCTGACTCTTGAGGGCGTGATCATGCCCGGCGTGGCAGCTGGCTCCGCCATGGACTTTATGGAGCAGGCCGCAGCCGAGGTATTCCCGCAAGGCTTCAGCTTTGACTATACCGGGGAGTCGAGGCAGCTGGCCACCCAGGGCAGCGCTCTGATGGTGACCTTCTTCCTGTCGTTGCTGGTTATCTACCTGGTACTGGCGGCACAGTTCGAAAGCTGGCGCGATCCGTTCATCATCCTGGTGTCGGTGCCCATGTCTGTTGCCGGCGCCATGGCGTTTATCGTGCTCGGCTTTGCCTCCATGAACATCTACACCCAGGTGGGGTTGATTACCCTGATTGGTGTGGTGTCGAAAAACGGCATCCTGATCGTGGAGTTCGCCAACCTGCTGCAGAAAGAGAAAGGCCTGAACAAGGTGGATGCGGTGATTGAAGCTGCGGCCATTCGCCTGCGCCCGATCATCATGACCTCCCTGGCACTGATCTTTGCCATGGTGCCGCTGCTGATTGCGGTGGGCCCGGGGGCCGAGAGCCGGTTTGCGATTGGCCTGACCATCAGTGCCGGACTGGGTATCGGCACGTTGTTTACCGTATTCGTACTGCCGGCCTTCTACATTCTGCTGGCACGAGATCATCATGGCTCTGCGGCCGATGAGTATACGGAAGCTGCCAACAACGACGGGGCACCGGCCACATCCAGCAGCCATTAAATGCTGACTGGTGTTACTACAGAGCCCGCTCCGGCCATCCGCAGCGGGCTCTGTGGTGTCAGGTCATGGCAAAGTCGGCGGGCTCCATCACTGGCTCAACCTGCAGCCGACGTCGCCACTGCACAGTTTCACTGGGCAGCTCGCCGAAGTGTTCCCGATACAGCGCGGCGAAGCGGCCCAGATGGGTAAAGCCCTCGTCAGCGGCATACCAGGAAATATGTGGCACGTCGCACTGGCAATCCACCAGGCGTTTGCGCACGCGTATCAGACGGCAGCGCTGATAGAAGCGGTAAGGGGTCATGCCGGTTTCCCGCTTCATCAGGTAATACAGGTTACGTTCGCTGGCCCCGGAATGGTTAGCCAGTTCCTGCAGATCAAAATCCCAGTCCTGTTCGCTACGAATTTTCTCAATCACCCTCGCCAGCCTCCGGTCCAGTACTGGCAGTTCTTCGGGCAGTTCAACCCTGCCCGTCGCCAGTTGCTGTTCCAGGCGTTCAAACAGAGCAAGTGTCTCCCGACTGGCATCCTGATGATCCTGAAAATAATCCGCCTTCATTAGAAAACGATGGATATGACCAGCCAACGCCACGTCCAGGCCTGGCCGGGGCCACACTGGTACCAGCTCACTCACCGGATACACCAGTACCAGCCGACTGTTCTTGCTGATTCTCAAGCTGAATGTTTGGCCAGCGGGAATCATGATCAACGGAAAGGCAGACACACCAGGGCCACCTTCTGACGATACCTGAGCCGATCCGTGAATGGTGGCTACCAGAAGCCTCTGAGGCATGCAGCAGTCGGCAAGCAGCATATCCTGAGCGACATCAAGCACACAGACCAAGCCAGCCTCTACATCAAGGGCTGACAACGAACCCACCAATCCCTGGGGACGAGTCAGGCCACAGGTTATTCCCCCGCACCCGAGCAGCTCTGTCATGGCGGCCAGCCACTCTCCACAACCTGCACCACTCAATCGCAGGTAGGCTTCCAATTCCGGTTTGGCATTCAGAGTTCGCATATAGCTCAAAAAGGCAATTAGTGAGCCTGCCGTTTTAAAGTAGCTGCGGACAAAGCCCTAGCCAAATCTTGCAAAATGCGCAAAAGCTGAACAAAAGTTATGTTTTTATTGATAGTTGTCAAAATTGCAGAGACAGTCAGGCCAATGACAGGTCGGCCAGTGGCGTCGGCCTTGCCAACAGAAAGCCTTGACCACGATGGCAGTTTAGTTCCCGCAGCCTGCGGCGCTGCTCTTCGGTTTCAATACCTTCGGCAACGACCTCCAGATCCAGCGCCTCGGCTATGGCCAGAATGGCTGACACGATGCGCGAGTCGCGACCATCCGGCCCGAGACGATGGACAAATTGACGGTCGATCTTCAGAACCTTGACCGGCAAGGCATGCAAGTAGGCCAATGATGAATAGCCGGTACCAAAGTCATCGATGGCAACCATGATGCCCCGGTCCACAAACGACTGGAGCTTGGCGAGGCAGCGGCGCGACAGATTCATCAGGTTGGTTTCGGTAATCTCGATTTCCGGGCACCACCCCCGGGCCTCCAGGCTCGAGAACAGCGGCTCCAGCATCGGCTCCAGCCGCCCGTCCGAAATCTGCCGGGCGGAAATATTAATCGCTAGCCGACACCCACTGCCCCAACCGACTTCACATCGCTGAAGGTCCGCCATGATGTGCCGTACGAGTTGCTCAGTAAGCTCATGTATGTGGCCACGCTGCTCTGCCACCGGGACAAAATCCGCCGGCGATACTGCCCCGAGTTCAGGGTGGTGCCAACGCAACAGGGCCTCCAGCCCTACCATGGAGCCATTTGCCAGGTCGTACTGGGGCTGGTACACCACGGAAAACTCCTCCGGAGCCACCTTGAGCGAAGCAATCAATGCTTCAGACAAGCGCTGATGGAACTGCCCCTCCTCACCGTCCACGGCGCTGTAGATTCGATAACAGGCGCGGCCTGAGAGCTTGGCCGCGTGCATTGCACGATCAGCATTTTGCAGCAGGGCCGAAGCCGTTTCCCCATGCTTTGGAAACACCGCAGCCCCCACAGAGGCCGACAGGAAATGCTCCCGGTGCTCCACCAGCATTGGCGCCTGGAATATCCCGCTCATGCGCTGGCAAACCACGGGTAACTCAGACTCATCCTCCAGCTCGACAATGGCTGCAAATTCGTCCCCGGATAGCCGAGCAACGACATCCCCATCTCGAAGCACACTCTTCACACAGGCCGCCGCCTGCTGAAGCACTCGATCGCCACAGTCATGGCCATGGAGATCATTGACTGCTTTGAAGAAATCCAGATCGATGTAGACTACGGCGAAACAGCCTTTGCCTGCCTTGTATTGCCCGACCCTTGCTTTCAGAAACTCCTGGAACAGCGAGCGATTTGGCAGCTCGGTGAGTGGATCATAGTAAGCCAGAGACGCCAGACGTTCGTTACTGGCAGTCAGCTCACCAACATCCATGAAAACGCCGGCAAACAGCCTCTGTCCCTGGTAGTCTACCGGGTAGATATTGAGCCACTGCGGATAGTTCTCGCCATTTTTGCGCCGGTTCCAGATCAGTCCCTCCCAGCATCCGGTCTGATTCAGGCTGCGCCACATGGTCTGATAGAACTCGTGCGAATGCAGCCCGGAGCTCAGCACCGATGGCTTCTGCCCCACGACTTCTTCTGGCAGATAGCCGGTCACCGCCTGGAACATGAGGTTGACGTAGGCAATCCGGGCATCTGGCGTAGCCAGCATGATAGCTCTGGGGTGGTTGTCCACCAACGCCTTGAAATCCTGTTCTCTCAACGCCTGCATCGTCTTGTTTCCTTCCACGCCGAGCCTGCGGTAACGACAGGCTTTCAACCCAGCATAGATTTAAACTGTCGCAAACCTATCCACATCCTGCAAAAAAGCCCTACCTTTGACCAAAGGAGGAGAAAAATGTGACTCGCATTTGGCGATTTGCAATATTTGGATACCCCGCACACGGCGACAGGTCGATAGTGTTCCAGCGAGTTCAATAAAAAGATCCCAGGAGCGATCCATGCGCAGGAATGAACCGGTCACCGGCAAAGAGCGCGACTTTCCCGCTCAATACCACTTGATCACCACCACGGATCTGAAAGGCAAGATCACTGCCGCCAACGATGAATTTGCAGAAGTAGCAGGGTTCTCTGTTGATGAACTGATCGGCCAGCCCCACAACATGATTCGCCACCCGGATATGCCCCCGGAAGCCTTTGCGAACCTGTGGCACACCATCCGCGGTGGTGAGTCCTGGCGCGGAATCGTCAAGAACCGCTGCAAGAACGGCGATCACTACTGGGTGGATGCTTACGTCACTCCGATCATGAAAAATGGTGAACTGGTTGAGTTCCAGTCCGTGCGCTCACGGCCTACCCGGGCCCAGATTCATCGCGCCGAGAAGGCCTACGCCGCCTGGCATGAAGGCAAATTACCGCGCCGTTTCCAGGCCGTCAGTCCTCCGCTGATTTCCAAGCTCGCTTGCCTTTATGCCTCTTTGGCCGGCGGCCTTTTGCTGTTCGGGCTGGCCGAGCTGACGCTTGCCCATATGCTGACACTGCAGGCATTAGTGTTGGGCGTTTTCGGCGTGCTGTTCTGGCTGACCCTTCCAATGATGCAAACCGCCCGCGATACCTGCTGCGAAGCTCACCCGGTTATGCCCTGGATCTATACCGGCCGCCGGGATGAAGGCGCCTGGATAGAATTCGACCGGCAAAAGCGGGATAGCACCCTGCGGGCGGTCTCTGCCCGAATGCACGCCAACATCGGTAAGCTGCATGGGCGCAAGCAGCGCACCATGGAGTGGGTTTCCAGCTCGGTCAGCAGCATCCGCAGCCAGCAAACGGATATCGAGAACATTACCCGAGCTTTCGAAGAGCTGGCCCAGAGCGTTCAAAGGGTTAACGAAATGACCTGCCGCACTCAACAAGCCAGCGCAGATGCCCGGAAATCAGCGCACCAGTGCCAGAGCCGCATGGAAGGCGTGAACGAGTCGATATCCAGGCTTCACAACCGCCTGTCCGACGCCAATCAGGAAATGGATAAATTGGCCGGGCAAAGCGACACCATCAGTGTGGTACTGGAAGTGATCTCCGATATTGCGGAACAAACCAACTTACTGGCTCTGAACGCCGCTATCGAGGCAGCGCGAGCCGGTGAATCCGGACGAGGCTTTGCCGTGGTCGCCGAAGAAATACGCGGGCTGGCCCAACGCACCCACGAATCCACCCGCCGTATCGACACCATGATAGAAAACCTGCAGGCGGAAACCCGGACGGTCGTCGGGGTAATCATGGAAGGTGGCGAGGCTTGTGAGCAAACCGCCACGATGGCCCGCGAGGCAAGCGAGGCACTGGGAACCACCCTAAAAGACATAGACATTATCGATGACTGTGCCCGGGAAGTGGCCGGAGCCTCCGAGCAGCAGTCGGCCCTGGCACTGCAGGTAGAGCAGCAAGCTGAAAACCTGCTGCATTTGGGCAATCAGTCTGTCAAAAGCAGCGAAAGCGCCCACCAGGAATCGGAACAACTGGGCAACAACGTGGACCAGGCACAGCTGCTGACCAGTCATTTTCTAAAGATGCTTTGTGATCGCTTGCTGCCCGCTCAGACCAGGCAGGTCAAACAGCAATTTCCCGAGGCGGCGCAATAGGGTAGTCTGGCGATCTGTCGGCTGGTGAAACCAGCCCAACCCACAAAAGCTCAGGATCGCCAGCACCTTGACCCTCGGAAATCTTTTCTGGCTGTTTGTCGCCGGTTTTGCCATCTGGTATTGGTGGAAAGCCAAGGACATCAAAGACTTCGTGCTACAGGCCGCACACCGTTACTGTAAAACCATGGACGTGCTGTTACTGGATGATGCCGTTTACCTTCGCGGGCTCTGGTTCAAACGCGACCGCAACGGAAAACTCCGGGTATGGCGCCGCTTCCTGTTTGATTTCACCACCACTGGCGAAGAACGCTATACCGGGCGCATCATCATGCTCGGCCGACAGATTGAGCACATGGAACTGGAACCCCACCGGTTCTGATCCCCGCACACGTACACCCTTTCACCTCACCCAAATGGGCGATTACGCCAGACCCGACCGCCGGGCAATACTCCTCGTTGCATTACGACAACCAACAAAAACAACAGGAGTCTTTTATGCGAATTGCCATGCCTTTTCGGCTGATGGCCGCGGCCCTCATGCTGGTCTTCTCAATGGTGAGCCACGCCAGCTACACCCAGACCCGCCACCCGATTGTGCTGGTTCATGGTGTGACCGGTTTCAACACCATCGGTGGTCTGGTCAACTATTTCCATACCATCCCCTGGAACCTGGAGCGCAGCGGCGCAAAGGTCTACACCGCCAGTGTTTCATTCGTAAACAGCAGTGAGCAGCGCGGTCAGCAGCTGGCCAACTACGTCAACAGTCTTGGTCACTCCAAGGTCAACCTGATGGCGCACAGCCAGGGCGCGCCCACCTCCCGGGTCACCGCCTCCCTGATTCCCCACCGCATTGCCTCTGTTACCTCAATCAATGGTGTCAACAAGGGGTCGAAAGTCGCCGATGTCATCCGGGGCATACTGCCTCCCGGCAGTTACGTGGAAGGTGGGGTTGACGCCATCGCCAACGCGCTTGGAGGCCTGATTAACGCTTTGTCTGGTTCCAACAACCCGCAGGACGGCGTTGCCGCGCTGGAAACCCTGACCACTCCGGGCACAACCAGCCTGAACAACGCCCTGGGCTGGAAAGGGGTTAACCGAAACGCCTGCGCCGGCACCGCTGAAGACGTCTGGATCAACGGTAACCGGGTGAAGTTCTTCTCCTGGACCGGGCGCGGCATCTGGACCAACGTGTTCGACATTACCGATCCGTTCCTGGGCGTAACCTCTCTCGCCTTCGGCAGTGAGCCTAGTGATGGCCTGGTGGGCGTTTGCTCCACCATGATGGGCAATGTGATCGGCACCCACTACGACATGAACCATGTCGATGCCATCAACCACCTGCTGGGTGCACGCTCACTCTGGACCAACCCGGTCAGCCTGTACCGCAGCCACGCCAACCGTTTGAAGAACCGCGGATTGTGAGAACAGTATGACGAAACAACCCATCGCATTGCGTCGATGGGTGCTTCCCGGAGCATTGCTGGCTGTTGTGGCCGGCAGTGGCCTCTGGTGGGCACTGACGCCGCAAGCAGATACGGGCACCGCCAACACAACACCTCAGCAGGCAACTGAAAAGGCCGCTCAGCAGTCTGGTTCAACCAGCCTTGCCCCGACAGCCATTGTCGCCCCCAGCGCACCGGTTGCTGAAACCCGAACCCCGGAGTCCCTGGGTCCCAACCCATTTGCGCCCTCACTGCAGGGTACCGATATAGACGGCGTTCTGCAGGCGGACGACAACGGTCAGCTGATCGTGAATCTGGAGGTCAGGGATTTCTTCGATTATTTCCTGAGCACCGTCGGCGAGGTGTCACCGGAGACCGCCATTGGCCAGATTCAGCAGATGGCTCGCCAACACCTGCCCGAGAGCGCGGCACAACAAGCCCTCGCGTTACTGGACCAATACCTGGACTACAAACAGGCTTCCCTGGCGGTCATGCAAACCGAACTGGACCCGGCCCGCCAGCATGAACCCGCCTATCAGCTTTCTACTCTGGGTAATGCCCTGGCTCAGCTGAAGGGTCTGCGGCAACAAACCTTCGCACCCGATGCTCATCAAGCCTTCTTCGGCATGGAAGAAGCCTACAGCGAATATACCCTGGCCACGCTGGCCATTCAGCAGCGGACCGACCTGACCGATCAGGGAAAACAGGCCCTGGTGGAATGGCACCGCAACCAGCTGCCAGACACCCTGAAATCCACCGAACAACGGCTGGAAGCCAGCGCACAACAACATCAGGAACGGGTTCTCGCCGTGGAGTCGGCCACCTCCCCGGAAGCGGCGGGACAACGACTCACCGAGCTGGGGCTTGATCGGCAGAGCGTTGACGGCGTCGTCAGTTACCTCCAGCAACAGGAAGCCTTCCAGGCTCGGTTCGAAAGCTTCCGGAAGGACCTGCAAAGCAGCGTTGCCGGCGGTCTCGTGGATGCCGAACAACAGCAACATCAGGAACAATTGTTACAGCAACACTTCCAGGATGAACAGGAACAGACCTGGGCAAGACTGAAGCTGCTGGATCAAAGCTGATCATAATGTGCGGAAGCGCCTGAACTCGGCGCTGCCGCGTATTACAATCGGGCGAAGACGCAGTAGGACCCGATATGAACGCTGAACAAATCCAACAACAGCAAGCGCTGGGCTTCAGGTCTCTGAACTTTACCCCCAGGCTGGAGCCCGTTTACCGGAAATCCAGATCAGCCATGATTCGGCAACGGGCAAGGCCGGTGTCGATTGCCGGCCTGGCCCTGTACCTGGTCTATGCGATCGTAGACATTCTCACCCTGCCTCCGGAGCTGGCCAGCATCACCGCCGGGGTGCGCCTGGGCTTAGTCTGCCCGATAATCATCCTGGTGCTCGTACTCGCCTATCAGGACAAGCCTTCCGACCAGACGTTCGAGAAACTGTATACGATCGCCTATCTGGTTGGCGGTGTCGGTGTGATCGCCATTATCCTGGCGGCCCGAAAACAAGACTATCCGCTGCCCTATGAGGGCATGATCCTGATGCTGATGTTCGGCTATTTCGCCATGGGCCTACCATTCAAAACCGCGGCCACCGCTTCCGGTTTTCTGGTCATCGCCTACTTGAGCACAGAGGCCTTTGCGGGCACGCCCACCCCCGCCGTCCTGAGCAATGGCTTCTTTCTGCTGACCGCAAACGCCATCGGCATGATAGGTTCCTGGGTCAGCGAATACCGGCATCGTGCGCACTTTCTGGACCGCCAGCTATTGGACCTGATGCACCAGGCCACTGAAGCTGAAAGCCGGCGAAAGACCGAACTGATTACCGCCGCCAGCCACGATCTGCGCCAGCCTTTGAATGCTATTTACATCACCCTGGAAAACCTGAAACCAGGCGAACAGGATAACCACCAGAGCTCCGTCATTGCTCAAGTCAAAGACATGGTGGCCCAGCTACGCCGCCTGCTCGGAACCGTGCTCGACAGCGCTCGCCTGAGTGAAGGGATGATCCAACCGGAAATAGTGCCGGTCAGCCTCGAGGCCATGGTTCAGGAACTACACGACCTGATGAACGAGACGCTCGGCCAACGCAATATCACTCTGACCATCGAACCACAGCCTGCCGGATACCCCGTTCTGGCTGACCCGGGCCTGTTGCTGCGCATACTGCAGAACCTGGTGATCAATGCGGCCGACCATAGCGGTGGCAATGCCATTACCGTCAGCAGCCAATGCCAGGACCACTGGGTAACGCTGCGGGTAGCCGACAACGGCAAAGGGGTGGCGCCAGAGCTGGGGGAGCAGTTGTTCCAGCCCTACGTCCGTGGCAACAGCCCGGCGCCCTGCCCGGGGCTTGGTTTGGGGCTGACCATCGTCCGGGAATTCACCGGCCTGATGGATGGCCGGTGCGGTGTCGACTCCCGGCCTCACCAGGGTAGCGTGTTCTGGATTGAGCTACCGGCCACTACAACCAGCCAAGCGCCCGGGCCTTGTTAACGCACTCTGTCCGGTTGTGAACACCAAGCTGGGTGAAGATCGCCTTCAGGTGGGTTTTCACGGTGTGTTCGGTCAGGTCCAGGCTTTGGCAGATGCGTTTGTTGGGGAACCCCTGAGCCAGCAGGGACAACACCTCCCGCTGCCGTGGCGTCAGGGGAAGGTCGTCAGTAGCGAAAGCCGTCAGGCCCCCGGGGAAGTAGCTCTGCCCCTGTCCCACTGCTCGCATCATTCGCACCAGTGATGCCCTGCTTGCGGATTTGGCAAGAAAACCTTTGGCACCGGCGGCCCTGGCGGCTCGCACCGTCCCTTCGTCATCGCTGCTGGAAATGATGACAATGGGCGGCTTGGCACTCTGACCAGACAGCCGGGCGAACAGAGATAGCCCCACCTCACCGTTGAGGGCGACATCCAGCAGCACCAGATCAATGTTGTCATCGTGCCTCAAGGCATCGGCAGCTTGTTCAACCGACGAGACAATTTTCACCTGCGCTGCCAGCATCTCCTGCTGAATCAGACCAGCCAGTCCTTGAGCAAACAGCGCATGGTCGTCCACCAACAGCACCCTCCCGAAGAGTGATACTGCCGATGCCGGGGCGGATTCGGCACCCCGACCAAGCGTTGTCGCAATCATTCACAGTCTCCCGCACTGTTTATTTTTGTTTCCGGAGATACGCCACTATAAGCCAGCCAGACCAATCACTCAGCGGCCTGCTTAACACTTTATTACATAGGTGCCTGTTCTTATCTGCTCACTGCAGCCGACTGAAACACAAATGTCATAATTCTGAAGCATGCTTCCCATTACTCAACCATCTGTTATAAATAGGTTTTTCAACTAATGGCGAAACCACCAAGGAAGTTTTTAACTCTCTGCCTGTTCGTGCTCACGGCGGTCGTGCTGTCTCCAGCATCCGCCCATGAGCTTGAAATACACGGGTCGAACACCGTTGGCGCCACGCTGGCCCCCATGTTGGTCTCCGGGTATCTGCAGCAGCTTGGCGACGGCAACCCCAGCAGCCGGCCCACTGGTGAGGAAAATGAACAGATCCTCAGTGCCAACGCCGGCGGCCGGAATCTCAGTGTTCTGGTGGCGGCGCATGGCTCGAGCACCGGCTTTCGAACCCTCGCCAGCGGCCGGGCCGGCATCTGGGCATCATCCCGACCGGTGAAGCCATCCGAGGCCGACCAGGTGCGTGCGCAAGCCGATCTCACCGCGCTGGAAAGCGAGCATGTGATTGCCATTGATGGCCTCGCCATCCTGGTGCACCCATCCAATCCGATCAATCAGCTCAGTATCGACACCATCGGCCAGATCTTTGCCGGTGAGATTCGCAATTGGTCAGAGCTCGGAGGCAGTAACCGGGCTATCACCCTGTACGCGCGGGACGACCGCTCCGGTACCTGGGACACCTTCAAATCCCTGGTGCTGGGCAAAGCCTACGCCCTGCACCCTGAAGCACTGCGTTACGAATCCAACGATCAGCTCTCTGATGATGTGTCCAGAGACCCGGGTGGAATCGGTTTCTCAGGCCTGGCCTCTGTACGCAACAGCAAACTGTTGGCGGTTTCCGACGGCAACGCACCGGCCCTGAAACCGAACCAGCTCACCGTTGCCAGTGAGGACTACCCGTTATCCAGGCGACTGTTCATGTACACCATGGGTGATCGCACGCCGGAATTGGCCGCCCAGTTGATCGAGTTTGCCCTGGGCACCAACGGCCAGGCCCTGGTAGCCGAATCCGGTTTTATTTCCCAGAACCCGATTGCGGTGAAACCGGACTTCGATGCCTCCGTGCCGCTGACCTTCCGTCGCCTGACTGAGAACTACCAACGGCTGACCGTAAACTTCCGGTTTTCTGAAGGCCGCACCAAGCTGGACAACAAAGCACAACGGGATCTGATGCGAGTGATGCACTATCTCGAAGCGCAAGGACGCTCAGCGGAAGACCTGTTGCTGATCGGTTTCGCCGACACCCAGAGCCATGAACTGAGGGCCCAGATGATCTCCGAACTGCGGGCGCTCTCTGTGCGCAAAGCGTTAAACGAGGCAGGCCTGCCCCGGGTCGCCTACACTGGTTATGGGCACTATATGCCGGTGGGCGGCACCGGCAATCAACGTAACGGCCGAGTGGAAGTCTGGATCAAAGAACAATAGCACCGGATAGACAGGAGGCTTGGACGAAAGTTTCGTCCAAGCCTTCGGCAATCCCCTATCCGCACCGCTATCACAGATATGTTTGGGTTTCCTATACTGCCGTTGTCACCACCAACCAACAGACCGGGACAATGGACATCAAAAAAGACCATCGCTTCGCCATCAACCTGAACGTTCGGGGCATCCAGCCCTCTTCCACCCTGCGCATCAACGAGCTGAGTAACCAGCTACGTTCCGAGGGCAAGGACATCATCAAACTGGGCCTGGGCCAGTCTCCGTTCCCGGTGCCAGAGCGCGTGGTTGATGCCCTCAAAGAGCACGCCCACGAGAAAGATTACCTGCCGGTGAAAGGCCTCAAAGGCCTGCGCGAGGCTATTGCCGGTTACATTAACCGGGCCGAGCGTATGCGTTGCACCTGGGAAGACGTGCTGATCGGCCCGGGCTCGAAAGAGCTGCTGTTTATTCTGCAGCTGGCCTACTACGGTGACCTGCTGATTCCGCGCCCGAGCTGGGTATCCTATGCGCCCCAGGCCCGAATCATCGGCCGCTCGGTACACTGGCTGCCCACCCACGCGGAGAACAACTGGCAGCTGACCGCAGAAGAGCTGGACATCATCTGCCGGGACGACCCGTCGCGCCCGCGTATCCTGATCCTGAACTACCCGTCCAACCCCACCGGTTGCACCTACACCGACGACCAGTTGCTGGCCATCGCCAACGTGGCGCGCAAGTACAACCTGATACTGTTATCGGATGAGATCTACGGTGAAGTGCACTTTGAGGGCAAGCATAAATCCATCGCCCGTTATTACCCGGAGGGCACCATCATCAGCACCGGCATGAGCAAGTGGTTGGGTGCCGGCGGCTGGCGCCTTGGCGCCTTCATCTTCCCGTCGGAACTGCGCCCGCTACAGGATGCCATGGCCATCATTGCCAGTGAGACCTTCACCTCCACCGCAGCGCCTATCCAGCATGCTGCCATCACCGCCTTTGACGGTGGCGAGGACATCGACGAGTACCTGAAACAGTCCCGTCGGGTGCTGAAAGTGGTGGGTGAATACGTTTACACCCGTTTGAGCGCCATGGGTGCAGTGGTGCAAAAGCCGGAGGGGGCCTTCTACCTGTTCCCGGATTTCTCCAGCTTCAGCGACAGACTGGCCCGCAGGGATATCAAGACCGCCCAGGCGTTCTGCACCGCCCTGCTCGAAGACACCGGCGTGGCCATTCTGCCCTCCAGTGACTTCGGCTTTGTGCCGGACCACCTGGGCGCGCGCCTGGCGTTCGTTGACTTCGATGGCACCCAGGCCCTGGGCCTGGCCGGTGGTGACTACGCCGAGCAGGCGCTGGGCGACGATTTCGTCAAACAGGCCTGCCCGCGCATTGTGCTGGCCATGGACAAGATGGAGAAGTGGCTGAACAGCCTGTAAGCCTGCCGTGTTAGACTGGCACCCTCACGTTTTCGAACCGGGGGTGCCATGTCTGATTCTGTTTCTCTGCGCGAAATCACCGATTTTGCCGAAGCCCTGGCCAGAGAGGCCGGCGAGCTGATCCGCCACGAGCGCCAGGAAAACACCCTGCGCACCGACTACAAGCAGCAGACGGAACTGGTTACCCACGCCGATGTGATGGCCGATGAATTCATCACCGGCGCCATCCGCGAACGCTTCCCCGATCACCGCATTTTGTCTGAAGAAACCATGCCGGACCTGTCCCAGGCAGAGGAGCTGGACACGCCGCTGTGGATCATCGACCCCATCGACGGCACGGTAAACTACGCCTATGGGCACCCGCAGGTGGCGGTGTCGATTGCCTATGCGGAGCGCGGTCAGGTGCAGGTAGGTGTGGTACACGCGCCGTTCCCGAATGAAACCTTCCGGGCCACCAAGGGCGAAGGCGCCACCCTGAATGGCCAGGCCATTCGCCACAGCGGCGCTAAGGAACCCCGGCAAAGCCTGTTTGCCACCGGCTTCCCCTACACCAAGGACAACCTGGAACCGCTGGTAAGGCGGCTGGATGCGATGATTCACCAGTGCCGGGACCTGCGCCGCATTGGTTCGGCGGCCCTGGACATCTGCTGGGTGGCCTGTGGCCGCCTGGATATCTACTACGAGAACGTCAGCCCCTGGGACTTCGCCGCCGCCCGCCTGATTGCCTGGGAAGCCGGCGCCACGGTGGGCCACTTCAGCGACGTGCCCGATGGCTACCCGGCCGATCTCTGGGGCCGCGATATCCTCATCTCCGCCCCGGCCGTATGGGAGCCCGTACGGGCCACACTCCGTTCTGCTTCGGGTTATGACTGAAGCTGGGGTGTTTGTTTCTGGCGGTCTGGATTTGGAGTTTGGGCACGCCTAGCCTTCCAGTTTGGGAGTATGGGTACACGCAGCCTTTGAGTTTCGGGAGTGTTGTGGGCGGGGGTTGCCTTCGCAGAAACGCTACAAGCACGTCCGTGTGCGCTTCGCTCCGGCCATCCATGGCCTTCGAGATTCTGCGAAGGCAACCCCCGCCCACAACGATCGAGCTCCGATGAGATAGCGGTTCTACCGAAACTGAATTAATCGAGCAGTATGGATGCTAATTACACAGAAGCGTTTTTAATGCGATTTCCGTGAGATCGAAAAGGCACTGGCTGGAGACCCTTTCCCGAAATCTCGGAGGCCAGGGATGGCCGGAGCGAAGCGCACATGGATGTGCTCGTAGCGTTTTCGGGAAAGGGTCTCCAGCCAGTGCCGAACCCCAAAGACAAGCAGGCTAGACGTACCCAAACTCCCAACCCATCAGGCTACCGGCAAACAAACCACCAATCTCAACCCCAAACAGCCTCGGAAACCAAGCTCCAAGCCTCGTCGAAATCAGCAGAGGGCAAACGAGCGAATGAGGACCGGACGAACCGCTGGATGCGGCCTTCCAGAAACACCATCACGAAATCTGCACCACGGGCCGCGCTGGTTCGAGGCCGCAGGCTCTGGCGGATTTCGCCTTCCTTGAGAGTTTGGCGAAACTGGGTTTCCAAACGCTCGAAGAACTGGGATGCGCGCTTGCGCAGGGACTCATCCTCGCCCATCAGGGCATCGCCCGTCAGCACGCAACACAAACCCGGATTACGCTCAGCGAACACCAACACCAGATGCACCAGCTGCTGAAGGCGAACCCGCACATCTTCCTGCTCCTGAAGCACCAGCTGGCAACGGGAGAACACCGCCTCCTCGGCAAATTCGATCAGGGCTTCGAACATTTTCCGCTTGCTGGGAAAGTGCCGGTACAAGGCCGCTTCGGTGACACCCACGGTTTTAGCCAGGCCGGCGGTGGTGATCCGGGCCCCGGGGTCGTTTTGCAGCAATTCAACAAGGGCCTGCAGGATGGTGTCCCGCCGGCTGGGTTTCTGAGTGGTCATATCAGTACTACAGCGCTCTGTTTTTTTTGGCCACGGACAACACGGACCTGCACGGACACTGGGATAATCTTTCTATCCGTGTCAGTCCGTGCCGTCCGTGGCTAAGGTTTTATATTTTTTTAGAAGAAAGTGCCGTCAATCGGTGACGACGCACTGGCGTACAGCTTCTTCGGCATACGTCCAGAAAGGTAGGCCTCGCGGCCGGCTTCGATGGCCAGGCGCATGGCGTTGGCCATTTTGATCGGGTCTCTGGCCTGGGCGATGGCGGTGTTCATCAGTACGCCGTCGCAGCCCAGTTCCATGGCGATGGTGGCATCCGAGGCGGTACCAACGCCAGCGTCTACCAGTACCGGTACCTTGGCGTTCTCGACGATCAGCCGGATGTTGTAGCGGTTCTGGATGCCCAGGCCTGAGCCGATGGGCGCACCCAAGGGCATGATCGCCACGCAACCCATTTCTTCCAGACGCATGGCCAGAAGCGGGTCGTCGGAGCAGTACACCATCACCTTGAAACCGTCTTTGATCAGCTCTTCGGCGGCGGTCAGGGTTTCCGGCATGTTGGGGTACAGAGTTTTGTGTTCACCCAGCACTTCCAGTTTCACCAGGTCGTGGCCATCCAGCAGCTCCCGGGCCAGCTTGCAGGTGCGTACCGCGTCTTTGGCGGTGTAACAGCCGGCTGTGTTGGGCAGGATGGTGTAAGTGCTCGGGGAAATGACATCCAGCAGGTTCGGCTCGTCCGGGTTCTGGCCGAGGTTGGTACGGCGCACCGCCACGGTCACGATCTCGGCGCCACTGGCCTCAATCGCGTGGCCGGTTTCCATCAGGTCGTGATACTTGCCAGTGCCCACCAGCAAGCGGGACTGGTAAACCTTGCCTGCGATTTCCAGGGGTTTGTCTTCGGGGAGCTGGATTTCCGGGGTATCTGTCATAACCTACCTGAGTTCAGTAAAAAGAGGGGACGCGTTCAGCTGAACGCAAACTTAACCGCCGCCGATAGCGTGCACCACTTCCACCCGGTCGCCATCGCTCAGGGTGAAACTCGGGTGCTGACTGCGGGGCACTATATCTTCGTTGACCTCAACCGCGACCCGTTTCCCGGCCAGCGTGAGATGCTCAATCAAGGTCGCAATGGTTGCTCCACCGGGGAGTTCCATGTGCTCACCATTTACCTGAACCTGCATGGTCCGGATCACCTCCGTTACTTTTTCAGGGCCGCCGCAACCAGCAAGGCCCAACCAATCATGAAACAGACACCGCCAATCGGCGTAACCGGCCCGAGCCAGTGATGGCCGGACAACACCAGCAGATACAGGCTGCCGCTGAACAGCACAATGCCTGCGAGCCAGAAGCCGCAAGCGACGCCAAGTAAGCGCTGGGACAAGCCCAGAGCCGGCATCAGGCTCGCTACCACCAGCACCAGGGCGTGGTACATCTGGTAACTGACAGCCGTCTGGAACACTTCCAGGCCCCGCTCGCTCACCACGTGGCGCAAACCGTGGGCACCGAAGGCACCCGCCATCACCGCCAACAGGCCGGCCAAAGCTCCCATCATCAGAGCCCAGCGAATCACCGCTTCTGAGGGTTTAAGCGCAGTCACAGTGAATCAGCTCCCCGGAATCCAGATTCATCAGGGTCAGGGCGCCACCCCAGACACAGCCGGTATCCAGGCCGATAAACCGGTCGCTGCCGGTGTTGCCTTCCAGCGCAGCCCAGTGGCCGAAGATCACCTTTACATCGTCTTTCCGGGGGTAGGTAAACCAGGGCGCGAAGCCCGGCGGTGCATTATCCGCCGACTCTTTGGTGGCCAGCTCCAGGCTGCCGTCTTCGGCGATAAAACGCATCCGGGTGAAGTAGTTGGTGATCACCCGCCAACGGTCCATACCAGTGAGGGTATCACACCAGCGCTCCGGCTGATTGCCATACATTTGGCTGAAATATTCCTGCGCCTGCCCGCCCCGGATCACGGCTTCTACTTCCCGGGCACAGGCCACTGCCTGGTCCACGCTCCAGATATGAGGCAGCCCGGCATGGGCCATAACCAGGTTACGTTTTTCGTCGTGCACGCACAGATATTGTTGGCGCAGCCAGTGGATCAAGCGGTCATGGTCCGGTGCATCCAGGATATCGTGCAGGGTGTCTTTGCGCTTCGGGCTGTGGCCCCCCAGGGCAACCGCCAGCAAGTGCAAATCGTGATTCCCCAACACCACCACGGCAGCGTCGCCCAGGCTTTCAATGTAACGCAGGGTTTCCAGTGAGGCGGGCCCGCGATTAATCAGGTCGCCCGCCACCCAGAGCCGGTCCCGGGAGGGCGAAAAATCCACTTTCGCCAGAACATCCCGCAACCGCTCATAGCAACCCTGAATATCGCCAATGGCGTAGTCAGTCATTACTTACCTCATCTACCTCGACGTTAAGCGGGCCGGAGTCCGCCAGCAAGTCGGCAATCTTGACGTAGTCGGCCAGGCTCAGGTTTTCCGGCCGCAGGCCGTCGTTGATGCCCACAGACTGCAACTGTTCCACCGTCACCAGAGCCGCCAGTGCCTTGCGCAGGGTCTTCCGGCGCGCGTTGAAAGCGGTGCGCACCACGGCCTGAAGGGTCTTGAGGTTCTTGGCCGGGTGCGGCAATTCCTTGTGGGGTACCAGGCGAACGATGGCAGAATCCACTTTCGGAGCCGGCCGGAAAGCCCCCGGGCCCACTTCAAACAGCGGCTGCACCTTGCAGAAGTACTGGGCCATGATACCCAGTCGGCCATAATTATTGTCGCCCGGCGTGGCCGCCAGCCGCTGCACCACTTCTTTCTGCAACATGAAGTGCATGTCCTGAACCACCCCGGACTGCGCCAGCAGGTGGAAGATCAGCGGCGTTGAGATGTTATAGGGTAGGTTGCCGACGATTCGCAGTGGGCGACCATCCACCACCAGCTGGCTGAAATCGAAACTCAGGGCATCGGCTTCGTGAATCCGGAACTCGGGATAATTGAAGAATTTGGTGCGCAGCACCGGAATCAGGTCCCGGTCCAGCTCCACCACCTGCAGGCGCGGATTAACCGCCAGAATCTCTTCGGTGATCGCACCGAGACCAGGACCGATTTCGACAATGGCATCGTCCGGTTTCGGATTGATCGACCGGACAATCTTCTCGATCACGCCCGGATCATGAAGGAAGTTCTGGCCGAAACGTTTACGGGCCTTGTGGCCCGGATGGTTACTCATGATGACTCTCCGGCAATAGCCGCCCGGCGGCAGCGGGCCATGTGTTCGCCTACGCGAATGGCGGTGTGCAGGCTGCCGGCGTCGGCCTTGCCGGTGCCGGCCAGGTCCAGGGCGGTGCCGTGGTCTACCGAGGTACGGACAATGGGCAGGCCCAGGGTGATGTTAACGGCCCGGCCAAAGCCCTGAAATTTCAGTACCGGCAGGCCCTGGTCATGGTACATGGCCAGCACGGCATCAGCGTTATCCAGCCAGTGTGGGGTGAACAGGGTATCGGCCGGCAGCGGGCCGGTCAGTTTAATACCTTCGGCCCGGAGTTTATCCAGGGTCGGCTCGATCACCTCGATTTCTTCCCGGCCCAGGTGGCCACCCTCGCCGGCGTGTGGGTTCAGCCCCGCCACCAGGATCCGTGGTTTTTCAATGCCAAAGAAGGTTTTCAGGTCGGCGTTGAGGATGCGCGTTACCTGGGTCAACCGTTCGGGGGTAATGGCCGCAGATACGTCCTTCAGGGGTAAGTGGGTGGTTACCAGCGCCACCCGCAATTCCTCAGTAGCCAGCATCATCACCACCCGTTCAACACCGCAGAGTTCCTGCAGAAACTCGGTGTGGCCGCTGAACGCGATTCCGGCTTCGTTGATCACGCCTTTGTGAACCGGCGCGGTCACCATACCGTCAAAATCACCGTTCAGGCAGCCCCTGGCGGCGGTGGTCAGGGTATCGAGCACATACTGACTGTTGCCGGCGTGTAACCGGCCCGCGACTGTAGACGCGCAGCCTTCCACATGGCACACCGACACATGGCCAGCCCGGGTGTCTGGCGTCTGGCCCGGGTGCCAGTCGTGTAACTCTACGACCAGACCAAGCTGCCGGGCACGGTCTGCCAGCAGCGTTTTGCAAGCCACCACCACGATACCAGTCTGGCGCGGTTCAAGCGCCAGTTGCAGGCACAGTTCCGGCCCGATGCCCGCTGGCTCGCCGGCGGTCAAAGCCAGAATCACCGGTGTCGTCATGACGCGTTGTTTTCCTCACTGGCCGGGTTCAGATCGGCGTAGTCCCCTTTGAACTCGACAAAGGCTTCATCGCGAATTTCCCTGAGCCAGTTCTGAAGTTCGGTTTCAAACTTGCGCTGGTAGATAGCTTGCCGGGCCTGGGACTCCCGGTTTTCAGCAGTCACGTCCTGTTGCCGGCGCTCTTCTACCTGAAGAATGTGCCAGCCAAACTGGGACCGCACCGGCCCGTAAATCTCGCCTACATCGGCCTCCATCATGGCCTGCTCGAAAGCCGGAACCATCTGGCCGGGGCTGACCCAACCCAGGTTGCCGCCATCAGAGCCGGACACCGGGTCATCCGACAACTCCCGGGCCAGGGCCGCAAAGTTCGCGCCGTCCTGCAATTGCTGGTAGATATCGCGAATGCGGTTTTCAGCCTGGGTTTCGGTTACCGCTTGGGAGGGACGAATCAGGATATGACGCACCCGGTGCTGCTGGATCACCGTCAGCTGTTCGCCACCACGCTTGTCCATCACCGTCACCAGGTGAAAACCGCTGTTGTTCTCAAGCACCTCTGAGGGCACGCCTACTTCCATGTTCGGCACCACCGGCGCAACCAGGGATGGCAACTGGCTCTCTGTACGCCAGCCCATATCGCCGCCTTCAAGGGCGTTTCCGGCATCCGATTCGGCAACCGCCACTTCCCGGAAGTCGCGACCATCGATGATCTGCTGGCGCAGGTTTTCCGCTTTTGCGCGAGCCTGCTCAACGGAATCCTCGTTACCGGGGTCATCTACCTGGATAAAGATATAAGCCAGGCGGTATTCCTCAGCATCCGGCCCCCGGCCGGCCTGGGCCTGCAGGTAATTCTCAACCTCCCGGTCAGTGATACGGACCCGGTTGCCAACCCGGCGCTGCTGCACCCGGCCAGACAACATTTCATTACGGATCTGTTCCCGGGCCTGCTGGTAGGTAACGCCCTCTTCCGCCAGTTGCTCTTCAAACTGCTCCAGGCTCAAGCCGTTACTACGGGCAATATTAGCCAGGGTCTCGTTCAGCTCGTTATCGCTGATGCGCATCCCCATCTGGTCCGCCATCTGCAACTGAAGAGACTCGGAAATCAGCTGTTCCAATACCCGCTCTTCGAGCAGTTGCCGGGGCGGCAGGCCGGTGCCCTGGGCGCTGAGACGGCCAACAATGGTATTCACCCGCGCATCCAGTTCGGTCTGGAGGATGACATCGTCATCCACAATGGCAACCACCCGGTCCAGCACTTGTCGCTCGGCGTGGGCAGAAACCGACACAGCCAGCATGGCCATGGTCAGCAGCAGTGTCAGTCCGTGGCGTAACGTCGCCTTCATAATCACCTCTTGATGTGTACATTCCCAGCCAGGCCTTCAGAACAGGCTGGCTGATGACATTGGTTCGTTTTAACGGCGCGGAGTTCCAAAACGGCGGCGCTCGCGTTCGTCATAGCCGTAGATGGCATCAGAAATATTGTCGGAGGCGCCACCACTACCCCCGAGCCCTTTCAGTTCAATGCGGAACAGCACACGGTTATCCAGCTGTTCATCGTCCGTCAGGTAGTTCTGGTGAACTACCTGAACGCTCCAGCAGCAGTTGTTGTATTCAATACCCGCCAGGGTACCAACGGTACGGTCCAGGCCGGAATCATAAACCCAGCGGCCGATCCCGCTGACGCGGTTGGTCACTGGGAAAACAACACCAACATCACTCTGTTCCAGCTCGTCTGGTCGGCTGTAGGTGTGGCCCAGGGTGGCCAGGTAACGATAATCCTGTGAGTGGAAGATTAGCTGGCTTCGGCCTTCTTCGGTTTGCTGGGTGTCGGGGTCCCACAGGCCGGCACTGCGAATCTCCAGATTCTCCAGCGGATTCAATACCAGCTCACCGGCCAGCGGTGAGCGGCTTCTGTCGGAGGCACCCAGGCCGAACAGGTCCACTTCCCGATCATCGAAATAGCGCACCTGTCCGATGCTGACCCTTGCTCGCTCCGCCCCGGTCACCAAGTCATTGAACCGGCTGGTCAGGGCGACGGTCAACTGGTTGGCGTCACCCACCCGGTCACCGCCGGTGAAGCGATCCCGCTCAAACAACTGGTCGAAGCGGAAACTCTTGAGCCCGGTATCAAAGTCCGGGATGTGATTCTGGTCAGCATCGGCATCGGCCCAGGCGTAATAAAGCCGGGGCTCCAGGGTCTGGTTGTACGGCACATCGAACAGGCTGGAGCGGCGATCAAAGTACAGCCCGTTATCCCACTCAAACACCGGCACCGTTCGGTCAAAGCTGCCGCTGCCCTGAGTGTAATCTTCCAGGTCATAGCGGGTGTAATCCAGACTGACCGACGGCCGGGTGAAACCCCAGAGCCTGCGCACAGGCAGGGCCAGTTCCGGAATGGCCCGAACTCGCTGGCCGTTGGCCCGGTCCAGGCCGGTCAGATTCTCGTTGTCGCGATAGAACCAGGTGTACTGGCTCTCGAGATTGGCCTCGACGTGCCCTAATTCGCCGGTTCCGGCGTAGAGAATCTCCGGCAACTGGGCGTAGGGCTTGTCGACATCGGCGATCCGGTCCCGGATGGTCTGGTAACCGTTCAGGTAGGCATCGAAATACTGGTTATTGCCGGAATAACGCACACCCCCGCGACGTTGCAGGTGCGTTGCCTGATCGATTTCCAGGGAGCGGTTGAGGTCACTGAGGTAGTCCTGGTCAGAGACCACCGAGTAGTCCCCGTAACCGGTCCAACCCCCGCCAAACCGGGCCCGGGTGGTGAAATCCAGTGCCCAGCGATCGCCACCCTCGCCTGGATTGTCAGCCTTGAAGGCGGAATCGTTGTCGATATAACCCAGTTGCAGGACCGATTCACCAAAGCGGCTCAGGTAACGCCCTTCTACTTCGGTAAACAGCCCACGACCATGAATGTACTGGGGTGTCAGGGTGGCATCGTAATGAGGTGCAAGGTTCAGGTAATACGGTAAGGCCAGATAGCCGCCACTGCCGGCGCTGGAGGAACCGAACTGGGGGTACAGGAAACCGGTCTTGCGGCGGTCATCAATGGGAAAGGTGATGTAGGGCCAGTAGAACACCGGGGTATCCAACACTTCCAGGCGAACGTGGCGGGCGGTGCCAAATCCTTCCTCCTGATCCAGGGCAATATCGGAAGCGACAATAGACCAGTCGTTCTGATGAGGCCCGCAGGTGGTCAGCATGCCATCGGTGATCAGCACCTGGTGCTCCCCCACCCGGGACAACGACGATGCCCGGCCCCGCATCTCGGCGTCATGCAGCAGGAAGGTGGCGGTGTTGATGTCCAGTTGCCCGGACTCCACCGAGTAACGGGCGCTGTCGCCGGTCAGTAAAAACCCGTCGCCACGGCTGACCAGCGGACCGACAAGGTCCAGCTCCCCCGTTTGCTGGTTATAACGGGCTTCAGAACCTGTAGCCTGGAATTCACCCTGGCGCAGGCGCACATCGCCCTGCAGGAACAACTCGGAATTCAGCTCATAGCGGGCGTTCAGGGCGCTGGCCTCCAGCGGTGCCCCGCCGGTCTCCGCTCCGGACAGCAAGGGCATCTGGCCGCCAGCGGCCGACGATGGCAGGTATCCGCCTTCACAAAATACCGGTAATCGATCCCTCACCTCGGGCGGCAGCTCACTACGGGGGCGCCAGTCGATTTCCGCCGCACTGGGAGCCTGCTCCTCAGCACCGACTAAACCGGAAACAGGCAAAAGCGCCATTGCCAACAGGAGCCTGGCGAACCGGTGCTGGGGCCACGACAGGTAACGGTAACGGCTGGGCACGGTAGCGAAGTTCCTGTTCCGGGTGAATGGGGCTTGAAGAAAAACAGCTGCCTAGTTTACACGCGCCCCACGGGCTTGTTAACGGAAACACCGCTGCAAATCCGTTTTACGCTCTTTATACTGCTCTGCTAACGTTTGCACTCAGTCATTGAACTCAGGAAGCGCAGCATCATCATGGATATCCGCCTGCAACGGCTGACCGAATGGGTCAGGCACATACCCGGTTTTGAAACTGCCAGCCCCGAGCCGGTTTCCGGTGACGCCAGCTTCCGCCGGTACTTCCGGGTTTGGCAAAGCACCACTGGCAAAACCCCGGTGCCGTTTATCGTTATGGATGCCCCTCCCGAGCACGAAGACTGCCGGCCGTTTGTGGCCATCGCCCGACACTGGCGCCAGCAGGACATTATGGTACCCGCCATTGCCGCTGAAGACCTGGCCCTGGGCTTCCTGCTGCTGGAAGACTTTGGCGACCACCTGATGCTGCCGGCCCTGGCCCAGACCAACGCCGAGACACTGTACCGGCAGGCACTGGATGAGTTGGTCAGGATCGGCCAGGTGTCCTCGCCGGGCAATTACCTGCTGCCACCTTACGATGAAGCCCTGCTGGACAGGGAGATGGCGCTGTTCCCCGACTGGCTGCTGGAGCAACACCTGCAACTGACACTCAGCAATCAGGAACGGGCACTGCTGGACACCACCTTTGCGCTCCTGAAGGAGAGCGCCCTGGCACAACCGGAGGTCACGGTGCACCGGGACTACCATTCCCGGAACCTGCTGGTACTTGCCGGCTGCAAGCGCCCGGGGGTGATTGATTTCCAGGATGCAGTGCGCGGACCGGTCACCTACGATGTCGTTTCCCTGCTGAAAGACTGCTATGTGCGCTGGCCCGAACACCAGATCGCCGACTGGCTCGAATATTTCCGCACCGCCAGCCTCGCGGCCGGCCTGCATCGCGCCGATCCGGACACCTTCCGGCAATGGTTTGAGCTGATGGGCATGCAAAGGCACCTGAAGGCCGCCGGTATCTTTGCCCGCCTGGCAATCCGGGATGGTAAATCAGGGTACCTGGACGACATCCCCCGCACCGTTTCTTACCTGCGAGACGCCAGCGCCCGGCAACCGGCGCTCCGACACTTCCATGAATGGCTGTGCGACCGCGTACTGCCCGCCATTGAACAGCGTATTGGCCCCGTTCCCGGGCAGGAGAGCAGCCAGCAGTGAAAGCCATGATCCTGGCCGCCGGCAAGGGCGAACGCATGCGCCCGCTGACCCTGACCACCCCGAAACCACTCCTGGTAGCCGGTGGCAAACCGCTGATCGTTCATCACCTGGAACACCTGCGTGACGCGGGCTTCCGCGACGTCGTCATCAACCACGCCTGGCTCGGGGAACAGATAGAGCAGCAATTGGGCAATGGCAAACCGTTTGGCCTGAGCATTCGCTACTCCGCCGAAGGCGAGCCGCTGGAAACCGCCGGTGGCATCGTCCGGGCGCTGCCACTGCTTAC
Organism: Marinobacter sp. THAF197a; assembly: GCF_009363275.1. Classification (NCBI taxonomy): domain Bacteria; kingdom Pseudomonadati; phylum Pseudomonadota; class Gammaproteobacteria; order Pseudomonadales; family Marinobacteraceae; genus Marinobacter; species Marinobacter sp. THAF197a. Next base: position 3,702,540 of record NZ_CP045324.1, read on the forward strand.
CGACCAGGGAGAAGACTGGTTTCTGGTGATCAATGGTGACATCTGGAGCGATGTCTCGTTATCGGACTTGCAGCCTCCGGAACAGGATAACTGCCGTGCGCTTCTGGTGATGACGGATAACCCCGAGCACCATCCGGAGGGTGACTTTCACCTTGCAGCCGATGGCGCCCTGACCACAAGCGGCGGCAGAAAACTCACCTTCACCGGTATCAGCCTGCTGCACCGGAAGCTGTTTGATGGCCTGGATGACACGTCCGGCAAGCTGGGCCCGGTGCTTCGCAAGGCCATGGCAAGCCATCAGGTTCGAGGCCTCTATCATGGTGGCCGCTGGGTGGATGTTGGCACCCCGGCCAGACTGGACGAGCTGAACAGGCAACTCGCCGACGGCAGGCGACAGGTATGAGCAAAGCCAGCACGCCACCGTTACCCGCCAGACTGGAGTCGGTGTTCTCCGACCTGCTCAAGGAGCTGTCCAGTTGCGGGCACCAGGCCAGCACCCTGATGGAGAGAGCGAGGCTGCCGCGCTGGTGCCGCAAACCCCTGTTCTTTTTCCTCGGCTACATTGCCAAGGCCGATGGCCGGGTGATGGAAGCAGACATCCGCTACGCCGAGGCCCTGATGAAAGCCCTTGGCCTTTCCAACCGCCAACGCAAGAAAGCGATTGACCAGTTCCAGCGGGGCAAGGCCGCCAGCCAGCTACCCCTGAGGCAGGGCCTGCTGTTCCGTTTGCTGGCAGCGATATGGCCCGGACCAGCCCTGAAGACGGCCATCTGCCTGTGCCACGGTGCCCAGGTACTGGGCCAGCCCGGCAAAGCCCGGCGCTACCGCTGCGAAGATGCCATCGACCACATCGGCCTGCCCGTGGCGGTCAGCGACGACATCTTTGAAAGCTACGCCAGCAAAGTCTGGATCCGTAACGCCGGCCCTGCAGCCAAACCGGATACCTATGAACAGGCCTGCCAGATCCTCGGTGTGACCCGACGGGACGACCTGGAATCCATCAAACGGACCTACAGAAAGAAGGTGTCCGAATGTCATCCAGACAAACTCGCCCAGCAGAAACTGACACCATCAGAACTGGCCATGGCCAAGGATCGACTGCTTCGCTACCGGCAGGCCTGGGAACTGATCAAGCAGCGCCACCGGCCGCTTTAATCAGATGTTGCGCCGCCGATGCTGTCCCGGTCATCGATTCATCCAGGCCTGAATCCGGCTGGCCACCCGCTCCGCATCGGCCCGTTGTGGTGGGTTTGACAATGCCATGGGTTGGCGCCGATAACCACTGACCTGCTCCCGCGCCAGGGCAGCCGCCCGCGCAACCGCCGGATGCCGGCCGGCGTCATCCATGGCGTGCAGGTCGAGAACCCGCCACGGCCTGTCTGCCGACAACATAGCGGGCAATTCCGGCAACCTTTCACCGGAGAAACGTGGCGCCAGCCAGATCACCCCGGACAACGCCCCCTGGCCCAGTGCCCAGGCCGTCACATAATCGGCCGACCAGCCAATACCCGACACCGCCGGGCGCTCGTATCCGCGCCGCTGCAGCTCGCCAGCGGCGGCATCCAGCAGCTCGCGGATAGAGTTGCGGTAGTCTGACATCACCTCCTCCAGGGCTTCTTCCTCAGCCACGTCAATCATCACCGAGGATTGCAGCTGGTCATCCTCAGGCGGAGCTGGCTCCTGAGGTTCTGGCACCAGCCGTTGTTGTCGGCGCCGAACCACACTTTCCGGAGGCGGCCGAAGCCCCAGCGTCATCACTGCCACGCCACGCTCCGCCAGGGTATCAAGAAGCCCGCCTGCCAGACCTTCAGCCGCGGTCTGCCCTTCGTTTGCCAGCACAATCAGCGCGCCACGTGCCGGTGTTTTCAGCTCTGGCTGGAACAGCGCCAGTGCCCGGCTATCGTCGTCCAGATCCAGCCACACCGCCCGCTCAGGAAACATCCGGCCCAACGACCACTCGCCCAGGCCGGTCACCGCCGTCGCCCTGCTTTCCATAGCCTGTTGTGTGCCCTGACCCAGTTCCGGCTCGCTCTCCTGGGCCGATACCGTCAATGCCAGCCCGGCCAACAGCAACCAGAGAACCCCAATACCTGCTCGACCTGTGATCAAAACCGCTTACCTCGCGCTGCGAAAATGCCTAGCAAACTGATAGACTAGCAGGGTTCCTGTGCCGCCGATAACTCACCTGATCAAGAGAGCCTTTGATGAACCCTTACCTGATTGCCCCATCCATTCTCTCCGCTGATTTCGCCCGCCTGGGCGAGGAAGTCGACAACGTACTGGCCGCTGGTGCCGACGTGGTTCACTTTGATGTGATGGACAATCACTATGTCCCCAACCTGACCATCGGCCCCATGGTGTGCGAGGCCCTGCGCAAGCACGGTGTGACTGCACCCATCGATGTGCACCTGATGGTCTCCCCGGTGGATGACCTGATCCGCATGTTCATTGACGCCGGTGCCAGCTACATCACCTTCCACCCGGAAGCCAGCAACCACGTAGACCGCTCCCTGCAACTGATCCGCGACGGCGGCTGCAAGGCCGGGCTGGTGTTCAACCCCGCCACGCCCCTGAGCCACATGGATTACGTGATGGACAAGCTCGACATGGTGCTGCTGATGTCGGTAAACCCGGGCTTCGGTGGCCAGAAGTTCATCCCTGGCACCCTCGACAAGCTCAAGGAAGCCCGCAAGAAGATTGATGCCAGCAACTACAACATTCGCCTGGAAATCGACGGCGGCGTGAAAACCGACAATATCCGGGAAATCGCCGAAGCCGGCGCCGACACCTTCGTGGCCGGCTCTGCCATCTTCAACACCCCGGATTACAAGGCCACCATCGACGCCATGCGCGAGGAACTGGAGCAGGCCCGCAAGGTGATTGGCGGATGAGCCTGAAAGGTCTGTTCAACGCCCGCTGGCCGGGCGTGGCCCTGTTTGATCTGGACGGCACCCTGGTGGACAGCGCCCCCGACCTGGCCGCTGCGGTAGACCAGATGCTGGAACACCTCGGCAGGAGCCCGGCCGGGCTTGAGAAGGTGCGCAACTGGGTGGGCAATGGTGCCCCTATACTGGTGCGTCGTGCCCTGGCCGGGCAAACCGACTGGGAACCCGCTGCGCCCAGAGACGATGCTCTTTTCAACGATGCACTGGCGATCTTCTACCACGCCTACGGACAACTGAACGGCCGTCATGCGGTGGTGTTTGACGGCGTCAACGAATGCCTTGAGCACCTGAAAGGCCTGGGTTGCCGGATGGCCGTGGTGACCAACAAGCCGGACCAATTTGTTCAGCCATTGCTGGAGAAAACCGGCCTGGACCGGTGGTTTGAACTGTCCGTTGGCGGCGATACCCTGCCGGTAAAGAAACCGGACCCGGCGCCCCTGGTGCACGCCATGGAACAACTGGGCGGCACACGGGGCACCACGGTGATGGTTGGTGACTCCAAAGCCGACGTAAAAGCCGCCCTGGCCGCGGGCATCCCATGCGTAGCCGTGCGGTATGGCTACAACTTTGGCGGGCCGGTAGACAGCCTCGGCGCAGATGCTGTTGTTGATTCGCTGGCCGAGCTTTTGTAATCTCCCAAGGACGTTTTACTTTGAACACATCCATTCGGGAGATTCCTGCCGTGCAGGGACTGAATCTGACTGCAGCGCGAGGCATCCTGACAACCCGCGCAACACGATGGTGGCGATGGCGCACCGGCTGAGCAAGCCACGGGGCGGATAGCGCATGCCTGTTTGCCCGCACCACCGGTCACAGCGGTGTAACACCGTTCTGACAAAACGCAGATTAGATTTCAGGAAACCGAACCATGACACCCGAGCAATTCCACGAGCTCGCTGAAGCCGGCTACAACCGTATCCCCGTGTACCGCGAAGTACTGGCGGACCTGGACACGCCCCTCAGCACCTATCTGAAACTGGCCAGTGGGCCATACTCCTACCTGTTTGAATCGGTACAGGGCGGCGAGAAATGGGGCCGCTATTCCATTATTGGACTGCCTTGCCGGGAAGTGCTGAAAGTCTTCGACCATCGCATTGAGGTCAGCCGCCACGGCGAGGTGGTTGAACAGGCCGAAGTGGCCGACCCCCTGGTTTTCGTGGACGACTACCAGCAACGGTTCAACGCCCCGGACCTGCCGGAACTGCCCCGTTTCAATGGCGGCCTGGTGGGTTACTTCGGTTATGACACCGTGCGCTACATCGAGAAACGCCTGCGCCACAGCTGCCCGCCTGACAAAATCGGCACCCCGGATATCCTGTTGATGGTGTCGGATGAAATTGTGGTGTTCGACAACCTGCGGGGCAAGCTGCACCTGATTGTGCACGCCGACCCGTCAATTGACGGTGCCTACCAGACAGCACAGGCCCGCATCGACGAACTGGAAAGCCAGCTGCACCGCCAGACCGCCAACGCCCCGCGCACCCCGGAACATCTGCGCGGCAAGGTGGTGGACGAAAGCGACTTTATCTCCGGCTTCAGCCAGGACAAATTCGAAGCGGCAGTAGACAAGATCAAGGGCTACGTCCTGGACGGCGACGTGATGCAGACCGTCATCTCCCAGCGCATGTCGATCCCGTTCGAGGCACCGCCGCTGAACCTCTACCGTTCGCTGCGCGTGCTCAACCCATCGCCGTACATGTACTTCCTGGATCTGGAAGACTTCCACATTGTCGGCTCCTCTCCGGAAATCCTGGCCCGGGTGGAGGACGAGGAAGTCACCGTTCGGCCCATCGCCGGCACCCGCAAACGCGGCGCCACCGATGCCGAGGACAAGGCCCTGGAAAAAGAGCTGCTGGCCGACCCGAAAGAGATCGCCGAGCACCTGATGCTGATCGACCTGGGCCGCAACGACGCCGGCCGGGTATCGGAAACCGGCACCGTGAAGCTGACCGACAAGATGATTGTGGAGCGCTATTCCCACGTCATGCACATTGTCTCCAATGTCACCGGCCGCCTGAAACAGGGCACCAGTTGCCTGGACGTGCTGCGCGCCACCCTGCCCGCCGGCACCCTCAGCGGCGCCCCGAAAATCCGCGCCATGGAAATCATCGACGAACTGGAACCGGTGAAGCGTGGCGTGTACGGCGGCGCCGTAGGCTATCTGTCGTTCAACGGCAACATGGACACCGCCATCGCTATCCGCACTGCAGTGATCAAGGACAACACCCTGCACATCCAGGCCGGCGCCGGCGTGGTGGCAGACTCCATTCCCCGCCTCGAATGGAAAGAAACCATGAACAAGGGCCGCGCGATTTTCCGTGCCGTGGCCATGACCTACAACGACTACGACCATTGAGGCGGAGGAACAGATTATGTTGCTGATGATCGATAACTACGATTCCTTCACCTACAACGTGGTGCAGTACCTGGCGGAGCTGGGTGCAGACGTGCAGGTATACCGGAACGACGAAATCACCATTGCGCAGATCGAAGCCCTGAATCCTGAGCGGCTGGTGATTTCCCCGGGCCCCTGCACGCCCAACGAGGCAGGCATCTCCATGGACGCCATTCGCCACTTCGCCGGCAAACTGCCGATCCTGGGCATCTGCCTGGGCCACCAGTCCATCGGCCAGGTGTACGGCGGCGATATCATCCGCGCCGGGCGGGTGATGCATGGCAAAGTATCGGCGGTGTACCACAATGATATAGGCGTGTTCCGGGGCCTGAACAATCCGTTGCAGGCTACCCGTTACCACAGCCTGGTGATCGACAAGGACACCCTGCCCGATTGCCTGGAAGTCACCGCCTGGACCCGCAACGAAGACGGTTCCATAGAGGAAATCATGGGCGTGCGCCACAAGACCCTGCCCATTGAAGGTGTGCAGTTCCACCCTGAGTCGATCATGACCGAGCAGGGCCACGAACTGCTGCGCAACTTCCTGAGAACATAACAAGAGGCCGACCCCATGGACATGAAACAAGCCCTGAACCGCATTGCCTCCAACCTGGACCTGTCCCGGGAAGAGATGAAGGATGTGATGCGCATTGTGATGAACGGCGAGGCCACCGACGCCCAGATCGGCGCCTTCCTGATGGGCCTGCGCCTGAAAAGCGAAACCATCGACGAAATCACCGGCGCCACCGAAGTGATGCGCGAACTTGCAACCAAGGTCACCGTCGACGCCAGCCCACTGGTCGACATCGTCGGCACCGGCGGCGACGGCGCCAACCTGTTCAACGTGTCCTCAGCGGCGTCTTTCGTTGTCGCCGCCGCCGGTGGTTACGTCGCCAAGCACGGCAACCGGGGCGTGTCTTCCAAGAGTGGCAGCGCCGACCTGATCGAAAAAGCCGGTATCAACCTGAACATGAAACCCGAGGAAGTGGCGCGCTGCGTTGAACAGATCGGCGTAGGGTTTATGTTCGCCCCGGCTCACCACGGCGCAATGAAACACGCCATCGGCCCGCGCCGGGAACTGGGCTGCCGCACCATTTTTAACATCCTCGGCCCGATGACCAACCCGGCTGGGGTGACCCGCCAGCTGATCGGCGTATTTTCCCGTGAGCTGTGCCGGCCCATGGCCGAAGTGCTCCAACGTCTGGGCGCGGAGCACATCATGGTGGTGCACTCCAAAGATGGCCTGGATGAAATCAGCCTAGCATCGTCGACTCATGTGGCGGAGCTGAAAAACGGCGAGATTACCGAATACGAGCTGACGCCCGAGGATCTAGGCATCAAGAGCCAGTCTCTGGTCGGCCTGGACGTGGATTCTTCCGATGAGTCGCTGAAACTCATCCGCGCCGCCTTCGGCCGCAGCCACGATGAAACCACTGAAAAAGCACGGGACATGATTGCCCTGAACGCCGGCGCGGCCATTTATGTGGCAGGCCTGGCCAGGACCGCCAAAGAAGGGGTCGATATGGCACTGGACGCGATGGGTTCTGGCCTGGCTGCCGGCAAGATGTCGGAGCTGGCTGATTTCTCACAGTGTTTTTAACGGCCATGAACTCCTGAAGGCCGTTGCCAAGTTTGAAGAGCCGGTGATGGGGGCCTTTCCAAAACTGTCTGTAGCCATGGATGGCTACAGCCAAGCCCTACAGGGACGTACTTGTGGGCGTGTTTTGGAAAGGCCCCCATCATCGGCTCCAGCACCCAATTTTGCAGGCACGAAATGACTGAACGACATTTGGACAAAACTCCCACGATTCTCCGGAAAATCGTTGACCGGAAATGGGAGGAAATTGATGAACGTAAGCCCAAGGTTTCGATTGCGGACCTGAAAGCCATGGCGGGCGACCAAGCTCCGGCACGTGGGTTTGCCAACGCCCTGCGCACCCACATCGACGCGCAGCGTCCGGCGGTCATCGCCGAAATCAAGAAAGCCTCGCCCAGTAAAGGCATCCTGCGCGATCCGTTCGAACCAGAACGCATTGCCGAGAGCTACGAGAAAGGCGGTGCCGCCTGCTTGTCAGTGCTGACTGACAAGGATTTCTTCCAGGGCCACGCGGACTATCTGAAAGCGGCCCGCGCGGCTTGCAGCCTGCCGGTGATCCGCAAGGACTTCATGGTGGCGCCCTACCAGGTTTACGAAAGCCGGGCCATTGGCGCCGACTGCATTCTGCTGATTGCCGCCTGCCTGACCAAAGACCAGATGCAGGAGCTGGAAGGTATTGCCCATGAGATCGGGCTGGATGTGCTGGTGGAAGTGCATGATGGCGAGGAGCTGGACGATGCCCTGGCCCTGAGCACACCGTTGGTGGGCATCAATAACCGTAATCTGCACAACTTCGAAGTGTCGCTGGACACCACCTTCAATCTGCACCAGCGTATCAGTGCCGACCGGCTGACCATTACCGAGAGCGGCATCATGACCCGTTCAGACGTGGAAGCCATGACCAGCCGGGGCATCTACGGGTTCCTGGTGGGCGAGTCGTTCATGCGAGCGCCAGATCCAGGTGACAAACTGCAGGAGCTGTTTGGCTGATTCACTGAGGTAACGGGCAGGCTAACGATGGACGCAGATACCGGTAAGGAATCCGACAACCCGATACTGACCGGCCCCTTCTGGCCGGTATTTTTCCGCTATGCCCTGCCCTCGGTGGCGGGGCTGTTGGCGCTGACCACCGCCAACATTGTTGATGGCATTTTTATTGGCAACTTTGCCGGGGCCGACGCGCTGGCGGCGCTGAACCTGCTGATTCCCTGGTTTACCTTTCTGTTTGGCATGGCCCTGGCCCTCGCCATTGGCGGTACAGTTCGGGCTGGCCGGTATCTGGGCGAAGGCAGAACGGAAGCCGCGTCTGCCATCTTCAGCAAGTGCCTGATGGCCACACTGGCCCTCGCCATAACCGGGGCCCTGGCGGGGTTGTTGTTCCACGATGCGATCTATCGAGTGCTGGGTGCCTCCCCGGACATCTACCCGCTGATGTCCGAGTATTTTCTGGTGATCATCTGGGTGCTGGTGGCTCAGCTTGTCACCATGGTGTTGTATTACTTCGTGCGGGTGGACGGTTTTCCCGGGCTGGCAACCACGGCCCTGGTAACGGGGGCCGCCGCCAATATCCTGCTCGACGCCCTGTTGGTGGGCTATCTGGATTACGGTTTGCGTGGCGCCGCCATCGCAACTGGCCTGGCCCAGGTGCTGCAGTTCGGCGTTCTGGCCCGTTATTTTCTCAAGCCGGAGCGCAAGCTGCGCTTCGGGCTTTATCAAAAACACTGGCGGGAAGTGCCCCAGGCATTTGCCAATGGCGTTTCGGAGTGGATCAACGAGCTGTCGGTGGGGCTGGTCATGCTGCTGATCAACTGGCTGCTGATGACCACTCAGGGTGTGGCCGGGGTAGCCGCCTTCACCGTCGTGAACTATCTGATTTTCCTGAGCCTGATGGTGTTCTACGGCATTTCAGATGCCATGCATGTGCTGATCAGCCACAACCTGGGGGCCGGCAACGCCGAGCGTATCCGTCGCTTTATGGGCTGTGGGGCAACCGTCATCCTGAGCCTGGCACTGGCGCTGGTGGCCACGGTCTGGATGTTCGGAAACCAGGTTGTCCGGCTGTTTCTCGACACCGCCGCAGACCCCGCCACCGCCGAACTGGCCGACCGGTTCCTGACCATCCTCTGGCCGTTATTCCTGGTCAACGGTATTAACGTGCTGTTGTCGGTTTACCTGACCGCCATGCATAAACCCGTCCCCTCCGCCCTGGTGGCCTTTTCCCGAAGCCTGATTCTTCCTGCGCTGTTGCTGATAGGCATTGCCCAGTTCGCGCCACAGTGGCCGCTGCTGGTGGCACTGCCCCTTGCCGAATGGCTCACGTTCGGGCTGGCCGTGGCGCTGTTTTTGCGCTTCCGTCCGCAGCGAGTGATCAACGCTCCAAACCAAATGTAAAAAATGTAAAAATATTTCACCTGCACTCGATTCTCATTTAGATTTACTCCAAATTCTGGAATCGGAGTGTCGACATGGGACCGTCTGCCCGGGCGATTGCCGAACAGGCAAGTTTTCAGGCCTTCCTGCATAGCTATCTTCAGGAAATTGATCCCGGCCACTGGCTGGCCGCCAGCCAACACCTTCACGACCCCGGCAGCCGTTTCTCCGGCTCTTGGGTGTGCGAACTGCCCCTGAACACCCAGCGGGCCCGGCTTGCTGTCGATATCCTTTACCGTTCCCCCGTCGGCCGGCACCGCTATGGCAAAGTGCGCCAGTGGCTAAACGGTCGTCATTGCTGGTCAGACATCGAACCGTTCCAGGCTATGTGTCTTCTGGTACGCGAGCTCTATGCACTTTCCGGCGGTATGGTCCCGGAGCTTCGTAAACTCCGGGAACTGGAGTTCCTGCACCGGCTAACAGACAGCTACGGGGTGATGACCCGTTACCTGGAACAGCGCCGCCACGATCCCCGGCTTTTGACCAACCGGTTCATCGATTCAGAACAGTCTTTGTTGTTTGGCCACGCCACTCACCCCACCCCCAAAAGCCGCCAGGGCATGTCGGAATGGCAACAAACGGCCTATGCTCCTGAGCTGGGCGGGCGATTCCGGCTTCATTATTTTCTGGTCCATCAAGACTACGTGGAACAAGACTCGGACGGTCCATTGCCCGCCAGTACCATGGCGGAAACCCTGTTGAACAGTGGCCATGCCTCCCTGAACCTGCCAGACAACCATGCTCTGGTTCCGGCACACCCACTTCAAGCGCAGTGGTTACTTGCGCAGCCGTCGGTGCTGGTCGCCATCGAGCAGGGGCAGATACATCCGCTCGGCACTCTTGGGCCGGAGTTCTCCGCCACGTCTTCCGTGCGCACGGTTTACAGTGAACAGGCAGAATGGATGTTGAAGTTTTCCATTCCGGTGAAAGTGACCAACTCGCTCCGGGTCAACAAGGCCCACGAGCTGAAAGCGGGTGTGGTGATGTCCCGACTGATCCGGCAAACCGGGTTCGCGGAGTCTGAACCCGGCTTCCGCATCCTGCAGGACCCGGCCTATCTGACGGTTTCCCTGCCTGGGCAGGCCGAGAGCGGCTTTGAAGTCATTTTCCGGAACAATCCCTTCACTCCGGGGCAGGACCAGGGTGTGATCAGCATGGCCGCTCTGGCCCAGGATCCAATGCCCGGCCGAAATTCGCGGTTGATGGACCTGATCGAGGGTCTGGCTTTGAACGAGAGCCGAAGCATGGCCGCGGTCAGTCTGGACTGGTTCCAGCACTATCTGGCCTGCGCGATTGGCCCGGCGCTCCGGCTTTATGACGACCACGGCATTGCTCTGGAGGCGCACCAGCAGAACAGCCTGCTGGATATTGGTGGTGGCTATCCTCGCTGCTATTACTACCGGGACAATCAGGGTTACTACCTTTCGGAAACGTTTCGCAAACAACTGACAGAGCAGTGCCCGGACCTGTCGGAAACCCCGGAACTGTTCTACCGGGATGCCATGATCCGGGACCGCTTCTGCTACTACCTGATCGTCAACCAGGTGTTCTCCGTGATCGCCCGGTTCGGCCTCGACGGGCTGATTCCGGAATCGGTGTTGATCCGGCAGTTCCGGCAGTTTCTCCGCTGCGAACGCACCCGGCTCCATGGCCCGGCCCGGGCACTGGTCAATCTCCTGCTCGAGGACAGTCGCCTGCCGTACAAGGGCAACCTGCTGACTCGAGTACACGATGTTGATGAGCTGAATGCCGAGCTGGAAATGGCGGTGTACACCAGTATCGCCAACCCTCTTCGCGGTCTGGCGCACGCAGCACCGCAGCCAAGTTTTCCTGCGCAGGCTGTCGGGGCAGATCATGGCGCTGCGTGAGCAAACACCATCGCCGATGACAGGACTAAGCCCGGTCATCGGCCTGACCGAGTCGCCAACACAGCGCGTGCTCCGGCAACTGCTGGAAGCGCTGCTGTTTGAGCGTTTGATCCCCTACCGCCCATGCAATGACAACCGCTCCGGCTGGCAATGGCTGTCGTTCCGGATCGGCAGCCTGGCTGGGCGCTGCCGCGCTCGGGTTCGTGGCTTTGGCCGGCTTCGGCTGGATATGGACACCCTGACCCTGGGGCAGGAACAACCAACAACCTCAACGTCGCTGGCGAGGCTGGTCGGCCAGTTACCGGCCGCGAGCACACAACAGCAAGCGCTGTTAAACGAACTTGTCGCCACCATCGAAAACACCGAAAGACTCGACGCCCTGTATCGGGCCCGAGGCCCACGGGAACGGCGGGGCCTGCACGGCGAAGCGCTGGACTGTGCATTGCACGAGGGTCACCCCTACCACCCCTGTTACAAGAGCCGGCTGGGATTTCAGGGCGATGACCTGGTGCGCTATAGCCCGGAAACCAGCACCGGGTTCCGTCTCCATTGGGTGGCGGTCCCCCGGCGCTATCTGGATTCGCAGTTGCCGGCTCCGGATATGGCGTTCTGGCAGTCGGAACTCGGTCGGGAACAGGCCTATCTGCTGCGGGCCGCGTTCCACCGGGCGGGCGTTGACTGGCAACACTGTGGTGCCTTGCCAACCCACCCCTGGCAATGGCAACAACTCTGCCAGGGGCCCCAGGCGTCCCGGCTCGACGCACTGGGCATCAGAAGCCTGGGGCCTCTGGGAGACCGTTACCGGCCGGGGCAGTCACTGCGGTCCCTGTTCAACATCAGCCGGCCGGCGAACGCCTGCATCAAACTGCCGCTGGGCATCCATAACACCTCGTCCCGCAGGCACCTGGAACCCCACTCGGTGCCTTCAGCGCCGGTCATCAGCCGCTGGCTTGAGGCGATTTTGGCCGCCGACTCGCAATTCGACGCTACCTACCCTCTCCGCCTGCTGCCCGAGTATGCCAGCCTGGGCATTACCACTGGGCGTGACCGGGGCTCAGGCAGTGCAGGGCTTGAAGGTGAACTGGCCGCCATCTGGCGAGCCAGCATCCGCTCCCGGCTTAATGACGGTGAGCAGGCCATCCCCCTGAACGCCCTGTTCCAGTGGCAACCTGACGGCATGCCGTTCATCCACCCCTGGGTGGAGCACTACGGCCTGGGCCCCTGGCTGGAAGCCACGCTCAAAGCCGTCATCCTGCCAGTCTGGCATATGCTGGCGGCCCACGGTGTCGGCCTCGAGGCCCATGGCCAGAACAGTCTGCTGGTGATGCGTGACGGCTGGCCCAGGGCGCTGATGCTTCGGGATTTCCACGACAGCGTCGAATACGCCCGGGACTACCTGCCCCCGACCACTCCTGAACCGGACTTCGGCACCAGGCAGGCACTCTATGACCAGGCACCAGACGACCAGTACTACCGTATGAGCGGCCCGGAAGCCCTGCGGGAACTGGTCATGGATACCCTGTTTATCTTCAATCTGAGTGAGTTGGCGCTGCTGCTGGATGAGGCCTACGGATTTAACGAAACGCGCTTCTGGGACCGGGTCAGGACGATCCTGACCGATTACGCACGGCAACAACCGGATCTGACCTCCCGTTTGGACGGGCTGGCCTGGGATCAGCCAACACTTCGGACCGAATCCCTGCTGTGCCGCAAGCTGCGGCCAGACAACCAAAGCCATTGCCTCCGGGTAACCAACCCCCTGGCTTCGGGTCCGGATTCCACATCAATGCCCCCTACCGATCACCATCACGAGAGGTTACCGTGACTGCACCTTTGTTTTACGTCGACAACACACCCTACAGCCAGGCCGACTGTGATCATATTGTCCGGGGCCTGGCGGAGCGGCCCGAGTTCCAGTCGCCGGCCGGTTGCCGATTTGCGGTCTGCCTGCAAGACACCGCCCACTGGCTGGCCCTATGCCTCTGGCTGAAGCCCCTTGGCGCCAGCGTACTGCCCATTCACCCCGGCACGCCCTACCCTGCTGCCAGAGCCCTGGCCGAGGACACCGGCTGCAGCTACCTGCTGTTCGGCGAGCAACTGCAGGAGGTAACGCCGGAAACCCTTGGTGGGGTGACACGGACGGCTTCGGCCGAGGGTGGTGAGCTGATCCAGCTCAGCTCCGGCACCACGGGTAAGGCCAAGACCATCGCCCGGCCCTGGCGCGACATAGACCGGGAACTGGCCGCCTATGTCGCCCATTTTACTGAGGCCCGGGCCTTAACGCCGGTGGTCGCCTGTCCGGTCACCCACTCCTACGGTCTGATCTGTGGCGTACTGGCTGCCCGGGAGCGGGGCATCGCACCCCATGTGGTCACCAATCTGAACCCACGATTCATTATCGCCCGGCTGCGTGCGGTGCCTGAGCACCTGCTCTATGCCTCACCCACCCTGATTAGCCTGCTGATGCGGATGCTGCCGGAACAGGAAATGCTGCACGCTGTCATGCTTTCCGGGGCCCCCTTGCCCGCGCCGGTGCTGACTCAGCTTCGGGACCGGTGCCTGCGGCTGTGCCAGCAGTACGGATGCTCCGAAGCCGGCTGCGTGGCTGTGAGCGCAGACGTGACCGAACCGGGCCTGCTGGGCTACCCGCTGCCTCACCTGTCGGTGCAGGCCGGTGCCTCCGCCGGGCAACCGGATGAAATCCTGATCACGGTAAAAGCCACCGGACAGCGCATTCACAGTAAGGATCTGGGCTATTTCGACCACCGGGGCCAGCTGCACTTCCTGGCCCGCACCGATGACACCATCAATGTCGCCGGCATTAACGTCTACCCGGGCGCCGTGGAAGACGTGTTCCTTGGCTACCCCGGGATTCGCGAGGCGGTGGCGTTCAAACAACCCGATGCCTTTGCCGGTGAACGGGTTTGCCTGCGCTTCGTGGCGGATTCAGACATCGACACCGACCAGCTTCGACAATGGAGCCGCGACCGACTGTCACCTCACCAGGTGCCGTCACTGATCGAACAGGTGGAAAGCATCAGCCGGCTCCCGAACGGCAAGGTCAGCCGCCGGCTGTTAAGCGAATCCCTCGCTGACATGGGTCAGCGGGAGGTCCTGGCATGAACAGAACCAACCCGACCCGAAGCGCCATTGAAACGGTGATTCGAAACCATCTACCTGACGCCCGGCTATCGGTGTTTTCGGCCAAGGCCCGCCTCAACGCCGACCTGGCGATTGATTCCATCATGCTGCTGCAACTGATTGTGCACCTGGAACTTGAGCACGGCCTGCATGTTCCGGAGGAAGCGCTGCTGACCCATCAGCTCGAGACCGTTGAGGACCTGGAAGCGCTATTGGTCGCCACAGGCAACCCGGAGGTTTCCCTGTGATCAAAGTGCATTGTTTTGTCAGTTGTGTCTGCGAGATCATTAAACGCACACCGGGTGTGGATCACCGCCCGTTCTACTTTGGCGTCTGGGATGCGGACTTCTCGGTCAGTGAGGAGCAGGTTCTGTCTTACCACTCGCCCCATACCCGCCACGACCAGTTCCGGGAGTGGTACCGGCTGCTGTATGGCGTCACCATTGAGCCCTGGTACGACCACCAGCAATCGAAAGAGGCCAACATAGACCGGCTGATTGAACTGGTGGAAACGCGCCCTGCCGATCGTCAGGTAATGGTCATGCTGGACCTTTACCGGTTGCCGGAACGGGAGAACAAGTTTCACCAGAACCCGTTTCCCCACTACGTGATGCTGGAAGCCACGGACGATCCGGAGCAGTGGTTCATGTCGGACCCGGATTTTCGCTGGGAGGGTGTGCTGCCCAAATCCCGGATTCTGGACTCGGTGCGTTCCCCGGCCGCTGCCGGTGGTTTCTGTTTCGACGGCCTGGACATCCGGCATACGCCGGCGGAGACCGTGGCCGCCTACTTCGCCCAGTGCATGAAACCCGACACCAACCCGTTCACCAATGCCTTACGGCAGATTCTGCACGCCCATATCGGGCCCGACGCCAGGCAACCACTGGCAAACCTGCCCCAGGCATTCCGGGAAATTCCGGTGATGGCGATTCGCAAGTACGCCTACGAGCACGCCTTTGCCTGGCTGCTGGAGGATCAGGGCCGCACCGCCGAGGGCGATCCGTGGTTCGAGGCCCTGTGCGAGGACATTGACCGGCTGGTGAAAACCTACACCCAGATCCAGTACCGGGCGCTGAAACTGGTGATGTCAGGCAACCCTGCCCTGCTGGCTGGGGTCGAAGAGCTGCTGGACGAACAGGATCAGCGGGAGTTCGCCATCAAGGACAGCCTGCAGGGGCTGTTCCAGGAATGGCAGCAGCAACACCCCGACCTCACCGGCGCTACCGCCGACACCCGGACGTCCGACCTGGAGGTATTGCCATGATCCGCTTCCACCTGTGTACCATCTCATTCCGCCACCAGTTGGTGTCGTTACCGGAACTGGCCACCTGGGCCGGGGCCACCGGCTTCGACGGCATTGAACTCTGGGGCGTGCATGCACGGCATCTGTTACAGCAGCCCGGGCTGGATGGCCGCTGGCTGAAAAGCCAGGGACTGGGCATTCCCATGGTAAGCGACTATCTGCCGCTGGAGGGAGGTGAACAGGAGGCCATCCGCTACACCCGCGACCTCTGCCGACTGGCCCGGCACTGGCAGGCACCCAAAGTGCGAACGTTTGCCGGCGATCAAGGCAGCGCCGAGCTTGACCGGGGGCAGCGCAAGGCGCTGACCCGACGCCTGCAGACACTCACCCGTTGCGTCGCGGACGAAGGCCTGACCCTGGTGGTGGAAACGCACCCCGGCACCCTCGCCGATACGGTTGACTCTACCCTGGCAATGTTGGCAGACATTGACCATCCGGCCATGGGCATCAACTTCGATGTCCTGCATGTCTGGGAGGCCGGTGCGGACCCACAGCTTGCCCTGCAACAGATGGCGCCCTGGGTCAGGCATTTTCACTTCAAGAATATCCACCAGCGGGATCAGCTTGGCGTGTTTGCCCCGGCCAATGTGTACTCACCGGCAGGCTCAAGGCAAGGTATGGTGCCGGTGTTGGAGGGCGCCTGCGACTACCGCCCACTGCTGGACACGCTGGCAAACTGGCAACAGTCGCTGGCCAACCCGGCCCCTCTGGACATCTCCCTGGAGTGGTTCGGCCCGGACAGCTACCGGGTGCTGTCCAGCGACCTTCGCCAGCTGAGGCTGCGGGTTGCGGAAACCGGCGAGCAACCTCAGTCGCTGGCGGCCTGCCAGTGAACCTCATCCACCTCATCGCCGGCAAAGCGGATGAGGTGGGAAGCTACCACCTGGCCCAGCTCCTCCAGCTCCGTCTCGGTGGGTGACTGGCACCGCATAAGCAACTTACCGTCTGCTGCTTCGAGCCGGCATTCACCGATGGAGAAAGTCAGCCTGCCATCGGTCCCGGTCCACTCAGCCTCAATCTTGTGGCGAAAGTGTTTGCACAGGCGATTGATCAGGCGACCGGGATCGGTGGTGGCCACTTGGGCATTCATGGTTGGCATGGCAGATTCCTCGACATCAGTGGGTCAGTTAACACTGGCGGATAGCGGACGATCCGCCAGCACGATGGGGTGTCCACGAGAGCACTGTTCGATTCGGGCTTCGATACCATAGGTTTTGGCCAGCAGCTCCGGCGTCAGTACCTGTGCCGGTGAGCCCAGCACGGCCTGGCCGCCGGGAGACAACACCAGAACCTGGTCGCAATAGCGCAGGGCCAGATTGAGATCATGGCTGGCCACCAGGGCAATCGAGCCGGTCCGGCTGGTGGCGTCACGCACTGCGTTGAGCACGTTGAGCTGCCAGTGCAGATCCAGAGCGCTGGTGGGCTCGTCCAGCAGCATCAATGGCGTCTGGCGCACCAGAACCTGGGCCAGCCCTACCATCTGGCGCTGACCACCAGACATTTCCGACAGGCGCCGAAGCGCCAGTTGCCGGATACCCAGGGTGTCGAAGATCTCTTCAATCGCCAGCTCGGTCTCTTCCCGGGACCAGTCGCCGCGAGCAGAGCGGCAGGCGCTGAACACAGTTTCGTAGGCCACCAGGGGAATGGCCTGGGGCAGTGGTTGGGGCAGGTAGCCGACACGACGAATGCGCTGGTGTGCGGTAATCGCCGCCAGGTTTTCCCCGGCAAAGGTCATGGTGCCGGCAATCGGCAGCAGGCCCGCAATGGATTTCAGCAGCGTGGACTTACCCACGGCATTAGGGCCAACCACGGCCACCAGTGAGCCCGCGGGTATCTCGGGCAGGGTAAGTCCGGTGAAGACGGATCGGTTCCGGTAGCCGGCGGTCACGGATTGCAGTTTCAGGGTCACAACGCGGCCCTCCTGCTGCGGCCGATGATCAGCGTGATAAACAGCGGGATACCTACCAGGGCGGTCACAATCCCCACCGGCAATACCACTCCCGGCACCAGCAGCTTGCTGGCGATGGATGACAACGACAGCAGGACGGCCCCGGCCAGGGCGCTGCCCGGCAGCAGGAAACGGTGATCTTCCCCCAGCATCAACCGGGCAATGTGGGGTGCCACCAGGCCTATAAAACCGATTTCCCCAACGAAACACATGGCCGCCGCCGTCAACAGGCTCACCCGCATCAGCACCACCAGGCGCATGCGCTCCACCCGGATGCCCAGACTGCGGGCCTGCTCTTCACCACTGCGCAGCAGGGTCATGGCCCAGGCATTACGAAGTGAAAACGGCAGGCACACCGCCAGCACCAGGGCCACGATAGCCACTTTGTCCAGACTGGCCCTGGCCAGGCTGCCCATGGTCCAGAATACAATCTGCTGGACCGACTCGGCGTCGGCCATGAACTGGATCAGTCCCACCACCGCGTTGATACCGAATAACAGGGCAATACCGAACAGCACCACCGCATGCACCGAAGCGCCCAGGCTACGTGACAGTACCAGAATCAGTAACGAGGCGGCCGCAGCGAACACAAAGGCCGACAGCGGCAACAGCACATGGGCCGCCAGCCCCAATACCGAAACATTGAAGGCGATAACCAGCGACGCCCCCAGGGTGGCAGCCGCGCCGACGCCCAGGGTAAACGGGCTGGCCAGGGGGTTGTTCAGTACGGTCTGCATCTCGGCCCCGGCCAGGCCCAGGCAGGCGCCTACCACCACCGCCATCAACGCATAGGGCAGCCGGATGTCCTGAATGATCACCAGGGTGCCGGCATTAAGGCTTTCAGGATTCAACAGCCCGCGAATCACGTCCAGCAAACCCAGCATGGCCGGCCCCGAGGCAATGTCCACCAGCAAAGCAGCCACCGCCGCAGTCACCAGACCGGCCAGACACAGTACCCGCCGGAACACAAAACGGCGGTACTGGCTCGCCAGCCCGCCATCCGCCGGCGTGCCTGTCCGGTTGGCGGCAGCGCCTGCACTCGGCGACGTCATAGCGTTTCCTCGCCAAGCGTGATCCAGTAACGGCCATCCAGGGGCACTGGTTGAAACTCCCGGTAAAAGGTTTCCAGGGTTTGCTCCGGGTCCAGTTCAGACAGCGCCTCCGGGTGCAGCCAGCGAGCCAGCGCCTGAACCGCTACCACGTTCATCGGTGTGTTATAGAAGTGATGCCAGATCGCCATGGCCCGCTGCTCCCGGATTGGCTCCAGGGCCCGAAGCCCGGGCCGATCCGTCGCTCGGCGGAACGACTCGCGGGCCATCGGCCCATCAACACCTGCCCCCAGCATCACATAGGGCTGATCCGCATCGGACACCTGGTACTTGCGCGAACCAATGGCCGTGGCCAGATAGCGATCGGGAGGGTCACTGAGCAGATACTCCAGATTCATCACACCGGAAACTCCGGGCACCCGGTCTGCCGCCACATTGCGCCCGCCCGCGGCGTCAATGAAGCGCCCCATCATTCCCCGGACCATGGTTTCGCAGCAGCTGTCATGCAGGCCTAACCGGCTGTGGAGAAACACCCTGGGCCGGTTGTCCAGAGGGATGTCAGATACCACCTCACTGACCCGTGCAAGCTCCTCCCGGTAGAAACGGTTGAACCTCTGCGCCTCCTGCTCTCGGCCAAGCACATCTCCCAGCAGTGCCATACTTCGGGGTGTATTGACCAGGGGCTGCTGTCGGAAATCGACAAACACGACCGCCACGCCAGCCCGCTCAAGGCGCTCAATCAACGCCCTGTTGTGGGCGCCGGGACCATGGCCCTCCAGGCTGAAGATGGCCAGGTCGGCCCCGATGGCCAGCACCGATTCCAGACTGAAACTGTCGGCGGATGCATGCCCCACCTTGGGCACCTCCGCCAATGCGGGAAAGCGTTTCAGGTACTGGGCATAACCTCCAGGGTCGGTCTGTTCAAAATCCGGCAATATGCCAGCCAGGCGATCCATCGTTGCATCGCCGTCCAGAATGGCCAGCGCCGGTATATAGCGGCTCTCACCCAGTATCACCCGGTTCACGGACTCGGGGATGGACACCTGCCGGTCGGCCAGGTCCGTGACGGTTCTCGCCGCCTGGACCACGCCAGTCTGGATCAGAAGAACGCCGCCCAGCAGGGCGGCGACAAACGGTGACAATGCCATCAGCAACCTCAGAACCGCATGGCCAGGCCAAGGCGAATATCACGACCGGGTTCGGGCATACCGACAATGCCTTCGTAGTCTTCGATGTGCTGGTAATCGGCGTTACTGGCGTGATCCAGGTACTGCTTGTCACCCACGTTCTTGACCGTGAGGGTCAGTCTCAGGTTTTCACTGCCGGTGGGCAGCCAGTGGACAAACACGTCGTGTACGCCGTAGCCGGGCTTGTCGATGGTACCCACAGAGGTTTCCAGGCCATCAATACCCTTGACGAACCGGCCCTGCCAGCCGAACTCAAGGTTGCGGTCCCAGCGGTAGGCCAGATCAGCAATCCAGGTGTCGCCCATGGTGTTGCCAAGCAGGTTATGCTCGTAAACGGTCAACGGCTGACCATCCACTTCGGCATCGTTGCTGTGGAAACTGAGCCCGGCGGACAGCGCCTGCCACTGGTAACCGGTTGAAATCAGGTAGCCATCAGACTCCAGGTCACCAATGTTCTTGTAGATGGACTCCCGGAAAGGCAGCAGCGGGTCGGCAATCGCATCCTTGATCTCGGAACGGTACACCTCTGCAGACAGGCGGAAGCGGTCATAGCGGTAATCGAAACCGACTTCGGTATTACGGGCCTTTTCCCCCTTCAGGTCGGGATCGTTTTCCGAGCCTTCCAGTTTGAAGGAGTCCTGGGTGGTGGGCCCACGAAATGCCTCGGCATAGCCGGCCTTCAGCGTCAAACCGTCGACCACCTCCCAGGCCAGGTTGGCGTTCGGACTGACCTCGTCCTCACTGAAGCGCTGGTCATTGTTGTCCTTGAGCCGGTAGTCATCATAGCGGGCACCGGCACTGAACAGCAGACGGCTGGTGAGCCATACATCACCCTGGAGGTAGATACCCAGCACTTCACCGGTCTGCTGTTCGGCTTTCTTGTCGTCCTCGTAGCCGGCGTTGACCTTGTCTTCCCGGTAGTCCACACCGTAGGTGAGGCTGTGCTCACCGAAACGGCTGGTATTGCGGAGGTCGCCGCCGGTGTTCTTGCTGAACCCGAAGTAGCGACCCCAGCGGTCCTCAACGTTCTGCTCGATGTCGGACTCGGTGTGGTAAACGGTTGCTTCCAGATCCACCAGGGCATTGCCGGAGGGTGCGAATCCATAATTCAGAGTGGTGGTATCCCGGCGGCCATCAAGGTCGTACAGGCGATTGAAACCACTGACGATCCACTGTGGGCGCTGGGGCCGTTCTCCCTTGTCGGTGCGGACTTCGTGACTGAGTTTCAGGGTCTGATCGGCCGGCAACTGGCCTACCAGTTTGGCAAAGCCAAGCTGTTGACGGGCATCGCTGCCGGCAACACGCTCACCATTCCCATCCTTGAAGGGCTCGTGATCACTCTGGCTGACAGACACCAGGGTGCTCCAATTATCGCTCAGCCGGCCAAAGGCTGTGCCGCTTGCCTTGTAGCCGTCGGTGTTGGAGAAAGAACCCAGCTTGACCAGGGCACCAGCGTTTTCTCCCGGTCGCAACAGGTCTTCCGGATCCCGGGTCACGAAACGGATTGAACCACCCAGGGCACCGGCGCCATCCGTGGCCCGACCGGCCCCGGCGTTGACCTCAACCTGCTTTAGCAGCTCAGGCTCCACCGACAGACGGCCGGAGTGATGAAACAGCGCCCCGGCCTGGGTGGCGCCATCCACTGACACGTTCAGCAGGGGATCTTCAAAGCCCCGCACATAGACTTTCTGGGCAATGCTGTTCGAACCACCCACATTGACATCCGGGCGGCCGGCAAACACGTCGTTCAGATCATCCGCCTGGTAACGATCCAGGTTCTGCCGGTCAATGACGATATCGCTGGCAGCTTCCCGCTCAGCGGTCACCTGTATCGGCTCAAGGGACACCGGGTCTGCATGGGCCAGGGGGGATGCGGCCAGGGCAAGCCACAAGGCGTTGCGACGAAAACCACCCACTCGGGATTCAGTTCCTAGATTTGCCATGGGTACTGCGCTCCAATACTGAAAATGATTCCTATTTGGGGCGCATTCTCGATTAGAAAATCGAGGAAGTGAACGACTTTTACATTTGTTACAAACGTGACGCGGGAAACCACAGATCCATTTGAAGTCCCCGGCCGGGCCGATTCCGGGCCTGAATCCAGCCACCAATGGCCTCAACCTGACGACGAGCCAGGGATAGCCCCAGTCCATGCCCGCCTGGCCCGGACTGACCGGTGCGGGAGGCCCGAAAGAATGGCTTGAAGATCAGATCAAGCTGCTCGGCCGGCACGCCCGGCCCCTGGTCGCTGACCGACAGCCGGTATCCGTTGTCCTGGGGCTCCAGCACGATCCGGATACAGCCCTCCGCCGGGGTGTAGTGACAGGCATTACGCACAACATTCTCAACCGCCTGGGCTATGGCCCGGTGACTGCTCCCCGCCAGCATGGCCTGATCGGGCAATTCGGCCACAATCCTGCGGCTGGGGTTCTCGTAACGGGCATCCTCAACGATGGTGTCCACAAGGTCGGTCAGGTTCAGGTCTTCGTTGCCCAGGTCCGGCTGTTCGTTCTCGAGCCAGGCCAGCGTCAGGGTATCTTCCACCAACGCCCGCATCAGATCACACTCCCGCCGGATACGCGGCAGGAAATGGTGAGTATCAATGCCTTCCTCAACGCAACTGACGGCCATATCGATCCGGGTCAACGGGGTTCGTAACTCGTGAGAGAGGTCAGCAATCAGACGGCGCTGGGACAGGATCAGATCGCCAATACGCTCCGCCATGCGGTCAAAGGTATCCGCCAGAGCGGTGAGTTCATCATTACGATTACCCAGCAGGGCACGCACCCGGGTTCCCAGGTTACCTTCACTGAACTGACGGGTAGCCAGTTCCAATTGACGGATGGGATTCATCACATGCCGGTAAATGACCAGCGACAGCACCAACAGCACCACCAACGGCAAGGCCACTTTCAGGAACAGCTTCATCTCCGGCAGGTAGGTGCCCGGGCGCATCCGTTGCGGCAGGGTAATCAGAAAATGGGTGTGGCCATCGGCAAAGGTCATGTCCATGATCGGGTTGTCCGCGAAGTAGAGATGGATTTTCCACTCTACGTTCCGGCCAAGACGAAAGCCTTCCATAAACTGCCCGGACAACTCACTTCCAGCCAGCGGCTGCACCGACGACCGCACCACCGCCGCCCAGGTATCCTCCTGTACCTGAAGGTTTTCCAGCCAGTCTGCCAGCGCCTGTTCATCGCCGGATAGGTATAGTCGCTCGGCCGTTCGCCCCCATTGCTTCAGAGTGTCCTGATGGTGCTTGGCGATAAAGCTCATCTGCTGCTCGGTGGTGTCCCCCAGAAAGGAGATCACCCAGACCAGCACCAGCGTACCCAGGGCCAGGGTGCCGCAAAGGCGCCACCAGAGTTTTCGGCTCACAGAAAACAGTACCCCCGGCCATGGACAGTCTGCAGGCGGTCAGCCGCCATGCCGGCCTCAACCAGCTTGCGGCGCACCCGGCTCAAATGCATATCCAGACTCCGGTCATAACGGCTGAACTCCTTTTCCAGCACCACCTGGTACAGGTAGGGTTTGCTGAGAGTCTCCGACTGGTGCAGGACCAGCATCCAAAGCAGTCGAAACTGGATGGGCGTCAGGCAAATTGCCTCGCCGTTGCAAACCACCGACAGACTTGCGCGATTGAGCGTCAGATTACCAACCACCAGTTCCGTGGGGTCGGCACGCTGGTCGCCTGCCTTGAGGGTGCGCCGGAGCAGTGCTTCGATCCTGAGCAGCAATTCGGTAAAGCTGAACGGCTTGGGCAGATAATCGTCCGCACCCTGTTGGTAACCCAGGATACGCTCCTCCTCGGCGCCACAGGCGGTCAACATCATGACCGGCGTCTGGCGGGTCTTTCGCAGGCGCTCCAGGACATCAAACCCGTTCATCCTGGGCAACAACACATCCAGCAGGATCAGGTCCAGCCGCAGGCTGAGCGCGTCAAGCAGGGCC
Source organism: Marinobacter sp. THAF197a (assembly GCF_009363275.1). Lineage (NCBI taxonomy): Bacteria > Pseudomonadati > Pseudomonadota > Gammaproteobacteria > Pseudomonadales > Marinobacteraceae > Marinobacter > Marinobacter sp. THAF197a. Next base: position 3,726,354 of record NZ_CP045324.1, read on the forward strand.
TGGTCGCCCTCAAAGCACTGTTGAACCTGATACCCCTTGCTGGTCAGCAGCCCTGATAGCTGATCGCTCAGGGTCTGGTCGTCTTCAACAATCAGGATTCTTGGGCGGGACTGGGTACCAGAGGACATTACCGGGCAACCTTAACTTATCAATTCACCTTATCATATGCAGTTGATTATCATTTATCAATCACGCGACTGCCAACGTTGAGACTTATTCCCAAGAACCCGAAATAACCAGGAATTCTAATAACCAAAGCGAATATCATATACCCCCATATTATTGGCCTACTCAAGGTCTGGCCCAGTAAATTAGCTGTTCTATCATCCAGTTAATCCGGGCAGACCACTCCATGAAAACAAGATTCGCTCTGACCTTTGCCTTGCTGCTGCCGGCCTTGCCGGCGCTGGCTGACGACGACGCCAATACAGCGCAAACCGCTCTGCTCGCCGCGTCCTGCGCCAACTGCCATGGCACCGATGGCAAGCTGGCCGGTGTTATCCCGGCAATCGCCAACCGGCCCGCCACAGCGCTTGAAAACCAGTTGATGGAGTTCAAGCACAGTGACTCCACCCGGGCCACCGTCATGCCGCGGATTGCCAAGGGCTATTCCGATGACGAACTGAAAGCCCTGGCCCAGTATTTCTCGCGCATCGGCTCCGCCCAGCAGCGCTGATTATCACCACGACAGAAGAATCGAGACCATGACCAAATCAAACATCAAGAATCAGGGCCTGAACTCGTCCCGTCGTGATCTGCTCAAGTTGATGGGCGCGGCCTCTGCCCTGCCTCTGCTGGGCGCCTGCAGCAGCCTTGGCGGGCCAAGCCGTAAAGACCTGTCGGCAAGGGTTGTGGTGGTTGGCGGCGGCTTTGGTGGCGCCACCGCCGCCAAGTACCTGAAGCGCAACGCACCGGATCTGGACGTCACTCTGATTGAACCCAACAAGGTGTTCTACACCTGCCCGTTCTCGAACCTGGTACTGGCGGGCATGCGCACCATGGACAGCATCAGCCACAACTACAACGAGCTGCGTGAGCTGGGTGTCCGGGTCGTTCACACCACGGCCCAGGACGTTGACCCGGTGTCCCGCACGGTCAGCCTTGGCGATGGCAGCAGCATCCGTTACGAGAAACTGCTGTTGTCTCCGGGCATTGATATTCGCTGGAACGCCATCGAAGGTTATGACCAGGCCGCGGCAGAACAGGCGCCCCATGCCTGGAAGGCCGGCGACCAGACCCGACTCCTGCGCCGCCAGATCGAAGCCATGGACGACGGCGGGGTGTTCGTTTTGACGGCGCCCGCCAATCCGTTCCGGTGCCCGCCTGGGCCCTATGAACGGGCCAGCCTGGTGGCCCATTACCTGAGCCAGCACAAACCGCGCTCAAAGGTGCTGATCCTGGACGCCAAGGACAACTTCTCCAAACAGGGCCTGTTCATGCAGGGCTGGAAAGACGTGCACGGCGACCGAATTGAGTGGGTCGGGCTGTCTGGCGACGGCAAGGTAACTCGCGTTGATGCCGGCAAGCGGGAAGTGGAAACCGAATTCGGCACCATCCACAAAGCCTCGGTGCTGAACGTGGTGCCGCCCCAGAAGGCCGGCTTTATTGCTGACCGGGCGGGCGTAACCAATGAGTCCGGCTGGGTGCCGGTAGACCCGGTCACGTTCGAATCCACTCAGGTGAAGGACATCTACGTGGTGGGCGACGCCACCATTGCCGCCCCGATGCCGAAGTCCGGCTTTGCCGCCAACGCCCAGGGCAAGGTGGCCGCCGCGGCCATTATTGCCGCCCTGGAAGGTCAGCGGCCGCTGGAGCCGTCCTGGGCCAACACCTGTTACAGCCTGATCAACCCGGAATACGGCATTTCCGTGGCTGCGGTGTACCGGATTCAGGAAGGCCTGATTCACGAGTCCTCCGGCGGGGTCAGCCCCAGCGATGCCAATGCAACCTTCCGCAAACTGGAAGCCGATTACGCGTCGGGCTGGTACAGCGCCATCACTCAGGACACTTGGGGCACACGCCGCTAGGCCGGGACGATGGGTAACCTGTTTGCAAACCACCTGAGCGCCGTGCTCTGGGCCGGCGCCCTGCTCGGCGTGGCATACGGCATGATCGCCCAGTGGAGCCGATTCTGTCTGCTGCGGGGCCTGTTTAATCGCTGGCAGCAGGACGACAGCCGCCGGCTCAGGGCCTTCGCCCTGGCCATGGCGGTCGCGCTGGTCAGCAGCCAGTGGCTGGCCTGGCAGGCAGGCATCAACCTCACCCGAACCCCCTACCACCCCACCAGTTTACCAGTGGCCGCCCTGCTTGTTGGCGGCCTGCTGTTTGGCTATGGCATGGCCCTGGCCAACGCCTGTGGCGCCCGCTCGCTGGTGTTGCTGGGCACTGGCAATCTGCGCTCGTTACTGGTGTTGCTGGTTCTTGGCATTGCTGCCTATATGACCATGTCGGGGGTTCTGGCCGAATTCCGGTTGTGGATGGAAAGCCTGTACCGGCCGACCCTCCCGGCCACCGATCTGACCCTGCTGACGACGCCCATGGGGCTCGACACCGCTACCGGTCGCCTGGTTCTGTCCGGTGCTCTGTCTCTGGCATTGATTGCCTGGGCACTGTCTTCCCAGGCATTCCGAACCTCGCCGCGGGACTGGCTTGGCGGGCTGCTGATCGGGCTTCTGGTGGCTGCAGGCTGGTGGATCACCGGGGTACTGGGCGCAGACGATTTTGACCCGGTTCGGCTGGCGTCTCTCACCTTTGTCGCACCGGTGGGCGACAGCCTTCAGTACCTGATGCTCTCCACCGGCACATCACTGCGCTTCGGGGTTACCGTGGTAGCGGGTATCGTAGTCGGTAGTCTTCTGGTGTCGCTGCTCACCCGGGAGTTTGCCTGGCAAAGCTTCACCAGCCCGAGCCACAATGGCCGTGCCATTGTCGGTGGTTTCCTGATGGGCGTGGGCGGCATCATGTCGATAGGCTGCACACTGGGCCAGGGACTCAGTGGTTTTTCCACTCTGGCAATTTCCAGTTTTCTGGCCCTTGCCGGTATAGTAGCAGGCTCACGCCTGGCGCTTCGTTTCAGTGGCGGCAGTGCTGCCAGCCGCTAAGCGCACGGCCAATGGTTCTGATCAATTCGAGGTAGTCATGATATCCCGTTCCCTGCTCGCTGCTCTTGCCCTGATGTTCGTGATGGGTACCGCCAACGCCGATCAGCGTTGGCAAAGGGTAGAAGCCGTGACCCAGGCACTCGACAACCGGGTACCTGAACTGGAAGGCCTGAGCCTTGAGCTTCCCCTGGTGGCGGAAGACGGCAGCAGTGTTGCGTTGTCCGTGTCGTTTACCGGTAGCCTGGAAGATGGCGAACACATCGAAAAGATCCGCCTGTTTGCCCCCGGCAATCCACGCCCAGAGGTAGCCGATATTACCCTGGGCCCGCTGGCTTCACCCGCCAACATTGCCACCCGGATTCGCCTCAGCGAAACCCAGCAGGTGGTGGCCCTGGCCATCACCAACCAGGATCGCGCCTTTCTGACAACCCGGGATGTAAGAGTGACGGTCAGTGGCTGTCTGGTGGGCGGCGGTGATGCGTCTGCCATTGCCATGGCGAACCCCCGCCTGGCCCTTGCCGGCAGTGTCCGCCAGGGCCAGCCGGTGACCGTGCGTTCGCTGATCAATCATCCTATGGAAACTGGCCTGCGGCCGGACGGCCAGGCTGATGACAGCATTGAACAACAGCTGGTTGAATCGCTGACGGCCACCCTGAACGACGAGCCGGTACTGACCGCCCGCTTTTTCACGGGCACCTCTGCCAACCCCTACCTGCAGTTCCAGCTTACGCCGGAAGCGGAAGGCGAGCTGAAGCTGGTCTGGCAGGATCAGAAGGGTGAACAGATGGAAGCGAGCCAGCCGGTCAGGTTCTGAACCGCACCAATAGCCAGCTTTATTCCGCCAAGGCCTCCTGCAGTAATGCCTGAAGGTGGCCTGGCAGATTGCCGGCCAGCTTCAGCGCCGCCTCGTGGCCACGAGGGGTCATCTTGCCCCAGGTTCGGCGCACAATGCGCAGCCACTTCTCTTTGTCGTAATCGGGTTTCTCGTCGAAAAAGTCGGCGAAGTAACGTTCCAGAAACACCATGCAAGCGACATCTTCCAGCAACTGGGTGTCTTCATCCTCCCGCAGCTTGCGCTTGGTGAGAATCAACTCCACCCGCTCGCACTCCTCCGGCGGGTAACCACATTCAGCCATAATCTCCGCCGCCCGCCAGCCATGCATCCGGCCACAGGCCTGGCGCCACTGGTAGTAATTTTGCCGGCCCTCCCCGTAATCACTACGGGGCATGGTCCAGCGTTCAATATGCTGGGCCCGGCAGGCAATCTGCATGCGCTCGGAAGGCGCCGGTTCCAGCTCAAACAACCAGCGGGTCATATGCAGGCTGTAGGCATATTCCCTGGGCAGTGTTTCTCCCTCTACCAACTCCCGATTCGGATCGGCCAGGTTGGCTTGATCAATGGCGCTCAGGGTGCAATCCAGTTTCTGGCTCATGGTTACCTTTATTGTTGGTTCATACCTGGGCGGAGGGCCGGGCCTTGATCCGGTCATACCAGGCTTGCAGGTTGGCCTGTTCCGGCTTGATGCGGATATTCACCACCCGGGCAAAGGCGATGGTGGTGAAGGCGTTGATGTCGGCGGCGGTGAAGCGGTCGCAGCAGATGTACTCGTTGCCTTCCAGGTGCTTATCCAGGAAGTGCATGAACTTCTCAACACCCTTCCCGCATTCCTCGCCCCACTCTTTGATCGGGTTCATCCGGTCCTTGAAGTATCCGGTGGTGTGCTGGAAGCACATGCCGGTGGGCATGAAGAAATAGAATTCCAGCCAGCGCAGCCACTGCTCCACCAGCGCTTTTTCGACCGGGGTTTCCCCCAGCAGTTTGGGCGTGTCCGGGTAGGCTTCTTCGAAGTAACGGCAGATGGCCATGGTTTCCGCAATGCAGGTGCCATCGTCCAATTCCATGACCGGCACTTTCTTCATCGGGTTGCGGGCTACGTATTCCGGTGTCAGGTTCTCGCCTTTTTCGATATCCACCTGTACAAACTCGGCCTTGTCCAGAAGGCCCTTCTCCGCCATGAATATGCGCACACGACGAGGATTGGGGGCAGACTTGGTCTCAAAGATTTTCATATTGTTATTGGCTCCGTTGATCTGACATCAAGGCCTTGAGAGTGAACGGAAAAAACGGTTGCGTCAAGCAACTGCTACTGGCCCGGCAACCATTCCCGAATCTGCCGGATAACCCAGGCTGGCTCGTCCAGGGGCAGGTCGTGACCCGCATCCGGATGCACTTTCAGGGTCCAACACCAGCGCTTTTCCAGCTCCGCACTGCACTGCCAGTGCACAATCCGGTCCCCTTTGCTGGCTAACAGCAAGGCGTCCGCCATCGGTGCCTTGGCTCCAGGTTTGTAACGAGCGGCGGCAGTCAACTGCCGGACCGTGGTTTGGAACGACACCGGACGCTGGCGCTGAATGCTGTACCAGGATTTGCAGAGAGCCAACGGTACCTCGCGGTTGGAGGTCAGTTTCAGTATATCCCGTTCACGATGAAACAACTCGCGCCTGGCCAGTAGCCGAAGCACCCTTGGCCAGGTACCGGGCCGCATCCGGCGCCAGGGTGGGCTAAAGCCTGAACTGGTGTTGATCAGAACCAGATGTTGCAGTTCACCGCACTCAGCGTGTTGCGCCCAGTCCAGCGCCACCATCCCGCCCATGGATAACGCCACGATGGAGAACGGGCGCGGGATGTGGCCAACCTGCTCAAGTACCTTCTGCCGGATACCGGCAATAGTCCCGGGGCTGTCATCCCGATAGTGAATACCGGTACCAGGCAGATCCACCAGATGCACATGGTCGTCCGGCATCGCCGCTCGCAATTGCTCGGCAAAGGGGCCCCAGTGACCGTGTTCGCGCGTCAAACCCCTGAGCAGTATCCAGTGCATATCATCGGGTATCCCTGTACCAGTGCATGATGGCCGCTTCTCTCAGCATGGACTGCTGCTCACCGATGGGCAACCAGTTCTGGTGACTGGCCGCCGCACTGATCAGAAAATCCATCCAGGTCAGATGGCTGCGCAGTACGCGCTGATGCCGGTGTGGCACCAGCGGGTTGAAAAATCCATCCAGCCGGAACAGTTGCCGTGGGCGTTTGCGTATCCAACGCCAGGACCCCATTTCCAGGGTCAGGGGTAGAAATACGCCGCTGTTTTCCCGGTTGACCTGTTTGTAGAAATAGTCCCACAGATCGCCATGGGTCAGGTAGTGGGCAGACTGGGGCTCAAACCGGTAGTTGTGATTGGGGTAGGCCTGCTCCCAGATCAGTTTAAGCGCCATAACCGAATCAATACGTCGCATCGGGCGGCGGCGATAAGCATAAGGAAACCAGATCTGGTCCTGCCAGCCAAAACCGGAATGGCAATCCAGTGCCAGGCTGAACGGTCGGTTTGGCAACAGGTCCTGAATCACTGCTTCCAGCGCCTGATTTTCCACCTCCATCCCCTGCTCTGGCCGGCCCCGATACCAGGGTAACCGAGACGACCATTGCTGGCCGCCCAGTAAAAAGGCACTGCCGTCCTGCGCGGTAATGGGCGCGTTGCGCATCAGATCCACTCCGCCGGGATTGCTGCGCTGGTTCAGATACATGCCACCGGGGTTCACGATCGGTAACAGGGTAATGTGGACTTTCTCAAGCAGGGCGTTGAGATGCTGGTCCCAACCCAGGCGGGCCAAAAGGGAATCCAGCCAGGCCATCACCACCTGGCTGCCAATACGTTCCAGCCCATGCACCCCGCCCACAATCAATACCACCGGCACATCCGTCGCGGGCGTGCCAAGATCCACCCGATAGATCGGCAACCCCATGGGGCCAACAACCACTCGGCCAGCCACCTGGGTGCTGACGAAATCCGGTGCTTCAGCCAACTGTCGCTCCAGTTGCACCAGCTCCGGCAGAAAGGTTCTGAGCAGTCGTTTTTGATGGCGATCCCGGCTGGCCTGTTCAGCCGGAATGACGCTGTGGGGAGTCAGGGCCCGTAGTTCGGTCATGGTGCAATCTCTGGTCGCTGAGCCCCGGAGTCTACCTCCGAAATGCTGCAATAGATTGACAGCGTTACAGCCCCAAATATGCAATACAAACTATTCAGGAAGCGATATGATTAAGGTATCTGCCCCGATACTGATGGCGGTTTAACCTTTCATGTTCAGAACCCTGTTGCTCTCTGCGTTTTTCCTGCTATCGGCCTGTTCTGACCAGGCGCCAACGGATTCACCAGAAACCGACGCTCCGAACCAGGCCGACCTTTCCAGTGCCGCTCCCAAGCAGGCGACAGCCGCCGGTGCCGCCATTCGGCGCGTGATACTCGCCGCGGACCCATGGTGCCCCCACAACTGCCTGGCAGGCGCGCTGCAGGAGGGCTACATGGTGGATATTGCCAGGGAGATCTTCGCGGAGGCGGGCTACGAATTCGATTACCAGAATTTCGGCTGGGCACGCTCGCTGCAGCTGGCGCGGGAGCAATTGATTGACGGAGTGGTTGGCGCGCTGAAGGGCGATGCACCGGACTTCATCTTCCCCGAGACCAGCCTTGGCGAAGCCCGCATTACGCTATATACCCACCCGCAAAGTCAATGGGAGTATGACGGCATTGACTCCCTGCAGGGCAAGACCTTACTGGTGATTAACGGGTACGCCTACTCTCCGGAACTTGATCACTACATCAGCGAATACACGGATGATTCCGAGCGGATCTGGATTCTGTCTGGCCCGGCACCGCTGGCCCGAGCCCTCCAGCTTCTGGAACGCGAACGCACCGACGTGTTTGTTGAAGACAGCGCCGTGATGTCCTGGTTCCTTGCTCAAAACACGTCCATTGCCGCCCCCAGAAACGCGGGGCTGGCCTACGAGGCACCCCTGTTTATTGCCTTCCCGCCGGAAAACCCTGACGCAGCCGAACTGGCAAACCTGCTGGACAGCGGCCTGGCCCGGCTGACGGCCAATGGCAGGCTCGCCGCCATCCTGTCGGCTTACAGGCTCTCTGACCCGGATTTATAAGCGGTAATAGTGTCACCGGACGCCGTCCGCAACAGCAGCTCGCCATAGCGGCCAATTCGGCCATCGACCACCTCTGACATGAGGTCGAGAAACCGCTGTTCCTGGTTCATCAATGCCGGCGCGCAGGCCATCAGCGTGGTGGCCGGCGGCGTAAAGCTCAGGCCTTCTCCGGTCAGTCGGAAACCACCGGAATAGCGGTTACAGGAGGCCCGGCCAGCAACCCGCCCTTCGTCAAGAAACTCGATCGTGATCCGAGACCGGTCGATGATCCCGCTGCCGGCAAGATCCTCAACAACCCATTCTGCACCGCGGAACAAACGTTCCCGGTCACCACCGCAGCCCATGAAGGTTTCACCGTCCAGGGTTAACCGAACCTGCGCCGGATACTGGGCCCCGGCCATATCGTCCTCGCACAGCTGGTGGGCTATACGGAATTCCAGTACCTGACCGTCGAACCGTGCCTCGTAGGTTCGCCCGTGCCGGTTGGCCAATGTTTCATTCAGCACGATCTGCTCGCTGAGCTGCTGATCGTATGGACGGCTCAGGGTCATCTGGTTCTGCTCAATCTGCACCGACCAGAATGGCTCGGTACCGATGGCACGAAACGAACTTTCGATCGCCCCCGGCTCCAGGCACTCGGGATAGACCTGTCCGCGCAATGTCAGTGTGCCCCGCTCTCCCTTGCCCCAGAAACTGGTATCCGGGTCGCCCGGCGCCTTGTAGAGCGCACCGGATGCAGCCACTGCCGGCTTCAGAAGTACCCGCTTGTTCAGGTATTCCAGCCCCACCAGGTCACTGCCTTCGGAGCTGGTCATCCGAACATCCAGCTGACCGCAGCGATATTGGCCAAAATCGGACAAGCCCTCGGTTTGTGGATGGGAGGCACAGGCTGCCAGGGTGAGGCCCGTCAGCGCCACGACGGACAACGGCAATACTCGTCGCAAAAACATGAACACATCCTCTGTTGTTCCACACTACAGGTCGCTAGTTTAGAGATTCCCGGCCCGATTAACCATCATTGCGGAAACGGGAATCTTGCATCCCGGAAAACAACCTTCGACGTGTCTCAGACAACCAGCGGAGCGGATTACTCCTTACCGCTGGGCTGTGGTACCGCAGTCATTTTTGTTCCATCGGCCGTTTCAAGCACCAATCGGCCGTCAGCCTCGAACTGATAATGCCGTATATCCCCCAGCAGCTTCAAAAACCGGTTTTCCTGCTGCATCAGAGGTTCAGGGCATGCCATGCGGGTGGCCGCCATGCGAGAGAGTTCAAGCTGGTTGCCATTGGCATCCCAGCCACCCTGGTAGCGGTTGCAGGAGGAACTTCCGGAAACCCGCCCTTCGTCAGTAAAGGCAATGGTGACATCACTGCCTTCTGCCACCGGGTCGCCATCAATTTCCTCGACCTGCCACTGACTCCCTGCCAGGTTCATGGTTTTTCCCGTCGCCCGCTCCTGGGACAGGGAACATCCCCACAACGACCCAGTGACCAACAACATAGCGAGGATATTCTTTGCAAGACTCATATAACCCCCTGAAATTTATGGAACAACCCTCACAGTCTACGCCTCGCCTGGTGGGAAATCGCTGACAGAAGCGTTAATCTTGCGTCATCAAAACACCGGGAGCACACCCATGACCGTCAAGCTCTACCAGTTCTGTATTTCCCACTATTCGGAGAAAGCCCGCTGGGCACTGGACTACAAAGGCGTCAACTACAAGCCGATCAATCTGCTCCCGGGCCAACACGCGCGAACCATCACGCAAATGACCAGGGCAGATTCCTCGGTGCCGGTGCTGGACCATGACGGCCAGATCGTTCAGGGTTCAGCGCAGATCGTGGATTATCTGGACCAGATGTTCCCCGACAACCCACTGACACCGGCAGACCCCATACTTCGTGAACAAGCCCTGGAATGGGAAAAAAAGCTGGATGAACAGGCTGGGCCTGCTATTCGAACCTGGGTCTATCACTACTTTCTGCAACGGCCCAAAGTGGTAGTTCCTTTGCTCGCCGCCGGCACCCCGTTCTATAACCGGATTCTGCTCAGCCTGGCCTTCAGCCGGGTGGATGAGATCATGCGCAAGTGGATGAAGATCAACCAGAAAACGGCAGATGCGGCGCAACAGACCCTGGAACAGCTGGTCACGGAACTGACCGACATCTACCGCCAGCGGCCCTACCTGGTGGGCGACCGGTTCAGCCGGGCAGATCTGGCCGCCGCAGCCCTGCTGGCGCCGCTGTTCCAACCGCCCCAGTATCCGGTGCCCTGGCCAAAACCCGCCCGTATTCCCAAACCGGTACAGAGCTGGCTGGAAGAGTGGCGCCCCAAACTCGAGCCGATCGAAGCCCTGTACCAGAAGCATCGCTGAGGGTGTTGATGTGTCGGAAACCGCCACTTTCGCTGACGTAATAGGACAGCGTGTTTGGCGGTGATTGTGCCAAGATAGACCCTGAACAAGAACAACACCGGGTTCCTTAATGGCACTGATAGACATGATGCAGGCGGTGCTGGAAAACAGCGGCCTGCTGGCACTGTGGCAAACCGTAGCCCCCTGGCTGGCACTGGATGAGCGCCAGCTTATTTTTGTGGTAGCCACACCGATTTTTGTCGGCGTTACCCTGTGGGAATACCTGAAAATCCGCCACGACCCAGCGCTGATGGATACCCGCGAGGCAGTCCGGAATTTCGCCCTGGGCGCTGGCTACCAGACCACAGAGCTACTGTTCGCAGGCATCATCGCTTTTCCGGTTTATGCCCTGTGTTATCACTTCCGACTGTTCGACCTCGAGCTCAACTGGTTCACGGCCTTCCTTACCTTTCTGGGTGTCGACTTCTGTTTTTACTGGATGCACCGGGCCAGTCACCGGATGCGCTGGTTCTGGGCCGCCCACGTAGTGCACCACTCGTCAGAGCGGATGAACTTCTCAACCGCGATGCGCCAGAACGCCACCAATATTTTCAACGGCATGTGGATGTTCTATCTGCCGCTGGCACTGATCGGTTTCAATCCTGTCTGGATTGGCGTGGCCTATGCGTTTTCCCTGGTCTACCAGTTTTTTATCCACACCACGCTGGTGGGGAGACTGCCCGCCTGGGTCGAAAAGGTATTCAACACGCCAAGTCATCACCGGGTACATCACGGTCGCAACCCCGGCTACATCGATCGTAATTATGGCGGCACCCTGATCCTCTGGGATCGACTGTTCGGCACCTTCGTGGACGAAGATGCCAAGGACCCGCCCGAGTACGGCATCACCCGCCCGGTGGCCTCAAATAACCTGATTGTGCTCTGGACCCACGAATACGTGGACCTGTTCCGCGACATGCAGCAGCCAGGCGGACTATTGTCTCGACTCAAACACCTGTGGAAACCGCCGGAGTGGCAACGCCCGGCCGCAAAGGAACCCGGCCAGGAACATGCGCAAACAGACCCTGCTACTGACAACCCCTGACAACCATCAGATCAACGCGACCCTGTTTGAACCAGAGCCGTCACCCAACTGCTGCCTGATCATCAGCCACGGCATGGCCGAACATGGCAACCGCTATGCTGCCCTGGCCTCCTGGTTAGCCGGCCAGGGCGTGGCGGTTATCAGCTATCACCACCGCGGTCATGGCCCGGGCAGTGGTCACCCTGGACACTACGCAGACTCGGACGGCTGGCAGAAAGTGGTGGACGACCTGAACCAGGTGGTCCACTACGCCCGGGAACAGATGCCGGGCATTCCGGTCGCCCTGCTGGGGCACAGCATGGGCTCGTTCATTGCCCAAAGCTACGCCCAACAATACGGCCAGAACCTGGATACGCTGATTCTCAGCGCGACCAACCGAATCCACACAGCTGAACTTCGGCTCTCGCTGCTATTGGTGCGCCTGATAAGGGCGCTGCGTGGGAAGCGGCACGCCAGCAAGACCATTGCCCGAATGACTTTTGGCAAATTTAACCGGATGTTCAAACCCAACCGCACGCCCTGCGACTGGCTCAGTCGGGACCCGCATCAGGTGGATCTGTACCTGGCCGACCCGTGGTGCGGATTTGAATGCACCACCGGGCTATGGCAAGACTTTATCCAGGGTATGCTGTCGATCAATCCCGCCCAGTGGCGCCCGGACCTGCCCGTTCACCTGTTCGCCGGCACCGATGACCCGGTGGGCGAAATGGGTAAGGGGATACGCCGTCACTTTCAGGCCATTCGGGAGGCCGGTGTGCAACAAGTCACCCTCCGGCTGTTTGAGGGCGGGCGTCACGAAACGCTGAACGAAACCAATGCTGACGTGGTCTGGCAGCACCTGCTGCAATGCTTGCCCGGCCGTGAGCAAAGCCTCCGCCGAAACCAGGCCCTGGCAGGCTGACATCACCGGCATGGTTTCTGGCCTGTTTGGCCGCAGAGCCCGCCACCGGATACCGCTAACCTGATCAGACTTCAACGCCACCACAAGGTAATGATCAGCGTGAGTATCGAACAAGAACATTGGGTGACCAGCGGTGACCTGCTCCTGTACGCCAGAGTCGAAGGTAATCCCCAGGCCACGCCATTGGTGTTGGTACACGGCTACCCGGACAACCACAGTGTCTGGGACAAGGTGACCGAGCAACTGAAAAAGGACTATCTGGTCGTCCGCTACGACGTTCGGGGCGCTGGTCGCTCCGACAAGCCTGCCAGGACCAGTGCGTATCGAATGAAGTGGCTCGCGCAGGACCTCAAAGCCGTGGCCAACGCGGTGATACCCGGCCGCAGCTTCCACCTGGTGGCCCACGACTGGGGCTCTATCCAGAGCTGGGAAACGGTGACTACCGGAGCCCTGGACGGGCGCATTCGATCCTATACCGCCATTTCGGGGCCTTGCCTGGATCACGTGGGCTACTGGCTTCGGGACCAGATCATGGCGCCCCGCTCCGGGGGCACCACCAAGGTTCTGAAGCAGCTGGCCAGCTCCTGGTACGTGTTCATGTTCCAGTTGCCGGTGCTGCCCGAAACCCTGTGGAAGGCCGGCCTCGACCGCTTGTGGCCGGGGTATCTTCGCAAACACGAACAGATTGCCGATGCCCAGTTCAGCGAGTACCAGAAAGCCGACGGCCACTATGGCGTCAAACTTTACCGGGCCAACTTTATCCGCAAGCTGCTGCGACCAGAACCGCGACTGGCAGGCTGCCCGGTACAGGTGATCATCCCCACCCGGGATGCCTATGTGGGCCGCCAACTCACCGAGAACCTGGCCCGCTGGACCGGCAAGCTGACCCTGCAGGAACTGGATACCACGCACTGGGCTCCCATCACCGAGCCGGCGGCCGTGTCACGGTCGGTACGGGAATTTGTCGAAGCCCATCGCTGATATGGGCGCCCCCCCACAACGCAAAAGGCCGCTGACAGTCAGCGGCCTTTGAGGCAGTTGCCAGGCGGGAATCGTTCAGCGGGTGCCGTACACCACCATGGTTTTGCCCTTGACCCGAACCAGGCCCTGGTCTTCCAGCGTTTTCAGAACGCGGCCTACCATCTCCCGGGAACAACCAACAATACGGCCAATTTCCTGGCGAGTGATCTTGATCTGCATGCCATCGGGATGGGTCATGGCGTCTGGCTCCTTGCACAGGTCCAGCAGGGTGCGCGCCACCCGTCCGGTCACATCCAGGAACGCCAGGTCGCCAACCTTGCGGGTGGTCTGGCGCAGGCGAGAAGCCATCTGCTCGCCGATGAAATAGAGCACCCTCGGGTCCTGCTGGGCGATCTCACGGAACTTGGTGTAACTGATCTCCGCCACTTCACACTCGGTCTTGGCCTTGACCCAGGCGCTGCGGGAGTCCATGTTGTCAAACAGACCCATTTCGCCGAAAAAGTCTCCAGCGTTCAGGTAGGCCATGATCATCTCGCGGCCATCATCGTCTTCAATGATGACGGTGACGGAACCTTTGACGATGTAAAACAGGGAGTCGCTTTTGTCACCGGCATAAATAATGGTGCTTTTGGCGGGGTAACGCCGACGGTGGCATTGGGAAAGGAAATAATCCAGGTGTTTGGTTTTCTGCTCAACCGGCTTGACGATGGTAGCCATAGTGCGGGACATGCCTCCTCAGAGTCTGGCGATTCCTGATGTTTTTCTGCCCCGCATTTCCTTGCGGGTTTCGCGATTTTTATTGTTTGCAGCGCAACTTATAACAAGAAGGTCATCTTTCGGCAACTCGAAAGCGGATACAAGATGTATCTGGGATCAATGCCTCTTTGGTCGCAAGGGGTAGCTGTCGCCACTATCAGACTGTGCTAGCATCCTCCATCAGGCTCCGGAGCAACCTTGATCACATCCGGCCATGAACCATCACCCATGGGAGAACCCGATGAAAGCAACCGTCGACTGGACCGGCAACGCCAGTTTCAGGGCTACCAGTGGCAGCGGCCACAGTGTGCAGATGGACGGTCCGCCTGATCATGGCGGCGAGAACCTTGGGCCACGCCCCATGGAAATGCTGCTGATGGGCGTGGGTGGTTGCTCGGCCTTTGACGTGATGAGCATCCTGAAAAAGAGTCGGCAAGACGTCACCGCCTGCCATACAGAACTTGAAGCAGAGCGGGCCGATGCCGTACCGGCTGTCTTTACCAAAATACACCTGCATTTTGTAGTTACCGGCCACAACCTCAAAGAGAAGCAGGTCGAGCGGGCGGTAAGCCTGTCTGCTGAAAAATACTGCTCAGCGTCCATCATGCTCGGAAAAGCCGGCGTCGAGATCACCCACAGTCACGAAATCCACGCCGCAGAGTAAGCGATTTCCGTAGCCAGCGCGCCCCATGCCGCCAGTGGGGCCACCGTAACCAAAAATGTCATTGTAGATACTATTCATTGACACACACGGTATGCATAATACGCAACTTTCTCCGCAGGTCTGCGCAAAAGGTGAGCAATTATTATGGAAACCAAACTCCAGCTGCACGGTTTCAACAACCTGACCAAATCCCTGAGCTTCAACATCTACGATATCTGTTACGCGCAGACCGAAGAGCAGCGTGAAGCCTACATTGACTATATCGACGAGATGTACAACGCCGAGCGTCTGACCCAGATCCTGTCTGACGTGGTCAAAATCATCGGCGCCAACATCCTCAACATTGCCCGTCAGGACTACGAGCCCCACGGTGCCTCTGTGACCATGCTGATTGCCGAGCATGAACTCACAGACAGCGAAGCCAACAATGAGGAATCTCCGGGCCCGCTGCCCGACACCATCGTGGCGCACCTGGACAAGAGCCATGTGACCGTTCACACCTATCCGGAAAGCCACCCCCACGATGGCGTCAGCACCTTCCGCGCCGATATCGACGTGTCCACCTGCGGCCTGATTTCACCTCTGAAAGTGTTGAACTACCTGATCCACAGCTTTGACTCCGATGTGGTCACCGTGGACTACCGGGTGCGCGGCTTCACCCGCGATGTCGATGGCACCAAGCACTACATCGACCACGACATCAACTCGATCCAGAACTACCTGACCGAAGACACTCAGAACGCTTATCAGATGATCGATGTGAATGTGTACCAGGAAAACCTGTTCCACACCAAGATGATGCTGAAAGAGTTCAACCTGGATAACTATGTCTTTGGCGTGAACGCCGACGAACTGGACCCGGCCGAAGCCCAGTCCATCGAAGACCGCCTGCGTCGCGAGATGCTGGAAATCTTCTATTCCCGAAACGTGGAATAAGCCTGAGCGGCGGTGGCCACAGGCCACCGCCGCTCTTCTTCAGTTTTTTTGATCTGTCCCGCCAGAATTCTGCGTTTTCATCCTTCGTCTCTCCCCGGTTTAATAGAACCATCATCAACGAGAGGAGGACGACATGACGCTTCGCTCCCTGAAACAGACTATTCCCGCTCTTGGCACCTCGGATGGCGCCGGCGTAAAAATCAAACGCTCACTGGGTCAAAGCCAGGCCATTCGCATGGACCCGTTCCTGATGCTGGATGAATTTGGTTCCGACCAGCCCCAGGACTACATCGCCGGCTTTCCCGCACACCCGCACCGGGGCTTCGAGACGGTCACCTACATGATCGAAGGGCACATGCTGCACGAAGACCACCTGGGTAACCGTGGCAACCTTCGTAATGGTGGCGTGCAGTGGATGACCGCCGGCCGGGGCATCGTGCATTCTGAAATGCCGCAACAGGAATCCGGTGTCATGCGCGGCTTCCAGTTGTGGCTGAACCTGCCGGCAGCCGAGAAAATGAAGCCAGCCGGCTACCGGGATATTCAGCCCGAAGACATCCCAGTGTTCAATCAGCCCGGAGCCTCCGTAAAGCTGATTGCCGGCGAGGTGAACGTCAGCGGCGTGCAGGTATCCGGTGCCGTGACCGGCGGCACTACCGAACCGCTATACGCCGACATTCACCTTGAGCCCAATGCCCAGCTTTCGCTGCCCGTGGCACAGCCCCTGAACGCCATGCTGTACCTCTACGAAGGCAATGCGAGTCTGGTTACTGGTGAGGCGCAAACCCAACTTCGGCTATCCGCCGCCAACCTGCTGGATGACGGCGATGAGATCCTGCTGGCCGGAGGCCCAACCGGTGCCCGGCTGCTGTTGATTGCGGGCCGCCCGATAGGTGAGCCGATTGTTCAGTACGGGCCGTTCGTGATGAATACCCGTGAGGAAATCGAGCAGGCACTGAGGGATTACCAGACTGGGCGCTTAACCGCCGCCTGAACATCAGGCGAAGGTTCGGCCCGCCATCAGGCGTTGGATCATGGGGCGGATGATCAACTCCATGGCCAACGCCATCTTTGGCCCCGGAATCACCAGCGTGTCGTGGCGTGACAGCGTGCTCTGGGGAATCGCCTGCAACAGCCAGGAAAAGTCCACCTCGTTAGAGTCGCGAAAGTGGATCACCACCATGCTTTCATCTTCACTGGGCACATCCCGGGCGATGAAGGGGTTGGAGGTATCCACCAGCGGTATCCGCTGGAAGTTGATGTGGGTATGGGAAAACTGGGGCACGATATCGTGTACGTAGTCTTCCATGCGGTTGATGATGGTCTGCACCACGGCCTCCTGGCTGTACCCCCGCTGGTTGGTATCCCGATGGATTTTCTGGATCCACTCCAGGTTTACAATGGGCACCACGCCGATCAGCAGGTCAACGTACTGGGCAATGTTGAAGCTTTCGCTGATCACTCCCCCGTGTAGCCCTTCATAGAACAGCAGGTCCGTGTCTGCCGGTAGTGGTCCCCAGGCGGTGAATGTCCCCGGTTTATGACCGGCCTCAACCAGTTGGCGATCTTCATCGTGAACATACTGGCGGTATCGTCCGTTGCCGGTATGGCTGTAGTCATAGAACAAGGCTTCCAGACGGTCGATATGATTGGCTTCCAGGGCGAAGTGGTTACGCTCGCCAAACTGTCCCTTGGCCGCCAGCCGGGCCATCTGCTCCCGAGTGTACCGGTGGAAACTGTCACCACCCACCATGGCGGCGTTCAACTCCTCACTGGCAAACAGCCGCCTGAAAATCTGGCCGGTGGTGGTCGTGCCGGCCCCGGAGGAGCCGGTCACCGCAATGATAGGGTGGCGTTTGGACATAATGAGCAATTTCCCGGATCAGGTCAGGCTGGTGAGCAAGCGTGGTTTTTCAACAACAAAGCCTTGAGCATAGTCCACACCCAGCTGCCTGAGCATATCCAGAACGTCTCGGGATTCAACCTGGGAGGCAATGACTTCCCGCTTCATGTAATGCGCCATGTCCACCATGGATCTCACCATTGCCTGGTCAGTCTGGCTCGACACCAGCTGGCTGGTGAAGGCACTGTCAATCTTGATCAGATCCACCGGCAGGGAACGCATGAACTGGAACGAACTGGGGCCACTGCCGAAATTACCCAGGCAGAACCGGCAGCCCAGTTCTTTCATCTCCAGGATGAAATCGGCCACCGCCTGCACGTCGCTGATGGCAGATGCCTCGGTCAGCTCAAACCACAGCCGTTCGATGGGCGCGTCTTTTTCACTGAGCTTCTCGTAGATAAATTCCAGCAAGCTCTGATCATTCAACGAATACCCAGACAGGTTGATACACACGCCACCGACGTGTCGGGGGTCCGGTGCCTGGTCCCTCAGCCAGTCCAGCATATGCCCGACCACCCAGCGGTCCACCGCCTGCATGCGATCATAGCGCTCAGCCATGCGCACAAAATCCTGGCCGGTTATCAGGGCGCCGCTGTCATCGTACATGCTGATCAGAATCTCATACTGGGCCGTCATCCGGGCCTCGGCATGAAGCGGTATGATCTTCTGGCAGCGCAGCAGCATGCGTTCTTCATCCGGATCCGACAGGCTGGCGACGCGCGCGGCGATCTGCTCCTGGCGGGCCTGGTCATCGGCATCCAGAGTAAATTCGGCGATCTTGCCCGGCCCCATTTTCCGGGCCTGGGATAACGCCTGCTCCGAACTTCTCAGCCAGCGTTCGGCACTCACCAGAGCCGGCAACTCGGCCACCAGGCCAACGTTGGCCGACAACGTATACTGGCGGCCGCCAAAGGCAAACTCAGCCGATTCAATGGCCTCGATCAGGGCCGCGGCCACATCCTGGCCCTGCTCTTCCGCAACCAGCATGGCGAATTCATTGCCGGCCAGGCGCGCCACCGGCATGCCATCACCCACATGGCGGCACAACAGCTCTGCCACCTGCTTGAGGGTTTCATCACCAGCCTGGTAGCCAGCGGTATCATTGAGCAACCGGAAGCCACGGAGGTCCAGATGCAACAGAGTGCGGCTGTCTTCACGACGGGCCAACTGCTGCTCCAGCATCCGTTCGAACTCCCGGCGGTTAAGCAAACGGGTCAGCTCGTCATGGGTGGACGCCCAGGACAGCTGGTCATAAACGTTGCGGACCATGCGGTCGATACTTTCATCCACCAGCGGTCGGTCGTACTGGTTATCAGGCACGATGATGCCCTTGCGCATCTGTCGGGCCAGCGCGTCCAGCTCCAGCTCAACCACCCGCATGCCCTGATGATTGACAAAGACAAAGCGGCTAAAGCCCCGGGCGATCCAGACCAGCCGGATATACTGGAGTTCGTCAGGCCGGGTCTGGTCCCGCAGCCAGTCGCCGGTGCGCAGCTGCTGCGACCGGTTGATCCAGCGTTGAAGGCTGCGCTGTTCCCGCTCGTTGAGGGTTTGCGGGTCTTTCTCCGCTGGTTTTGCCGGCGGCACTTCGACCATCTCAGGGGTTTTGTCGGGCCGGCGAACCAGGAAGTGCTTCAATTCATCGCGAATCTGGGAAGACGGCATGTGATTGCTGGATATCGACGCCAGGCCGTCCTGGATCAGCCGCAGAAGCTCCGGCAGGTTGATACTGCTCTCCGGATCATCGGCAAAGGCCAGCAGCGAATCAATCACCGCCAGGTAGTCCTGCCAGAGCTGACTGTCTGGCCCCTGGCGAATCCAGGTCAGTGACAACAGGTCCCGCCAGCCGCCTTCCAGCAAACTGACCAGCGCCCGGGGAACCTTGCGACCGGCAATGCGCTGATCAATCGCGGCGCTCACCGCCGCCTTGGACTCAGACACCTTCTGGGCACCCTCGGCCGCTGCCGTTACACGCTCGACGTTCCGGCGGTAGACCAGATTCTGCCGGTCAATCAGGGTGTCCAGCTCGGTCACTGTCTGTTCAAACACGCCGGTGTCCTGCTCGAAATCCGTGGCAATGCGCTGAACCAGCTCGTCGACCCGTCGCTGGACCACCGGGTTCAGGCGGCCACCCTTGACCCCCAGCTGGGCCAAACGGTTCATCACGCCGCGGACAGGGCTGTCCTGATCCTCAAAAAACGCCGGATCCCGCATCACCACCTTGAGCACCGGCACTTCCAGCTGACGCATCCGGGCCTGCACATAGTCACTGAGTTTGGGGCTTTCCACGACACTTTTGAAAAAGCGATCAACGACATCCAGGGTTTGCTGCTGCTCGTCATCCAGCCGGGCTTCGCCGATTTCCTTGATCTTCTCGACCACCCGCTCTTTCAGCGGGGCGGCGGATTCTTCCGGGCCCGCCGCGCGTACCTGCAACTCCTGCAATTCCCGGTGCAGTTCACCGGTCGACAGTGGGCGCGCATTGGGGGCAAAGTCCTCCCGGGGACTTTCCCCTCGGGAAACCCGGCTTGCCTGCAGGGTTGTGAGCAGATTGCGAACGGTGGAAAACGCCGTCTGGGCGGCCTGGGCGTAGCCGCGGAATTCACCGGATAACCGGCTTTTCAGGGCTCGGCTTGCGGGCGTGGCGCGGGATTCCTCGGCGGGCTGGGCCGGGCTCTCGGCTGGGGTCTCTTCTGGCCTGGTGACTGTCGGCGCGGGCGTGGGCTCGTCCTTTGGCGGTGCCTGCTCACTGAGGTATTTGGACAAGTCCAGGTCTGGCAGCACGCCATGACGAATAAGAATGTTGTTCAGTTCCCGGTACAGCGGCGCCAGTTGTTTAAGCACGGTTTGCTCAAAGGTCTTCAGGCAGACTTTCTCCACCTCTCTGGTTGCCTTGAGCTGTAACAGGGCATGATGGAAGGCCTCACAGACCAGCGCTGGCCCAAGCGGGTTGTGGTGGCCGGTGCGATTGGCGATACCGAGCTTGTCCAGTCGCAGCTTGAGCTGAAGCAGGTCGCCACGGTACTGGGTATCGGCCCGAGTGACCATTACCCGGATGGTCAGCCAGTCTTCGAACTCGTTCTTGTCGACCACAGACAACTCAGCCCCCGGCACCCCCTTCTGGGCTGGTTTCAGAGGGGATTCCAGAAACCTCGCCATATGGTGCCAAAGAATCCTCTGGCGTGCCTGGAGCTGCCCTGAGGCGTCCATATACTCGTTGGCCAACTGATCGCTGGGAGCCTTCTGGGCGGCCTTGCGGAGCGCATCGACCATCTGCACGAAACAGGCATCCATCAGCGGTTCGATGAAACTGGTCACGGTTTTGGCAGACTGATGCAGCACAAACTGCACACGCTCACTCGGCGCCCGCAACGACGACCTGGCCTGATCACCACTGCTGCCGCAAAGCTGCAGCATGGCATTCAGGGCGTCCGGATTGGAGCGGGTGAAGTTCACCCCCATAGCGCCATCTATGCGCCGCACGGGGCTGACATGCAATTCATATCGGCGCTGGCCGTCCACACCGCGAAACCGAACCACCAGCTCGGACGGCTGGCTTTGATCGAACACCCGGTCCAGTTTTCGGGAGGTTTCACCGGAATAGCGGATGAACAGGCCTTCGGCGCAAAAATCAGCAATCTGGCAGGGCCAGGTATTACCGCCACCTGCGTCGATCTGTGCCGCGAGTTTAATGGGCTGTCGGGTACTGCTACGACGTTCTCTCGGATCCATGAACTACCTGACCAATTGATAAGCCGGCCTGGTCGCCAATGACCGTCGCCCTGGCGAACATCCCTGAGTTAGTGGCTGTGATCTGCTGTTATGATAAAAAGAGTATAGCCAGCCCCGGAAAACAGCCAGCGAGCCTGTCACGACGAGCACCAGGGCGGAGCCGGAAAGACCATCAATCACAACGTACGGATACATGAGACAGCTTAGTCAGATCTATCTTCTTTTGCTACTGTTAACAGGGCTCCAGGGGTGTTCGACCATTGGCTACTATGGCCAGGCAGTGGGCGGCCATCTTTCACTGATGCTGCGGGGACAACCCGTGGAATCGGTTGCCCGCGACCCACAAACCGACCCGGAACTGAAACGCAAACTGGCCGTTGCACAGTCCGCACGCACCTTCGCAAATGACGTACTTCAGCTACCCGTCGGCACGGCCTTTACCAAATACGTTGAGCTGGACCAGCCCTGGGTTGTGGTCAACCTGGTTGCTGTACCCGAATTCTCGCTGGACCCTCACCAGTGGTGTTATCCCGTGGTGGGCTGCCAAGCCTATCGAGGCTACTTCAATCTGGAGCGGGCGCGCAAGGAGCAGGCCCGGTTCAACGCACAGGATTACGACACCTTCATCGGCGCCGTCACTGCCTACTCTACCCTGGGTTGGTTCAATGACCCTCTGCACACCGGTTTTACCAGCCTGCCAGATGACCGCATGGTGGCACTGATGTTCCACGAACTGGCCCATCAGGTGGTGTATATCAAGGAAGACACCGCGTTTAACGAAAGCTTTGCCACTGCCGTTGAACTGGAAGGCCTGAGAATCTGGCTGGAACAGCAGGCGTCCGAAGCCGGTTTTGACCGCGCCCTGCAGCGGCTGGAGCACCGTAATCGGACCCTGGACCTGGTCAACGACGTCGGCGCACAGCTCCGACAGCTCTATCAGCAACAACAGGTACTGGCCGCCGACGTGCTAAGGGGCCGCAAGGCGGCCCTGTTGGAGGAACTGGCCCATGCCTACGCCGAGCTATCAGAACACTACCCGGAGCCTGGCCCATTTGGCACACCGCCGGTGCGCCTGAACAACGCCAACCTGGCTCTGTTCCAGCAATACAACCAGCATGTGCCGGCATTCCGGCAATTGTTGCGGGATCACCACTACGACTTCGGACAGTTCTATGACTCGGTCAAGACCTTGTCCAGGGCCACGCCGGAGGAGCGGGAACAACAGCTCAGTGCCCTGTCACAACGGTTTGTAGAACACCTTTGAGTTGCGCTGAGTGTTGTAGGACGCCAGCTTTGGCCCGGGCAAATCCTGCACCGCCGTGGGCAGAAAACCCCGCTCCCGGAACCAGTGTTCGGTCTGGGTAGTCAGTACGAACAGTTTGCGGATGCCCTGCCCCTTCGCCAGCTTTTCAATCATCGCCAGAATGTCATCTCCCCGCCCGGCGCGCCGGTAGGAGGGGTCGACCGCAAAACAGGACAGTTCACCGGTACCTTCGTCCGGGTAATGATATAGGGCAGCACAGCCAACGATAGTGCCATCCCGCTCGGCCACGACGAAGCGGTCCACTTCGGTTTCCAGCATTTCCCGGGAGCGGCGCACCAGGATGCCCTGCTCTTCAAGGGGCTGGATCAACTCCAGAATACCCCCGATGTCTTCCACCCTGGCCTGGCGGATCTGCTCGTAGTTATCCCCGCTGACCAGGGTTCCGGAACCGTCCCGTGTGAACAGTTCCTCCAGCAACGCGCCATCTTCCACGTAGCTGATGATGTGGGCCCGGCGCACGCCTTTCACACAGGCATCACAGGCTGCTTTGAGCAGTGCCGCGTCATGGCCGGTCACCACATTGGTATTGAGGCGTTCCGATGCCTGGCGAGCCGACAGCTCCCGAATCAGTGAACCGTCTTCCTCAAGCAGGCCTTCGTCATCGATGAACACGATCAGTTTTTCTGCCTGCAAGGCAGCCGCCACCTGGCTGCCAACGTCCTCGTAAGACAGATTGAAAGCATCACCGGTGGGCGAGTACCCCATGGGCGGCAACAGAACGATGTGGCCCTGTTCCAGCAGCTGTTCAATACCCCGGGTATCCACCCGGCGCACTTTCCCGGTGTAGCCGAAATCCACGCCATCCAGCACCCCCACCGGCTTGGCAGTAACATAGTTGCCGCTGGTGACCCGGATTCTGGCATTGTGCATGGGCGAGTTAACCAGACCCATGGACAACTGGCTTTCCAGATAGGCCCGCAAGCCCCCGATGGCTTCCATGACCAGGGGCAAGTGGTTATCCGGGGTGATGCGCAAGCCGCGGGCAAAGGCCGATTCAAGACCGGCGTCGTCCAGCCGGGACTGGATCTGCGGGCGACCACCAAAGGCCACCACCAGGCGCACACCCAGGCTGCTGAGCAAGGCAATGTCGTGGATGATATTGATGAAGTTCCGGTGCTCGATGGCATCGCCGGGCATGGTCAGCACGACGGTTCGGCCGCGATGAGCATTGATGTACGGAGATGAGTGGCGGAATCCGTGCAGCCATTCGTTCGATTTCAAACCTTTCTCCCCTTCCATCAAAGACAAAACTGCTTGATCAGACCGCGCAGAATATCCACGGTGGGTTGTAATTGCGACATCTCAAGAAACTCATCCGGCTGATGCGCCTGGTCAATGGAACCAGGCCCCATCACCAGGGTTTCCAGGCCCAGCTTCTGCAACCAGGGCGCCTCGGTGGCGAAGGCAACCGCGTGGGCGGTGTGGCCGGTCAGCGTTTCACACGCCTTGACCAGGGCCGCATCGGCCGGCGTTTCAAAAGGCGGCACGCCGTCGAACAAGGGCTCGAAAGTCAGGTTCAATTGCCGACGTTCTGCCAGGGGCTGCATCCGGTTGAGAATCGCCTGGCGCAGGGTTTCCATGTTCATCCCCGGCAACGGACGCAAATCGAAGTGGAGTTCGCACTGAGCGCAGATCCGGTTCGGGTTGTCACCCCCGTGAATGCAGCCCAGGTTCAGCGTCGGTACCTGCACTTTGAAGTTGGGGTTTCGGTATTTTTCCTGCCATTCGGTGCGCAGATTCAGCAGTTCCCCCAGGGCCTCGTGCATGCCCTCCAGGGCATTGCGACCAAGGTCCGGGTTGGAGGAATGGCCGGATTGACCATCAAACCGCAGCCGCTCCATCATGATGCCCTTGTGCATGCGCACCGGCTTGAGGTTGGTCGGCTCGCCGATGACCGCATACCGGGCCTTCGGTTTGCCGGCCTCCGCCAGTGCCCGGGCGCCGTTCATGGAGCTTTCTTCGTCCGCTGTGGCGAGGATGATCAGTGGTTGCTGAAGCGGCTGGTCGACAAAAGCTTTGGCCGCTTCAATGGCCAGCGGAAAGAAGCCTTTCATATCGCAGGTACCCAGGCCGTACCAGCGATTGTCCTTTTCGGTCAGGGTGAACGGATCACTTTGCCAACGCTTGTCATCGAACGGAACGGTATCGGTATGGCCAGACAGCACCAACCCGCCCGGACCGCTGCCAAGCGTGGCAATCAGGTTGTATTTGCCCGGCATACCCGGCACTTCCAGGATTTCCACCGCAAACCCCATGGGCTCCAGCCATTCGGCCAGGGTTCTTACAACCGCTTCGTTACTGTGGTCCCAGTCCGGTGATGCGCTGCTGATGGAGGGCAGCGAAATCAACCGGGTCAGCATGTCCCGGATGTCCGGTACGGTCTGTAACTTGTCAGTGCTGTGCGCCATGGTAGCCTCCCGGCCGTTGATCTCAGTCTGCCCTGCCCCGCCGCCAGACATCAAACTGGGTGATGGCCCGAATCAATATTGGATAAGCCACCTCTCCGCCGGCAACGGTGCGTGACACTTCCAGCTCACGCTCCCCCACGCTGACCAGGCGACCCTCTACCTGATTGCCGTTAGACAGCGTTACCCTCACCTGCCGCCCCAGCCAGGTCTGCGCGCCTTCCAGGTCCGCCGGGTACCATTGCTGAACACCGGGCTCCTCCCGGGGGATCACCGGTTCCAGTGCTTCCAGAGGCAACTGTGGCTCGGGGGCTTCCATTTCGGTCAGGTAGATATCGGGAACCCCGGCACCATTATAGTCAACCGGCCAGGCGGCTTCGGGCGCCGATTCAGAGCGTACGGGTATGCCAAAAGTGCCAGAGCCGGGTGTAATGGCAAATTGCAGCTCGCCACCTTCCATCAGCCACTGGCGGTAAAGTGCCAGCAATTGATCGCTGCCATCGTAGCCACGAGCTTGCAGGCCTGCCGCCATTACAGAGACAGCGTTACTGGCCCATTGGTTCACGTCCTGCCCGGTTTCCCGGGCACAGTAAGCCGACAGGCGGCGCATCAAACCAGCGTCCCGAAAGGTGATACGAACCGGTTCAGCACTGCTCTCCAGGGTGGCCGCCAGGCCGGAGAGATTAACCCGGGCGTCCGGCCATTCCGCTTCCAGGCTGCCGGTTTCTGCACTATTGATCTCCAACCGGACACCTTCAGGGCCCTGCTTCAGGTGCACGTCGCCGCGAATAGCAGAAATCCCCATGCGCATCAGGTCGCCACTGCCCAGTTGCTGCCGGGGATCAGGCGCACAGGCCAGCGACACCAGCGGCGGCAGCCGTGATTGTGACTCGGTACCCGCGGTCAGCCAGTTCCGGAACATGGTCGGCTCCAGAGCCATGCTGGCCTGCTCTGCCGTCAGCGACCAGGTCGCTGGCAGCGGTGACGGGTTGGCCAGGGTGGTCAGAAGGGTCACAGGCGAACCGGCATCAAATTCAATCAGACCCAGCTGCAACGGCTGGGTCAGTCGAAAGTCTTCCCAACGGGACTGCCTCAAGGTCACCCGGCCGTCCAGAGCCGAGCCGATCTGGCCTCGCTCCAGCACACCATAGCTGGAGAGCTCCGACCGCGCTTGTGCCATGCGCTGATCCGTCAGCCACCAGACGCCGGCCTTGAAACCGACAAAAGCCACAATTCCCAACGTGATCAGAAATGACAACAGGCGCTTCATCCGGTTGCTCCCGGGTCAGGTTGTTTAGTTCCGGGAAATCAGGGTACCAACGCCTTCGTCGGTAAAGATTTCCAGCAAACAGGCATGGGCAACACGGCCATCAATGATGTGGGAGGTACGCACGCCGTTCTCCACCGCACTGAGCGCGCAGCGAATCTTCGGCAGCATGCCGCCGTGGATGGTGCCATCATCAATCAGGTCGTTAACCTGCTGGGCGGTCAAGCCGGTCAGCACCTTGTCTTCCTTGCTCTTCAGGCCGGAGACATTGGTCAGCAGAATCAGCTTTTCCGCCTTCATGGCTTCCGCCACCTTGCCGGCCACCAGGTCAGCGTTGATGTTATAGGAGGCGCCATCCGGGCCCACACCGATGGGGGCAATCACCGGAATCACGTTGCTGCGGGTGAGCATGTCGATCACATCGACATTAACACTGGCAACCTCGCCCACGTGGCCAATGTCGATGATCTCCGGTCGTTCCAGTTCCGGTGAACGGTCAACTACCTCCAGCTTGCGGGCACGAATCAGGTTGGCGTCTTTACCGGTCAGGCCCACGGCGGTGCCGCCCTGGGCGTTGATCAGGGATACGATTTCCTTGTTTACCTGGCCACCCAGCACCATTTCCACCACATCCATGGTTTCGGCGTCGGTCACGCGCATGCCGTTCACAAAGCGGGATTTGATGTTCAAACGCTCCAGCAGCTCGCCAATCTGGGGGCCGCCGCCGTGAACCACGATGGGGTTGATGCCCACCAGTTTCATCAGTACCACGTCCCGGGCAAAGCTGCTTTTGAGCTCTTCGTTTTCCATGGCATTACCGCCGTATTTGATCACAACGGTCTTGCCAGTAAATCTTTGGATATAGGGCAGGCCCCGGCTCAGTACCGAGGCCACCTGCATTGCTGTTTCACGATCCAGCGCCATGGTGATGTGTAATTCCTTGCTGTCAGAGAATGTATCTTGTCAGAAGTCCGCAACCAGGTCGGGTGCGGCCTTCTGTAATTGCTCACGAAAGACGGCCTTGATCCGTTCAAGGGCCTCGTCGGTTTCAGCCTCAAACCTCAGCACCAGAACCGGCGTGGTGTTGGACGCCCGGCATAGGCCCCAGCCATCGGTATAATCTACCCGAATGCCGTCGATGGTACTGATGTTGCCGTCACCAAATTCACCCAGCTTGCCAAGGCGCTCAATGATCGCGAACTTCTCGGTTTCCGTCACCTCGACATTCAGCTCGGGCGTGCTGATATCCTCGGGGAAATCGGCAAAGACATCGTCGCTGTGACGATCCTCAATACCCAGGATTTCCAGCAACCGGGCGGCTGAATACAGGCCGTCATCGAAGCCGTACCAACGTTCACCAAAGAATACGTGGCCGCTCATTTCACCTGCCAACAGCGCGCCGCTTTCTTTCATTTTCGCTTTCATCAGTGAGTGGCCGGATTTCCACATGATGGGCCGGCCACCGGCTTCGGAAATCACGCCTGCCAGGCGACGACTGCATTTCACATCGTACAGGACATCCGCCCCCGGGTTACGGGACACCACATCCCGGGCGAACAGCATCAGCAACCGGTCCGGCCAGATGATCTTGCCAGTGTTGGTTACCACACCCAGGCGATCACCGTCACCATCAAAGGCCAGGCCGATATCGGCGCCGGTTTCCTGCACTTTGGCGATCAGATCCTGCAGGTTGGCCGGCTTGCCGGGGTCCGGGTGGTGATTGGGGAAGTCACCATCCACCTCGCAGTACAGCGGGGTTACCTCACAGCCAAGCTCTTCGATCAGCATGGGGCCAAGTTCGCCCGCGATACCGTTGCCAGCATCCACCACGACTTTAAGCGGCGCGGCCACGGCGATGTCACCGACAATCCGATCCAGATAGGCCCGGCGCACATCTTCCCGGGACTGGGCGCCCTGACCAGAGGTGAAGTCGGCGGTCTGAATACGCTGGTAAAGTTTCTGAATCGCCTCGCCAGACAAGGTTTCGCCGCCGAGCATGATCTTCAGGCCGTTATAGTTGGCCGGATTGTGGCTACCGGTCACCATCACGCCGGAGCCAGTCTGCAACTGGTGTGTGGCAAAATAGAGTACCGGCGTGGGCACCGCCCCCACATGGATCACATTGCAGCCGGTAGCCATGATGCCACTGGCCAGCGCATCGGCCAGGTCCGGGCTGGAATGGCGACCATCGTAACCAATGCAGATCGAGGTCACACCGCGAGCCGCCGCCTCGGAACCAATAGCACGGCCAATCACCCGGACCACCTCGGGGGACAGGGTCTCACCGACAATTCCCCGGATGTCATAGGCCCGGAAGATCTCGGCGGCAACGTCCACGGATGGCAGCTCGGCTTCCACCACCTCGGGGATATCCTCATCGAACAGGGCGTCATCGCCACTGCCAAAACCAAGCACATCCTCGTCGCCATCGAGCATATCGATGTCGGGCATGTCCTTGTCCTGGAACAGGGGTTCTTCCTCACCGGACGCAGGCTTTCTGGCACCGGCTGCCACCTGCTGAGGTTTTGCGCTCTCGGCAGCTTTTGCCAGCCGTTTATCAACCATCTGCGACAGGCGGAACAGCACCTCGCCGGTAGACGCCACCATATCCCAACGGAAGGTCGGCAGTTTCACCCGCTCGCCGCCAAACACCTTGTGCGACCACTGGATCAGGGCCGTCACATCCTGGCGAATGCCTCGCTGGGCGCCGCCCAACAACACCCAGACAACAATCGCGGCCACCAGTGCCGGAATGCCGACCAGAACGGCGGCCACGATGGTATTGACCGGCGCCTCTGGCGCCCGGGCTGGCTGGAACACCACAGACCAGTCCGGATTCGACAGGGTTCTGGTTTCAGAAGGGCCCGAACCCCGGCCGGTGCTGACCACGGTACGCTGGGAACCCGATGCCGCCTGCACCAGCGACAACTGGCCTCCCAACTGGCGATTGCCAACGGTCAGAAGGGGCTGAAGCTGATCCGCGCCGTAAACCACCAGCACACTGCCCTGCACTGCGTTGCTGACCGGATGTCGAACTGGCGCGGCGTACTGAAGATACCACTGATCGTTACGGGGAAAGGCGTCTGGCAATAGTGACTGCCCGTTCTCTGCCCGCCGGGCCAGCTCCAGGCCGGCAAACCCGAGCAGGCCGTCGCTGCTGCCGGTGCGGGGAATATCACGGTAACGGAAAACAAAAACCGCCTGGGCTCCGGGCAACGCCGCCTGCAGCTGGCGCGCCAGCTCGTCCCGGTCACCTTGCTCGGCAAGCTGATTGCTCACATAGCGCTGATTGGCCAGGGCACGCACCTGTTCCTGCTGGGCGCTAAAATACTGGTTCAGCCTCTGTTGGGCGCCGTCGGCCTCAACCACCCGGGCCTGCTGGTAACTGCGCTCACCGGCGGGCACAATCACCAGGAAATGAAGCAGGGCCACCGCAACCACGCCGGCCAGAACCACCACCAGCGACTGATTGAGTGCAACGGTGTTGAGTCGTTTGAGGCCAGACCCTGAGGATTCTGTTTTTCGCTTGTTTTTCCTTCCCGGCTTCTTTTCGGGATTGTCATCCACCGACGGCTCTTTGATTTTCTTTTTACCGAGTTTCATAGTGCTTCCCGCAATGATTTTTACGTCCCGGACAATCAGTTACCAGCAAAGTATAGACGCCGACCTGCATAAACGCTGCCAGCCTCCGGTAACCGACTCAGTGCGTTCCGGTTGAACCAAACCCGCCCTCGCCGCGGGTACTGGCGCCGAATTCAGACACCACTTCAAAGTCTGCCTGCACAACCGGCACCAGAACCAGCTGGGCAA
Source organism: Marinobacter sp. THAF197a (assembly GCF_009363275.1). Classification (NCBI taxonomy): domain Bacteria; kingdom Pseudomonadati; phylum Pseudomonadota; class Gammaproteobacteria; order Pseudomonadales; family Marinobacteraceae; genus Marinobacter; species Marinobacter sp. THAF197a. Next base: position 3,756,583 of record NZ_CP045324.1, read on the forward strand.
TACGTTCACCGATGGCGATGGTGAAAGCGGTTTGGCCCCGGTTCCAGCATGACACCATCAATTCACCCTGATAATCGGAATCGATTAACCCCACCAGGTTGCCCAGGACGATGCCGTGCTTGTGGCCAAGACCGCTGCGCGGCAGGATCATTGCCGCCAGCGACGGGTCGGCAATGTGCACGGATAGCCCGGTCGGAATCAGGTGAGTCTCGCCCGGCTCGACCGTTAATGGCGCATTCAGGCAAGCACGCAGATCCAGGCCCGCCGAGCCCGGCGTTGCATACTCCGGAAACGGTATGTCGGTGCCAATTCGATCGTCCAGGATTCGTACCTGCAGTTTCTTTTGCGTCATGAGTTCCCGACCTTGTTGCTGTGTTCGGCGATCAACGCCACCAATGTGTCTGCGATGGCCTGTTTGCTGTCCGGGCCAATCGCATGCTCCCCGCTCGGCCAGAATACCGTGACGGCATTCTGATCGCTGTTAAAGCCCAGGCCCGGGACGGACACGTCGTTGGCCACGATCATATTGAGCTTCTTGCGTTGCATTTTATCGTGGGCATAGCGGGCGACATCTGTGGTTTCAGCGGCGAAACCCACGGTAAACGGAGGATTCTTGCGGGCTGCAATGGTCGCCAGCGTATCCGGATTGCGCACCAGCGACAGTGTCATCGCTTCGTCCGTTTTCTTGATCTTGTCGCCGGCACAGGCCGCAGGCCGGTAATCAGCCACCGCCGCTGTGGCGATAAAAATGTCGCAGCCCTCCGCCACTACCCGCTCGGCTTCCTGCAACATGTCTTGTGCCGTCATCACCGGTCGGACTGCCACGCCATCCGGCACCGGCAGGTTAACCGGGCCACTCACCAGTACCACCTGGGCACCCGCATCTGCTGCCGCCCGAGCCAGGGCATAACCCATTTTGCCGGAGCTGTGGTTGGAGATATAACGCACCGGATCAATGGGTTCACGGGTAGGGCCTGCTGTGATCACCACCCGTTTTCCCGCCAGCGCTCCGACAGTGGCCCGGGCTGCATCAGCCAGAATCCGGCTGGCAAGGGCGTCCGGCTCCAGCATCCGGCCAGGACCTGTATCACCGCAGGCCTGCTCGCCTTGATCCGGCCCCCAGACGGTGATCTGTGGGTCTTCCGCCAGCAGGGACATGTTTCTCTGGGTCCGGAAATTTTTCCACATGGCCTGATTCATGGCGGGGGCCACCGCAATGGGCGCCTCAGTGGCACAACAAACCGTGGTCAGCAGGTCATCCGCCATGCCCTGGGCCAGACGGGCCAGAAAATCCGCAGACGCGGGCGCCACCACCACCTGATCGGCCCATTTGGCCAGTTCAATATGACCCATGCCGGCCTCGGCCTCCGGGTCCAGCAGCGATGTACGCACCGGCTCGCCGCTGAGGGCCTGAAACGTCAGCGGCGTCACAAATGCCTCGGCGCCCCGGGTCATCACCACCCGCACTTCAAGGCCCGCTTTCTTGAGCAGCCGGACCAGTTCGGCACTTTTATAGGCAGCAATGCCACCGGTGATTCCCAGCAGAATTCGTTTGGCAGCCATGAAGGGCTCCGTAATCCCGTAAAATGAAAGGGTTATAAGATAGCACGCCCGGGCCCGGCAGGCAGCCTGCAAGAGCACCCGTTCGTTTACCAAATGTTACTTTTTGGAGTAACCTTTGTAATTCTGAGAACCGATGCAGGATGCATCACAATCTGACACGCAAGGAAGCACAGCATGACCAACCCTGCCTGGCCAACCGATGAACGGCCCCGTGAGCGCCTTCTGTCCCACGGCCCGGAAGCCCTGTCTGACGCCGAACTCCTGGCCATTTTCCTGCGCACCGGCACCACCGGCATGCCGGTGATGCAACTGGCCCGCCATCTGATCGCCGAGTTTTCCGGCCTGCGGGGCTTGATGACCGCCTCCCGCAGGCAGTTCTGTGAGGTCAAAGGCCTGGGCACGGCCAAATACGCCCAGGTTCAGGCCGCCATGGAGATGGCCCGCCGGGTGATGGACGAACCACTGCGCCAGGGCGATCCGCTACGCTCACCGGCCGACACCCGCCGTTTTCTCACCAGCCGGCTGGGCACTTACCCCCACGAAGTGTTCGCCGGCCTGTTTCTGGATAACCGCCACCGGGTGATCCAGTACCGGGAACTGTTTCGCGGCACCATTGACGGCGCGGCCGTGTATCCCCGGGAAGTGGTTCGCCAGGCCCTCGAAGACAACGCCGCCGCTGTCATTTTTGCCCACAATCACCCCTCTGGCGTCGCGGAGCCCAGCCAGGCGGACATTTCCCTGACCCGCAGACTGAAAGAAGCACTCGGACTGGTGGATATCAGGGTTCTTGACCATATGGTTATCGGCCATGGTGAGGTAATATCCCTGGCTGAAAGAGGGTTGATGTAGCTGCAGCAGGGTCGATTCCGGAAAACTGGCCAAATTCCCAACAATTTTTTGCGTTGGTCGGCCAGTTCTGGTATAAAAGCGTCCCTTTCTGGCGGCGTCTGGCGAGCAGCGTTCAGTTTAGAGGCGCGAACCGGTGGCAGTTATTGCTCCGGAGCAACCAGAGACGCATTAAAAAACGAATTCGTATTGATAGACCATTGCTCAGGTCGGAGGCAAGTATGTCCAGAGTTTGTCAGGTTACCGGTAAGCGTCCGGTTACCGGTAACAATGTATCCCACGCGATGAACCACACTCGTCGTCGTTTTCTGCCGAATCTGCAGAACCACCGTTTCTGGGTTGAGACCGAGAAGCGTTTCGTGAAGCTGCGCGTTTCCACCAAGGGCATGCGCATCATCGACAAAAAAGGCATCGACGCTGTGCTGGCCGATCTTCGTGCCCGCGGCGAGAAAGTTTAAGGAGCCGCATCATGCGCGAGAAAATCAAGCTGGTTTCATCAGCAGGCACTGGTCACTTCTACACGACCAAAAAGAACAAGCGTAACACTCCGGAAAAAATCGAGATCAAAAAGTACGATCCGGTTGTCCGCAAGCACGTTGCGTACAAGGAAGCCAAGATCAAGTAATTGATCCTGCCTCCACAAAAAAACCCGGCCAGCGAGCCGGGTTTTTTTATACCTGAGCAAAATACCCCTGCACCGAAAGGGCCTCGCAGGCCTTAAAAAGTTTCCAGGTACCCCTTCGGCAAGGCCACATCCATGGCGATGGGCAAATGATCCGATACCGGATAACTGATCACCTCGGCACGTCGGATTTCCAGGGAAGGGCTGACCATAATGTGGTCCAGGGCCTTTTCGGGCCGCCAACTGGGGAAGCTGTGAGCCGTGCCCGGCAGGGGTATCAGGTCGGTTTCTTTCAAGGGCGTTTGGGTCAGCAGCTGCTCTGCATGAGCATTCATATCCCCCATCAGGACTACGTGCCGGTAGTCGGCAATGAGATCCCGCACGTAACCCAGTTGCCGCTGCTGTGCCGCCTTGCTGAGGGACAGGTGCATTTGTACCAGTATGAGCGGATCGTCTTCCGAACCATACCGGGCAATGATCGCTCCACGGCCAGGAATCAGGCCGGGCAGTTTGTGCTCAGTGACATCCAGAGGCCGATACCGACTCAACAGACCGTTACTGTGCTGCGCGATCTGACCAAGATTGCGGTTTAATTGCTGATACCAGTAGGGAATACCGGCGGCTTCTGCCAGATACTGAACCTGGTTGATATAGCCACTGCGCAAACTGCCACCGTCGCATTCCTGCAACGCCACCACGTCGTATTGCCGCAACAGGGTGGCAATACGGTCGAGATTCTCGATGCGGCGACGATGAGGCAGAAAGTGCTGCCAGCTGCGGGTCAGGTAGTGATGGTAAGACGAGGTATTGATGCCCACCTGGATATTGAAAGTGAGCAGCCGGATATGACGATGGGGCTCGAACTCAGGCACATGCTCGCTACCAGAACAGGCCCCCCGGGGACCTTCCGGCCCCCGGAGAATGCCATTAATCTGATTGCGCAGACGCTTATACATAACAGGGGATTCCCACGCTGAACCTGAACGCGCCCCTCAATACCGGCGGCTCACTCTGCCGCAGCACGTTCCTGCTCGACCAGGTAGTCAACCACAGACAGCACGGCCTCATGACCACCTGCCATGGAGGCGCTGACCACGTACTTGCCATTTACCAGCATAGTCGGTGTACCGGTGATGCGCGCGCCGCGGATCTTGGCCTGGGCCTGCTGAACCCGTGCACGAACACCGAAGCTGCGGTAGTTGTTGAGAAACTCCTCGGCATCAACGCCGTAGCCGCTAACGAAATCCGCCAGAGCTTCGGGGGAATTCAGGGGGCGACGTTCGCCAGCCAGCGCCGTAAACAGGGCGTCATGCACCTTGTCCAGCTCACCCATGGCCTCCAAAGCATAAAAGGCGTAAGCGTGAGGCTCCCAACTTTGACCCAGTGCTGCCGGCAGCTTCACGAAATTCACGTAGTCAGGCGCCTGGTCGGCCCAAGACTCGATAAGCGGCTTGAAGGTATAGCAGTGAGGGCAGCCGTACCAGAACACTTCGGCAACTTCTACGCCTTCGTCCGATGCGGTGCGAACCGGATTATCCAGGGTGCGGTAATGAGTGTTCTCAACCCATGACTGAGCCTGCGCAACAGCACCAACCGCCATAGACAGCGCGAAAACAACAACTGTGCCTAGTGTTCTTATCATCGGGAATCTCCGAGTTCGATGTTCTGATGTGACAACGATTATGACCCAGCAAACCGGGAAAGTTCCACTGCTGGCCAGAAGGGAATGGTTACGGAAAGGTAAGCAGCAAAAACCCCGCCTTGGCGGGGTTTTTACAACTCACTACGTCAAGCCGGACTCAGTTCAGGCCGGAAACGTAGTTTGCCAAGGCCTTGATCTCGGCATCGGTCAGACGGGTAGCCACGTCCACCATGATGTTGGCGTTGGTGGTACCTGCACGCTCGCCGTCACGGTAGGCTTTCAGCTGCTTCTCTACGTACTCAGCGGTCTGACCGCCCAGGCGAGGGTAGCCAGCTGGCTCGTTGCCAGCACCGTTCGGGCTGTGGCAACCGGCACATGCGGCAACGCCGGAGGCCATGTTACCGCCACGGAACAGCGCCTGGCCACGCTCGACCAGATCCGGATCGGCCTGACCAACAACCATTTCCTGCTCGTTATAGTAGGCAGCCAGATCCCACAGGTCCTGATCAGACATATTATTCAGCAAGCCGGTCATTTCCGGAATCGGACGGTCTCCGTTTTTGATATCGACCAGTTGGCGATACAGGTATTTCTCGCCCAATCCGGACAATTTCGGATACACCGCCATGATCGGCTTGGCGCCGCCCTGGCCGTGACAGCTGGCACATACCGCTGCGTTCTGTTCACCCGCTGCCGGATCTCCTGCCCCGTGAGCCATTGCCGTCAGGCCAACTCCGAGAACAACTCCTGCGATCAGTCTTTTCATGCTCGCTCCGCTTCTCTCATCTTTGCATCTTGAAAGTATTCTTCGTTGTGCAGCCGGCAGGCGCCAATCTATCTGGCTTATCACCGGGGCTGACAGCGGCAACGCGCAGCGTCCCGCCGGAAATTGGTGTAGCATTATACATTAATCGCCGATAACTGAAATCCAAAGGAATACCAACCATCGTGGACCCTGATCTGACTCAAAAAAGCGTTTCGTTCAACAGTGCCCGTTTTCTGATCAGCGCGTCCAAACTGGACGAGTGCCCGCCCGACATCGGTGCCGAGGTTGCCTTCGCTGGGCGCTCCAATGCCGGCAAGTCCAGCGCGCTGAACGCCATTACTGCCAACGGCAAACTGGCCCGGACCAGTAAAACACCCGGCCGCACCCGGCTGATAAACTTTTTTACACTCAATAAAGAGAACCTGCGCCTGGTCGACCTGCCCGGTTACGGCTACGCCAAAGTCTCCCGGGACATGAAAGACGACTGGCAACAGCATCTGGGGCATTACCTGAATGATCGCCGCTGCCTGCGAGGCCTGGTGCTGGTGATGGATATCCGGCACCCACTCACCGACTTCGACCAAATGATGGTGGAATGGTGCGAGCATAACAACCTGCCGTTGATGATTCTTGCCACCAAAGCCGACAAGCTGAAATTTGGGCAAGCGAAAACGGCCATGCTGGGCATTGCCCAGAAGCTGAAACCCTATGCGTGCGTAGCACACCTGATCATGTTTTCCGCCACCTCAAAACGTGGCGTGGATGAATGCCGGGAAGCATTGACAGACTGGCTGGAGACGCCGGAATCGGAAACCCCCTGATGAAAAAAACCGGCCTGCCATCAGACAGGCCGGTGAAACGTCAGGGTTTGCGACGTACCTGAGAACTCACTCAGGAGACGCAGGAAATGTCCGGTTTCCCACGTCACTACCTTTGAACGCGATCGCGGAAAAAAGTTCAATTTTTAACCAATCCCGACAGAAACCCCGGTTTCAGCCCGCGAGGACTCACCGTTCTGCTCCGGATTTTCCGGCAGCGTTGGCCGATACTTTTCACGTAACGCCAGCACCTGCTCGCGATAATCCGGGGTCAGATAAGGCAATTCCAGAGTCAGCACCTGATAAATACCCTGCTTGAGTTCGGTCAGGGTGAGACTGGCAGGCTCGTCACTGGCGTGGGCTGTCTTCAGAAAAGCCATCCAGTTGGTGATGACCAGCCAGACGTTGAGCGACATGGCCGAACGTAAATCTTCCGGCTGCGGCTCAATAATACCCGCCTCCGCCAGCTTGCCGAAGATGCGGTTGATGGCAGCAAGACATCGATTGGTGAATTCCCGATAGTCCTGGCGCAGCCTGGTATCGCTGTCCAGCAGGTATTCCAGGTCCCGGTGAAAAAACCGGTAACTCCACAAACCGTCAAACACCGATTCCAGGTAAAAGGTCAGGTCGTCAAGCGTCAGCAGCCGATCCTCCGGAATATCGAGGTAATAATCCACCAGTTTTTCATACTCCTGGAAGATCTCGTAGATGATGTCGGACTTGTTCCGGAAGTGGTAATACAGGTTGCCCGGAGAAATCGCCAGGTGCGCGGCAATGTGATTGGTGGTGATGTTCCTTTCACCCCGCTCGTTAAAAAGCTCCAGACTGGATAGCAGAATCTTGTCTCTGGTTTTCATCGTCCCGCCAGTGATTGTTGTTATCTGCATCACGGATGGCCCGATGAGCCAACCGTCATTTCTTGACTGCCTAGAGTATATACTCTAATAATAGCCTCAAGTGCAAATCGTCCAGATTTTAGCCAACCAAAAACAACAGGCTCAGGGTATCGCCCTGCAGCCAATGGGGAGAGAAACATGGGAGCCACTGTCGTCCAGCTCACTGAGAGCAAAAAGCAGATTCAGCACACCCATCGCGTGTTTGAGGACCAGAAGAAGGCGTTCCGGAACAACCCGATGCCGTCTCTGACCGAACGCAAGGAGAACCTGAAACGGCTCAAGCGTGCCTTGCTAAGCCACCAGGACCGTCTGGTAGAGGCCATTGACAGGGACTTCAGCTGCCGCTCCAAAGATGAAACCCTGATTGCAGAGGTAATGCCATCCATCCAGGGTATCAACTACACGCTCAAACATCTGAACGAGTGGATGAAGCCGTCCAAGCGGCACGTTTCGGTCCTGTTCCAGCCCGCCAGTAACAAGGTGCATTACCAGCCCAAGGGTGTGGTCGGTGTGATCGTGCCCTGGAACTATCCGCTGTATCTGGCCGTTGGTCCACTGGTGGCGTCTCTGGCTGCCGGCAATCGCACCATGATCAAGATGTCGGAATTCACTCCGCACACCTCCGCACTGTTCAAGGAAATCATTGAATCCATGTTCCCGGAGGACCTGGTGTCGGTGATTACCGGCGAGGCGGACGTGGCCGCCGATTTCTCCCAACGCCCCTTTGATCACCTGCTGTTCACCGGTTCCACTTCGGTAGGCAAACTGGTGATGCGCGCGGCCGCAGAAAACCTGACGCCGGTGACCCTGGAACTGGGCGGCAAATCGCCTGCGATTGTGTCTCCGGATGTGCCGATGGAAGACGCGGCCCAGCGAATTGCTTTCGGTAAGGCATTTAACGCGGGCCAGACCTGTGTGGCACCGGATTACGTTCTGTGCCCGGCGGATCGGGTTCAGGGGTTTGTGGATGAGTTCCGCGCGAAGTTCGCCGAGATGTACCCGAGCCTGCGGGATAACGATGATTTCACAGCGATCATCAATGAGCGTCAGTATGATCGCCTGCAGAGCTATCTTGAGGACGCCCGGGCCAAGGGTGCCGAATTGGTGGAGATCAATCCCGCCAATGAGAACATGAAGGACGGCACCCGGAAGATTCCGCTGACGCTGGTGCTGAAAACCACGCCGGATATGAAGGTGATGCAGGATGAGATTTTCGGGCCGATTCTGCCGGTGGTGAGTTACGGCGGTCTGGAGGAAGCCGTGCATTACATCAATGATCGGCCGCGTCCGCTGGCGCTGTACTTCTTTGGCTATGACAAGTCGCACCAGCAGTTTGTGGTGGATAACACGCTGTCTGGCGGTATGTGTATCAACGATGCGTTGATGCATGTGGCGCAGGATGATCTGCCGTTTGGTGGTATCGGTGATTCCGGTATGGGTCATTACCATGGCAAGGAAGGTTTCCTGACCTTCTCGCACCACCGGGCGATCTTTACCAAGCAGAAATTCAACAGCGGCAAGTTTGTTTATGCGCCGCACGGAACGGCTGCCCATCGGATGGTTTATAAGCTGTTTATTCGCTGAAGCCTGATTGCTTGGTGCAGGGCTGGAGTGTGGTGCGTCTTTCCAAGACACGCCGTGAATACTTCCATGTAGGCTTGAGCAAAACATCCATGTTTTGCACAGTCTTGGAAAGACGCACCACACCCCAGCCACCGGCAAAGTGCCTGCCGCCTTATAACAACAACGTCGAAAGAAGCCTCTACAATGACCAGACCCTCCCCGGAATACCACCCAGACCATCAGCCGGAACTTAGCCGACGCAGTTTCCTGAAAACCGGCCTCGGCGGCGCCATGTTCCTGAGCACCGTCAGCATGACCGCCGGCCTCACTGGCTGTGCTACCGCCCCCGCCGGGCGGGTGAGTGCCGTTGATTCCCGTATGGACGCCAGCTATCAGTTCGAGTTTTTGAGCCGGGATGATATTGCCCTGTTTGAAGCCCTGTTACCGGCGATGTTTGCCGGAGCGCTGCCGGAGGAACCGAATCAACGGCAGTATGCGATTGCCGGGACCATTGAGCGGATTGATCAGGGCATCGTGATGTTCGGTCCGGCGAACCAGAAGGAGCTGCGCAAGCTGTTCGATCTGCTGAATTTCGCACCCACCCGGATAACCCTGGCGCGGGTGTGGTCGGATTGGCCCTCGGTCACTACCGAGAGTGCCGAGGCGTTTCTCAATCGGTGGCGGGATAGCCGGATTGGTCTGCTGAACAACGGCTATATCGCCCTGACCAAAATCAGTAACGTGGCGTTCTATGGCCATGACCAGCACTGGCATTTGTCTGGCTACCCAGGACCGCCCGCCTGGGCGGTTGATTCCCTGCCCCAGTTCCACAACGCCTGACCCCATCGCAGATTACGGAGAGCAGTATGTCCATGAACGATCCTATCGCCCGGGGCCTGGCTTCTGGCTGGAATGTGACTGACGCCAGCAAACTGACCACCGATCAAACCGTGGAAGCGGATGTGGTGGTGATTGGCACCGGTGCCGGTGGCGGCACAACGGCGGAGATTCTGGCCCGGCAGGGGCTGTCGGTGATTCTGGTGGAAGAAGGCCGGCTGTATTACCAGAAAGACTTCAAGATGGATGAGCTGACGTCCTACGCCAGCCTGTATCAGGAAGGCATGAGCCGGGTCACCGCAGACGGCGCCATTGCCATTCTTCAGGGCCGCTGCGTGGGCGGTTCGACGACAGTGAACTGGACTAGCAGTTTCCGCACGCCCGACGAAACCCTGAACTACTGGAGCCAGAACCTCGGCCTGAGCGACCTCGCCCCGGACACCATGGCCCCCTGGTTCCAGGGCCGGGAAGAGCGCCACACCATGGCGCCCTGGATGACACCACCAAACCTGAACAACGACATTCTCAAGCAAGGTTGTGAAAAGCTAGGCTACTCCTGGCAGGTGATCCCCCGGAACGTCAAAGGCTGCTGGAATCTGGGCTACTGCGGCGTCGGGTGCCCCACCAACGCCAAACAGGGCGCGCTGATGACCACCATCCCCGGCGCCCTGGACAACAACGCCCAACTGTTCCACGGCCTGCGCGCCGACCGGCTGGTGATGAACCAGGATCGCATCGACCACCTGCAGGCCAGCGCCATGGGCCCGAACGGTGTCACGCCATCCGGCGTTACCGTCACCCTAAAAGCCCGGCACTTCGTAGTCGCCGCCAGCGCCATCGGTTCTCCCGGGTTGCTGCTGCGCTCGGAACTGCCGGACCCCCACAAACGCGTCGGCAAGCGCTCGTTCATCCACCCGGTCAACGCCACCGTCGCCCGCATGCCCGCCAAGGTTGATCCCTTCTACGGCGCGCCGCAGTCCATCTACTCCGATGAATTCAACTTCAAACACGGCGTCGATGGCCCGGTCGGCTACAAACTGGAAGTACCCCCATTGCATCCGGCCATGGCCGCCGGCGTGGTTCCCGGCCACGGCCAGGAACAGAAAGACAACCTCGGCCAACTGCCCTGGATGCAATCCGTCATCGCCCTGCTGCGCGACGGCTTCCACGAAGACAGCCCCGGCGGCACCGTCAGCCTGCGGGACGATGGCAGCCCGGTACTGGACTACCCCATCACCGACTACCTCTGGCAGGGCATCCGCCAGGCCTACCTGGACATGGCCGAAATCCAGTTCGCCGCCGGCGCCGAAGCCGTCCAGGCCGTACACCTGGACTCCGGCTGGTACACCAGCTGGACCCAGGCCAAAGACGCCATCAACCAACTCCCCATGAAACCCCACCGCGCCCGCCTGTTCACCGCGCACCAGATGGGCGGCTGCGGCATGGGCGCCGACCCGAAAAACTCCGTAGTCAACGGCTTCGGCGAACACCACCAGGTGGCCAACCTGAGCATCCACGACGCGTCCATCTTCCCCACCAGCATCGGCGCGAATCCGCAGTTGTCGGTGTATGCCTTGGCGGCAAGGAACAGTAACCGGTTGGCGCAGAAGTTGAGCGGGGCATAATTGGATTGCCGGAGCGGCATGCAGATTGTCAGCTCGCATATGCAGCGCCTCCCCTCCCGGGAATGTCGAAGGCCAGGGATGGCCTGAGTCAAGCGCACATGGATGTGCTTGTAGCGTTTCCCGGGAGGGGAGGCGCTGCGTATGCATGGCACACAACTAAGACAGCGTTGAACAGGGCTCTGGACTACAGCCCACCAACGGTTCCTGCTATCCTACGGCCCATCAACAAAAGGAGCTGTGCATGCCAAAAGTCATCTACCCAGGCACCTTCGACCCCATCACCAACGGCCACACCGACCTCATCGAACGCGCCGGCCGCATGTTCGACGAAATCGTCGTCGCCGTCGCCTACAACCCGAAGAAACAGCCCCTGCTCAACCTCGAAGAACGCTGCGAACTGGTCCGCAAAGCCACCGCCCACCTCCCCAACGTCAGCGTCACCGGCTTCAGCAACCTACTGGCCGATTTCGTGCGGGAGCAGAACGCCACCGTCATCCTGCGCGGCCTGCGAGCAGTTTCAGACTTCGAGTATGAATTCCAGCTCGCCGACATGAACCGCCGCCTGGCCCCGGAAGTGGAAAGCGTGTTCCTGACACCGGCCAACCACCTGTCGTACATCTCGTCGACCCTGATCCGGGAAATCGCCTCGCTGGGTGGCGACATCTCCGAATTCGTCGACCCTGCAGTGGCAAATGCCCTGAAAGAGAAGTTCAGCAAGTCCTGAGCAGAAACCGATAAAAAAGCCCAGCCGGCGGTAGCCATCGGCTGGGCTTTTTCAAGAAGGGATTAAAGCAGTGGCGGCATCGGAATCTCGATGCCATTGATATCCAGAACCAGATCCTGCAGGCGGCCAGTCATGACCAGTTGGTCGCCGGCATCCACCAGCAACCCCTGTTTGATCAAGGGTGCCACCTGCATGCGCACGGCCGGATAGTTCTCAGCCAGGGCCAACGGCATACGGAAGTCCAGCGCCCCGGTTAAGCCCTGCATCACCATCAGCATGTTGGCCCGCTCGCTCTCTGACAGCTCCGGATGGGACAGCTCCAGGCTACCCTGCACGGGCCCTTCAGGGGTATCCAGGCTCAACTCCCGGATTCCTGCGGAAAATCCGGCGGCCGCAAGCCCGCGAACCGAATCGTTAAACCGCTGCATCAGGGCCATCTGCTGCTCGAACGCCGCCTGCGGGGATTGACCGGCCTGCGCCGCCATCAGCTGCATGTCGGTCATCACCGAACTGAACTCATTCCAGCTGGCAACATCAAGACCATCTACAGCGAACTCAATCCGGTGCGGGCCGAAGGTACCGTCATCAAAGACAACGGAGTCCAGCGCCAGGGCAATCGAGGAATCCAGTCGCTCGCCTTTTCGGTCTGCCTCGCTATGACTGCTCAGCGCGATACCGTTAAACGCCATGGGCGGCACCTGAGGACCCTGCATGGTCAAGGCATCAACCGTGACCGCACCGGCGCCGGTCCAGATATCACCGGATAACCAGGCAAGGCTCTGCTCCATGTGCACGTTTTCAATGGTGACGTTCATCTCCGGCCCGGACAGCACCACCGCCGGCCAGACCATCAGCATGTCGGCTTTTTCACCCAAACGACCAATATCAATCCGTGCCAGACCACCGCTGCTGCGCAAAACACCACCACCGTGTGGCTCGCTGATCTCGATAGCAGGGGCCTGCAATTCCAGCGTGGCGGAACCCCAAACCCGGGTTTCCAGTGTCAGTTTTGGTTCGTCGTTGGGGAACCAGCCTGCCCCCTCCGGCTGCCAGCCTTCCGTAGGTCTGAAATTCAAGTGGCTGCCAGTAATGCCGTGAGAAACCTGAACCTCAAAATCTATGCGGTTACTCTCGCCCGTGGCGGGGTCCAGAAAGGTGGCGGTACCAGAGACTTCGGAGCTCATCAAACCGCGCCGGTAACGATCGGTTTCCATGCGCAGGAACGGCTGGGCATTGTTGACTTCCTCGGTCGCAGTCAGCCAATGTTGCTCAGTCAGATAGCCCACGCCCCAGGGGGCTACGCCAGCCACTACCAGTATCGCCGTGCCGGCGATGGTCCAACGTTTAAGATTCAAGGCTCCAATCCTGTTGTGTTTTTATTTCCTGCGGGCCGGGGGCCAGCGTATCAATTCGGTTTAGAGGTTAACCGGTCCAGCAACACCAGCTGCGAAGCCAGGCGTTCCTCTCCTTCTTCTGGCTGATTCTGTAGATAACTGCCATCAGACTGCAATACCCAGGACTGGCAGTTATCAGAAAGATAGGTATCCAGATCCTCGGTCACCCGCTCGATTAGCGCCGGCTCTTCGATCGGGAAGGCGGTCTCAACCCGGCTCAGCAGGTTCCGCTCCATACCATCGGCGCTGGAACAGTAAACGTCGGGTTTGCCGTTGTTGCCAAAGTAATATACCCGGGTATGCTCAAGAAAGCGCCCGATGATGGACCGCACCCGGATATTCTCCGACAGGCCCGGCACCTGGGGACGCAAGCAGCAGATACCGCGAATGATCAGATCAATACTGGCACCGGCCTGGGACGCCCGGTACAGGGCTTTGATCACCTGCGGCTCGGTCAGGGCGTTGAACTTGAAGATAATGCGTCCGTTCTCCCCAAGCCCGGCTTCCCGCTCTATCAGACTGATCAGGCGATTGTGCAGGGTGAAGGGGGCGTGAAACAACTTCTTGATCTTCAACGCCTTGCCCATGCCGGTCAGCTGCTGGAACAGCTTGTTGACATCGTCACCGATGGATTCGTCGCAGGTCAGGAAGCTGTAATCGGTGTACAGCCGGGCGTTACCGGCATGGTAGTTGCCGGTACCCAGGTGCACATAACGGCGCAGCCGGCCTTCTTCCCGGCGCACAATCAGGATCATCTTGGCGTGGGTTTTGTAGCCCACCACGCCGTATACCACAATCACCCCCGCCTCCTGCAGACGGCTTGCCAGCTCCAGGTTTTCTGCCTCGCTGAACCGGGCCCGCAGCTCGATAACGGCGGTCACTTCCTTACCCCGCCGGGCCGCATCCGCCAATGCCTCGACTATTTCAGAGTCGGCTCCGGTGCGGTACAGGGTCTGGCGGATCGCCAGCACATGGGGATCTTTCGCCGCCTGTCGCAGCAGGTCGACCACCGGACTGAAGTTTTCATAAGGATGCAACAACAGCAAGGGCCGCTTGCGGATGGCATCAAACATGGATTCCTTGCTGCGGATCTGGCGCGGAATCGAGGGTGAAAAACTGGAATAGGTCAGGTCGGGGCGATCCACCAGGCTGCCAACGGCCATCAAACGGGTCAGGTTGACCGGTCCATGCACCTGATAAAGATCCCGCTCGGTCAGACCGAACTCCCGCAAGAGAAACTGCACCAATTCCTCCGGGCAGTTGTCGGCCACCTCCAAACGCACTCCGTCACCAAACCGGCGACTCAACAATTCGCCGCGCAGGGCTGAGGCCAGGTCTTCCAGGTCGTCTTCCAGTTCAAGGTCAGCGTTACGGGTCAACCGGAACTGGTAACAGCCTTTCACTTCCATGCCCGGGAACAACTCGTCCGCATGGGCGTGAATCATGGATGACAGAAACACCAGGTTGTCGCCGCCGTCACAGACGTCATCCGGCAGCCGAACCAGGCGAGGCAGGGAGCGGGGTGCGGGCACAATGGCCATGCCGGTTTCCCGACCGAAGGCGTCTTTGCCATCGAGTTCAACGATGAAGTTGAGGCTCTTGTTTACCAGGCGTGGGAACGGGTGCGACGGGTCCAGCCCGATGGGGCTGACCACCGGCAATATCTCTTCCTCGAAGTAGTTCCGCACCCACTCTGCCTGGGCCGGCGTCCACTCACGGCGCCGGACAAAGTGAATGTTCTCTTTCTCCAGCTCGGGGATCAGCACGTTATTGATGATGTCGTACTGCTCGTGGATGTAGTCGTGGGCCACCCGGCTGATCTCCGCCAGCACTTGGTCTGGCTGCATGCCGTCCACGCCCACGGTCTCCCGACCGTACTTCATTTGCTGGCGCAGGCCCGCCACCCGAATTTCAAAGAACTCGTCCATGTTGCTGCTGAAAATGCAGCAGAAGATCAACCGGTTGATCAGCGGATGAGTGGTATCCAGCGCCTGCTTCAACACCCGGTAGTTGAACTGAAGCTGGCTCAGCTCGCGGTTGAAATAGTTTTCACTGGCGTCCAGATTGATGTCTTCCCCCACCGGCGGTACATCTACCGGCGCTGGCACACTCTGATCACTGATCTCTGCGGTTTGCGCATTCTCGGTTGTCATTACTCTTCATATCCATGGTTATTTCGGGCGCCTTCAAGCCCCTCTATACCCGCGAACGATCCCTCATCAGTCTCGCTGCGCGCACTGCAAAATAGGTCAGGATGCCGTCAGCACCGGCACGGCGCATGGCCATCAGGCTCTCCATCATCACCGCATCGCCATCCAGCCAACCGTTCTGCGCAGCGGCCATATGCATGGCGTACTCACCACTCACCTGGTAGACAAACGTTGGCACCTGCAGTTCGGTTTTCACCCGGTGCACAATATCCAGGTAGGGCATGCCCGGTTTGATCATTACCATATCGGCACCCTCGGCCAGATCCATCGCCACTTCATGAATGGCTTCGTCACTGTTGGCCGGATCCATCTGATACGTCGCCTTGTCGGCCTTGCCCAGGTTGGCGGCAGAACCGACCGCATCCCGGAACGGGCCGTAATAGCTGGAGGCATACTTGGCAGAGTAGGCCAGAATCCGGGTATTCACATAACCGGCGCCTTCCAGGGCATCGCGGATAGCCGCCACGCGACCGTCCATCATATCTGAAGGGGCAACCACGTCAGCCCCGGCATCGGCATGGGACAACGCCTGGTTCACCAGAGCTTCAACGGTGACATCGTTCAACACATAACCGTTGTGATCAATAATGCCATCCTGACCATGGGTGGTGAACGGGTCCAGGGCAACGTCGGTGATCACGCCGAGTTCCGGCTGAGCTTTCTTCAGGGCACGAACCGCCCGCTGAGCCAGGCCGTCCGAATCCCAGGCACCCGAGCCAGACAGATTCTTCCTCTCAGCAGGGACGACCGGAAACAGCGCCACCGCCGGAATGCCCAGCTCCACCAGTTCCGCAGCCTGCTCCACCAGAAGATCGACACTCAGGCGCTCCACCCCCGGCATGGACGGCACAGCCTCACGCTGGTTCTCGCCTTCAAGCACAAACACCGGGTAGATCAGGTTATCAGGCGACAGCTGGCTTTCCCGAACCAGTCGGCGGGAAAAATCACTGGCGCGATTACGGCGCAAACGGGTCGTCGGATAGGCTCGGCTTGAAATCGGCGGGCGCTGTTTGGACACGGATAACCTCCTGAATATGGATGGCCTTGGAAAGTGATGACATCATACACCCCAGAGGCCACGCATTGCAGGTTTGAGCCCAGTGTGCCGTTGACCGATGACAATCCAGTGACAAAAAACGGACGGCCCTGCCTCAGGATGGCAGTCGCCGCCCGCCAATGAAGGGAATCAGATGGATCGGTTGTTAAACCCTACTTCCACCTTGCGTGGGGAGTCCGCACGGAACGTGGTGTCCACTTCCTGTATCCGACCGCCACTTTGCAGGAATGCTTCGATATCAGCCTGCAACTGGGCCCTGACCCGTGCCCTGCCGGCAATGGAATGGTTATCATCACTGTCGCTGGTCCAGTTACCGGACTGCTCCAGATTGCTTTCGTCGAATTCACTCATGGTATTTTCTCCATCAACGAAAACAGAACTACAAGCACTGTTGGCTCTGCGCCTGACAGCACCCCGTCTCGACCGCCGGCCGCCTGCGGCCCCGTCTTGGCGTCTTTATAATCCGGTTTTGGTGACGACGCTATTTCCTGACAACCACTTTTTTGTAACTTTTTGTATCCAATTTCAAGCCCATGATTTTAAAGATGTCTTGCATGACAAAACAAACAACCGCAAATTGACACAAAGAATGAACCGTGATTCACTACTTGTAAGGAGCCGGCATGGCCTATCGTGAAACCGAAAAGATGCGCGAACGGAAAGCCCGGGCACGCCAGAACATCATCGAGCGCACCTGGGAATGTGTCGCTGAAGGTGGCTTCCGAAGCGCCCGTATCACCCGGATTGCTGGCCTGGCCGGCGTTGCCACCGGCACCATCTATCGGCATTTCGAGTCCCGCGAGGACCTTTTTGCCGAAATCTTCCGGTTGGCCACCCAGCGGGAAGTCGACAAGGTGGCCGAAGCGCTCAACGTATCCGGAAACGCCGTTGAACGCCTAGACAACGCCTTGAGGAAATTTGCCCAGAGGGCCCTCAAAGGCCCCATGAAGGCCTGGGCCCTGATCGCCGAACCGGTGGATCCGAAGGTAGAAGAAGAGCGACTGGTTTACCGAAAGGCTTACGCCAGCCTGTTTGAACAAGCGATCCGGGATGGCATAGCCGAAGGCTGCATACCGGACCAGAACGCACGGCTCGCCAGTACCTGCCTGGTGGGCGCGATATCAGAATCCCTGGTGGGGCCTCTGTCACCAACCCAGACAGACATACCGCCGGGGCAAGACAACAACGAAGATGAGCTGGTCAACGCCATCGTCTGCTTCTGCATACGGGGGTTGACCGGCACCAGGAGCTAACCATGAACAGCCCGCAGCGCAAGACCGAGTCCACCGCCGACAACCGCTACCTGTCGGCCACCCACGAGGTGATCAACCAGCCACGGCCGCTGGAGAACTACAACCTCTACGAACAGGACACCGCGCTGCGGGAGGCGGTACTGCGCGAGGGCGCCGGCTTCGCCAACGACGACCTGAGTCAGTTCGGCGCCTGGGCCGGCCAGGCGGATACCATTGACCTTGGTAACCAGGCCAACGCCAACAAGCCCTCCTTCCGCACCCACGACCGCTACGGCCACCGGGTAGATGAGGTGACCTTCCACCCGGCCTACCACGAACTCATGCGCGTGGCCCTGGAGAATGGCCTGCACAGCTCGCCCTGGACTAACCCCGGCAAAGGCGCCCACGTCGCCCGCGCCGCCAAATACTACCTGCACTCCCAGGTAGAAGCGGCGCACTGTTGCCCGATCACCATGACCTTCGCGGCCATCCCGTCGATCCAGAACCAGCCAGACCTGGCCAAACTCTGGGCTCCGAAAATCCTGGCCAACGAATACGACAGCCGCAACGTACCAGACACCGACAAAACCTCCGTCACCATCGGCATGGCCATGACCGAGAAACAGGGCGGCAGTGACGTACGCGCCAACACCACCGTGGCCTACCCGACAGGCCAGGAAGGCCCGGGCCAGCCCTATGAACTGGTTGGTCACAAATGGTTCGTCTCCGCCCCCATGTGCGACGCCTTCTTGGTGCTGGCCCAGACCACCAGCGGCCTGTCCTGCTTCCTGATGCCCCGGTGGCGCCCGGACGGCACCAAGAACCCCTGGCAGGTACAGCAACTCAAGAACAAAATGGGCAACGTCGCCAACGCCTCCAGCGAAGTGGAAATCCGCGGCGCCCTGGCGTGGATGGTCGGTGAAGAAGGCCGCGGCGTCAGAACCATCATCGAAATGGTCGCCATGACCCGCTTCGACTGCATGATCGGCAGCGCCGCCGGCATGCGCCAGGCCGTCGCCCAGGCCAGCCACCATTGCCACCACCGCAGCGCCTTTGGCGCAACCCTCAGCGACCAGCCGCTGATGCAGAACGTCCTGGCCGACCTGATCATCGAAAACGAAGCCGCCCTCGCCTACACCATGCGCGTAGCCCGGGCCATGGACAACCAGAACAACGAACACGAACGCCTGCTGGCCCGCCTGGCCACCCCCGTAGGCAAATACTGGATCTGCAAACGCACCCCCAACCACGCCTACGAAGCCATGGAATGCATCGGCGGCAGCGGCGTGATGGAGGACTGCATCATGCCCCGACTGTTCCGGGAATCCCCGGTCAACGCCATCTGGGAAGGCAGCGGCAACGTCCAGTGCCTGGACACCCTCCGCGCCCTGCAGAAAGAGCCCGAAACCCTAGACGCCTTCTTCAAAGAAGCCGCCGAAGCCCGTGGCACCGACCGCCGCTTCGACCAGTTCCTGGCACAGCTCCAGCACGACTTCGCCGACATCAGCGACTTCCAGTACCGTGCCCGCAACCTCGTCGACCGCATGGCCCTGACCATGCAAGGCTCCCTGCTGCTGCGCTTCGGCGATAAAGGCGTCGCAGACGCCTTCTGCGCCTCAAGACTGCAATCCAGCGGCGGCATGAACTACGGCAACCTGCCCTCCGGCACCAACCCGGCGGCGATTATCAAACGGGCGACGCCTGTAGTAGGCTAGGGGAAGAATTCGTCAGCTCGTCATTTCACCCCACAGAGGCGGACGAGCAAAGACTCCCCGAAGAAAGTCCGGGAAGCGGTGAGGGTGGGCTGTTCAAAACCTTGCGGAGCCATGGATGGCGGAGCAGAGCGTACAAGGACGTATCCACAGCGTGTTTTGAACAGCCCACCCTCACCGGTTCCTGCACCAAACGAGCCAGACCAAACATGTCAGAAGCCCTGAGAAAACTGCTCAAAGAAGGCAAAAACCCACAACAGCACCAGGATATCACCCCCCACGTAGGCGTCCTCACCCTGCACTTCCAGCTCTACGCCTGCGAAGACCTAAAAGCCAAACGCAAAGCCTTCACCGCCATGAAAGCCATCTGGGGCAGAGAACCCGACCTCGCCGTCGCCGAAACCGCCGACCACGAAGCACTGGACTGCGCCACCTGGACCATCGCCGCCCTCGGCGCCAGCGCCCAGCAAATCACCCAGCGCCTCGACCAGATCGAAAAGGACATCCAGGACCGTATCGACGCTGCCATTCTGGATGTTCACCGGGAAATACTCTGATAGCCCCGGCGCCATAACACCAGCGCCCACAGGGCATAGCGTCATTCCTGTTCAGGCCTTATACTACCGCCCCTCAGGGAATACATGACCTGCAAGCACGCAGGCTATACTACGAGTGTCGGGCAACGCCCGGCTTCGTCCGCCGGGTTTCCGGAACCGACCTTGCGGATAACCACTGAAAGAAGTGTGTGGCTCTATGACCGGAAAGAAAAAATCCGCCCAGGCCTCCGTTGAGGCCATGTATCGCGTATTCACGGTGCCCGAGGCGCCGGAATCCACCCTGAGCCGCATCGACCAGAACATCTCCCGGAACCTGGCCGGCTTCCTACAGGAACACATCGTCGCCGTTGAACGCGACCTGAGCGATGTCGAAAAGAACTTCGCCGACTCCGTGATTCCGGAAAAGCCGGTATTCGTCTCCGAACAGGCCCAGTTCCTGCTCGACAAACTGGTCGCCAACTCGGTGCACACAGCCTCACCGGCATTCATCGGCCACATGACCTCGGCACTGCCTTACTTCATGCTGCCGCTGTCAAAAATCATGATTGCCCTGAACCAGAACCTGGTTAAAACCGAAACCTCCAAAGCCTTCACCCCCCTGGAGCGCCAGGTACTGGGCATGGTCCACCGGCTGGTGTACCAGCAAGACGGCTCCTTTTACCGCAAATGGATGCACGACCCCCGGCACGCCCTGGGCGCCATGTGCTCCGGCGGCACCGTCGCCAACCTCACCGCCCTGTGGGTCGCCCGCAACCGCGCCTTCCCCGCCGAAGGCAGCTTCCGCGGCCTGCACGAAGAAGGCCTGTTCCGGGCACTGAGGTATTACGGCTGCGAAGGCGCCGCCATCGTTGTCTCCAAGCGCGGCCACTATTCCCTGCGCAAAGCCGCCGACGTACTCGGCCTGGGCCGGGATGCCCTGGTGCCGGTGGAAACCGACGAATTCAACCGTATCCAGCCCGATGCCCTGCGGGACAAATGCCTGGAACTGCAAAAGCAGAAAATCAAGGTCATGGCTATCTGCGGCGTGGCCGGCACCACCGAAACCGGCAACGTCGACCCACTGGACGCCATGGCCGACATCGCTAGGGAATTTGGCGCCCACTTTCACGTCGACGCCGCCTGGGGCGGGCCAACCCTGTTCTCCCGCACCCACAAACACCTGCTGCGCGGCATCGAAAAAGCAGACTCGGTCACCTTCGACGCCCACAAACAGCTCTACGTACCCATGGGCGCCGGCCTGGTGGTGTTCAAAGACCCCAGCCTCGCCAGCGCGGTAGAACACCACGCCCAGTACATCATCCGGAAAGGCTCAAGAGACCTCGGCAGCACCACCCTGGAAGGCTCCCGCCCGGGCATGGCCATGCTGATCCACTCCGGCCTGAAAATTCTCGCCAGAGAAGGCTACGAAATCCTCATCGACCAGGGCATCGACAAAGCCAAAACCTTTGCCAACATGATCGATGAACAACCGGATTTCGAGTTGGTCACCCGCCCGGAACTGAACATCCTGACCTACCGCTATTGCCCGGAAGACGTACGCCAGGCACTGGCCATGGCCGACGAACTGCAGGCAGAGAAAATGAACACCTGCCTGAACCGCATCACCAAATTCATCCAAAAAACCCAGCGGGAGCGAGGCAAGGCATTCGTCTCCCGAACCCGACTGGAGCCGGCCCGCTATTATCACTTCCCGTGCATCGTCTTCCGGGTGGTCCTGGCCAACCCGTTAACAACACCAGACATTCTGGAAGACATTCTCAAGGAACAGCGGGAACTGTCGAAGGAGGATGGCATTGCCGATGAGATTGCCATCCTGCACCAGATGGCGGAAGCGGTTTTAAATCAAAACCAGAAAGAAGCCAAACAGGCCTGAGCTTAGCGAAACCCTCTCAAAGTTATGGGGCGGGGCTTGTGGGAGCCCTTTCCAAAACCTTGCGGAGCCAGTCGGCGCCCCGCAAGGGGATGGGGAGCTTCGCCCAAAACACGCTGTGAATACGTCCCTGTACGCTCTGCTCCGCCATCCATGGCTCCGCAAGGTTTTGGGAGAAGCTCCCCATCCCCTTGCTCAGAGTTCGTCATTCAATATCGGGGATTGATCAGTAAAGCGCCTCTTCGTCATCCAGCACCTCGTGCAGGATCTCCAGAAACATCTTGTCTGCCTCACTCCAGTTTTCCGGAATCCGGATGGTGGTGTTGGCACTGATCTCGCGAGCGATCAACTCATCGGAATTCGGCTGTCCCTTGTATTTGCGGGCAATATCCATGGATTTGACCGCAATCGTCGGCTCGCTCATCACCTTCTTGATGAACACCCGCAACTCTTCAATCATCTTGGCCTGACGGCTCTCGGAAGATGAACTCATTCCTGACTCCCCGATTATGGATAGCGTTAAAGCAAACCGGCCCGCTCAGGGCCTGATGCCCATAGTATGGCCAATCCGCGGGGCGGTAACCAGCCCCGCATAAACCATCAGATCATCAAACCACGCAGGGCGAAGAACAGGAACGCCGCCATCAGGGCAGACGCCGGCACAGTGATGATCCACGCCGCAGCAATCCGGAACAGGTGCGAGCGCTTGACCATTTCTTCCTTGTAGATCTTCTTCAGGCGCTTGCGTTCAGACTTGGACAGCGGCACCTGATCCTTCTTTTTCTTGGCCTGCTTCAGCAGATTCTCCATTTCCTCGACAGACGCATTCCGGAAATCATCCAGGAACGGCTTCAGTCGCTCCTGCTCAGCGGGATCATGATGTTCCATGATCTTGTGCAACTGGGTGGCATAGTTGGATTTCAGGTATTCCCTCAGGAAACCAACCCCGAATACGCCACCAATGGCAATATGGGTGGAGCTGACCGGCAGCCCCAACTGGGAAGCAAGGATAACGGTGAGTGCTGCAGACAATGCAATACAGAACGCACGGGTTTTATCCAGCTCGGTGATTTCGCTGCCAACCGTCTTGATCAGGCGCGGGCCAAACAGCATCAGGCCCACCGCAAGACCCAGAGCACCGACCATCATCACCCAAAGCGGGATGCTGGCCGAGGTGACCACACCGCCACCGGCCTGGATGGCATCATTAATGGCCGCCAGCGGACCAATAGCGTTGGCCACGTCGTTGGCGCCATGGGCAAAGCTCAGGAGTGCTGCCGCGAAAATCAGCGGCCAGGTGAACAGCATATTCACACCATCGGTGCTGTTCTCCATCGTCGCCGCCTTACGGCCAACCAGGGTTCTCATGGCGAAAAACACCACTGCCGCCAATGCCAGACCAATCAAGGCGGATTGGGTGAAATCAAGCTTTACCAGCTTGCTCATACCCTTAATCATCAGATAAGTGCCAAAAGCCCAGGCCATGATGGCCACCAGCCAGGGCACGAAGGTGCGGGCCGCTGACACCAGGTTCTTCTGGTACAGCACGGTCTTTTTGATCACAAACAGGAACAAGGCCGCCAGGGCGCCACCCAGTACCGGGGAAATCACCCAACTGGCAGCGATCTTGCCCATCACCGACCAGTCGGCGATGGCCCAGCCGCCAGCGGCAATACCGGCCCCCAGAACGCCCCCAACAATCGAATGGGTGGTTGACACGGGCGCGCCCATCCAGGTGGCCAGGTTCAACCACAGGGCGCCTGCGAGCAGGGCTGCCGTCATCAGCCAGACAAAGGCTCGCGGATCATCGAGACTGGTGGGATCAATAATGCCACCCTTGATGGTTGAGACCACATCGCCACCGGCAATGATCGCGCCACCGGCCTCAAACACCGCCGCGAGCAAGACAGCGCCGCCGAGCGACAGGGCACCCGAACCGACCGCCGGGCCGACGTTGTTGGCGACGTCATTGGCGCCGATGTTGATGGCCATATAACCGCCAATAACAGCCGCCGCCATCAACAGCATATTATTGGGCAGGCCCTGGCTAAAGGAGCCAACCACAAGCCAGACGATAAGCAGGAACAGAACGCTCAGGCCGACCCGATACCGTTCCGTGGCGGGGCTGGTGAGGAGGGTATCCAGAAAGTTGCTGGAGCGGGCCATAATCAATGTCATCTCTTGTGAGCTGAATGAACATCGGGCAGTCATGCCACGGGGGGCAAACTATAAAATTTTTGCCATAAAATTGAAACAAAACTGACACGCAAGGCAGGCGTCACATTCCCGTAAAGAGGGACTGCAAATGCTACATAATTTGGCGCATACTTCCGGAAAGAGCGTCAAAAAACGATAAAAACGCCCATGACCCACGACACCCTAGCCGACCACGCCAGCTCCCGGGAACAGGAAGAGCGGCAAATCTCCCGATTGCTCAATGGCCTGTCCGTGATGGCCGTCGTGTTTCTGGCGGGCATTGGCACCAAGGCCTGGTATGCGGAGCACCCGGTTCATGCCTGGGTGCTCTGGCTGTTTATTGTTCCTGTTGCGTTCAACATGATCTGGTACGCCTGGACGCGGGATCGGGTTGTTCAGAAGGCCGGCCTGCTGACCACCGTCGGTCTGTTGTTTGCCTACCTGCTGGCATCCGGCGGCGAGGGCAACACCGGCCCGCTGTGGTTCTATGTATTCCCGCCCTTGCTGTTCTACCTGACCAGCCTGAAAGGCGGCACCGCCATTCTGCTGTTCTGTTATCTGCTGGCGATCATTGTTTTCCAGTTCCCCGGGCTGCCACTGGTGACTGCGGAATATTCCACCGACTTCAAGATTCGTTTTTTCGCCACCCTGACCTTTGAATCCATTTTCTGCTTTGTTCTGGAAGCAGGGCGCCTGCGGGCCAGGAACAGGCTTCTGGCCCTGGCAAAAACCCATGAACGTGCGGCCCGAACTGACGAACTGACCGGGCTGGCCAACCGCCGGGAAATGCAAAACCGGCTGAATACCGAGTTCTCCCGCTTTAAACGCGCTGGCCATCACTTCTCGGTGGTGCTCATTGACCTGGACCTGTTCAAGCGCATCAACGACGACTACGGCCACGACGCAGGTGACGCGGTGCTCCGGCAGTTTGCCGACCTTACCCACACCATCGTGCGGCAATCCGACCTCGCCGCTCGCTGGGGTGGTGAGGAATTTTTACTGTTGCTGCCAGACACCAGCCTGTTGCAGGCCCTGTCCCTGGCGGAACGGCTGCGAGCCGAGGTGGCCCGAACGGAATTCCACCATCAGGGAAAAACCCTGCCGGTCACCATCAGCGCCGGAGTCTGTTCCATTTCCAAGGCGGGCTCGGTGAACGAGTTGCTCAAACAGGCTGACATCCAGTTGTATAACGCCAAAGACGCGGGCCGAAACCGCATTGCACCCCGGGTACGAAGCCAGGACACCCCGGAAGCAACCGAAACCCGGGCTTGAGCCCACAGGACACCATCGCTATGATCAGCCCCGGTTGGCCAAAGGGCCAAAGTCCTGACAAAGCATAGGTGGTGACATGGCAGCAATTCGAGTTCTGGTTGGCAGTGTTTATGGTGGCGCCCTGCTGACAGCCCGCAAGATTCGCGAGGAACTGGAAGCCGACGGTCACCAGGTGGCGGTCCTGGAAAATCCGACCCTGGATGACATAATCTCCAATGATGATGCCCTGTTAGTCTGCACCTCCACCACGGGCCAAGGCGAAGTTCCGGCCAACCTTCTAACGCTCTATGTTGACCTTCGGGACCAACTCCCCCAGCAACCAGGCCGGCCGTTCGGGGTCATCGTGCTGGGCGATAGCTCCTATGGAGATACCTTTTGCGGCGCCGGCGACCTTATGGAAGAAGCTCTTTACGAGACCGGTGCCCGCAAAGTGGGTGAAACATTGAGGGTTGATGCCCTGGAAACCATGGAGCCCGAAACCGAGGCGGTCCCCTGGGTCAAAAACTGGGTTAACGGTATTTGACCAATCTTTACACAAGTTACCAAATCTCCCTGCCGCGACGCTTGAGCCGCCTCCGGCGACAGGCCATACTCGTCAGCATAACGACAATAACGGTAACCTGTGACTCTGATGAACCCGGCTAAGCTTCTGGCCCTGCTGTTTCTGGTGATAACTCTGCCGCTTCAGGCGCAGCCGGCAAGCGTTTCGTATATTCCGGAGATGGAGTATCTCCGCCTGGCGCCGGACGCTCAGCTCACACCCGTACACGCAATGGCCTCGGACGATTGGCAGGTACTGCCGGAGAAAACACCCAATTTCGGCTACATCCGAGACCACATCTGGCTTCGCTTTCCAGTCAGCAACCCGGAATTCATCACCCTGCTGGAAATCAGCTACCCACAGCTTGATCACATTGATTTTTACCTGATCCAAGACGGCGATATCGTCCGCCATGACAGTACGGGCGATCAGAAACCCTTCCGGGAGCGGCCGGTTCAGCACCCTCACTTCCTGTTTCCGTTCCAGCTGCAACCCGAGAGCGCCTACCAGATCCTGCTACGTGTAGAGACCCAGGGCGCCATGCAGGTTCCCCTGAAGCTCTGGAACAGTCGCAGTTATTTCGAGAAAGCGTCTGTCGAAAGCCAGCTGCACGCCGGTTACTACGGCATTCTGATTACCGTTATCTGCTTCAACCTGTTTGTGTTTCTGGCACTGAGGGAACCGGTCTACCTACTTTATGTGTTATCCACCCTCGGTTACCTGATTCTTGTGGGCAGCCTGAACGGCATCACCTATCAGTTATTGTGGCCAAACCTCCCAGCTATACAGAACCGGGCCATGCTGCTGACCGTGCCGTTTGCTATGGTCTTCACCCTCCTGTTCTCACGCTCGTTCCTGAGGCTGAAACGGTCCAGCCCAGGGCTTGACCGGCTGATTCTGTTAACCATTACCCTCAATGTTCTGACGGCGGTCATCACCTTCTTCACCGATTACAGCACCGGCAGCCGCCTGACGGTTGCACTCGCCATTCCCAGCTGCCTGCTGCTGACGGTGGTGGGGCCGCTCCAATGGGTTCGCGGCAATCCCCAGGCGGTCTACTACACCCTGGCCTGGGGCGCTCTAACCCTGGGCAGTGCTATTACCGCAGCCAACAAGTATGGCCTGATCCCTACCAACTTCATCACCGCCTACGGCATGCAAATAGGCTCCGCTCTGGAGGCCATTCTGCTAAGCCTGGCACTGGCGGTACGTATTTACCGGGAACGCCAGGACAAGGTTCTGGCCCGGGAAGCCGAGTTAAGGGCACTGGAAGCCCGGCGGTCAGCCGAGCTACGGCTGATGGATCAGGCCCTGCACCATCCACTGACAGGCCTGCCCAATCGCAGCAGCTTTGAAATGAAACTGAGTGAGCTCACCCACTCGAACGACCGCAAACGCTATGGCGTTGTGATTATTCACCTCAACAACCTGAACTCGGTGACCAAGACCCTGGGCCATCGCAACAGCGATCGCATCCTGGAGCTCGCGTCCAAGCATTACAATGCGGTGATTCGGGATGTACCGGGCGCCATTGCCATTGAACAGAGCGACGTCCGCAACTTTTACCTAGCCAGCCTGGACCCGCAAACCTTTGCCTTCCTGGTTGATGCCAGCGAAGCCGAAGCTGCCACCCGGGCGGTGCTGCGAAGCATTGAAGAAGTCCGTTACCCGGTTGATTTCCTGGGTATGCAGGTGCCATTAGCGCCGCAGCTCGGGGTGGCGATCTATCCCGAACACGGCACAGACGCCAATACGCTTATTCGGCGCGCGGTGATTGCCGAAGGCTCTGACCGTGCCCGGGACCGGGGGATTGCCTACTACAAGCCGTCCCGGGATTCCTACAGCGCGGAACGACTGACCCTGGTATCTGAACTCCGACACGCCATCGACAACAACACGCTGGCGCTGTATCTACAACCCAAGCTGTCGCTCAAGTCCGGCCAGATCGTCGGATATGAAGCCCTGATCCGCTGGCCAGACCGCGAACAACCGGTCCCACCTGACCAGCTCATTGCCCTGGCGGAGCAAAGCGGACTGATCAAACCCCTGACCCGCTGGGTACTGCAGGAAGCCCTGCACATGCGCAGCCGGTTGCTGGAGCTGGGCTTCGACGCAGGCATAGCGGTTAATATCTCGCCCAACAACCTCCGGGAGCCGGATTTCGCGGTATTTGTTCAGCGCCTGATGCAGAGCTTTCACTCCCATATGGGTGCCATCACCTTTGAGGTAACGGAAACCTCGATGATGCAAGACCCGGTGAACTCTCTGAAGGCACTCAATGCCCTGAACGCGGCAGGCATCCCCCTGTCCATCGACGACTTCGGCTCCGGTTACTCTTCACTGTCGTACATCAAACAGCTGCCGGCCAGTGAGATCAAAATCGACCGGTCGCTGATTACCGAACTGTCGCACCGGGAGGAAGACCGGGTGATCGTGCGGACTACCATCGATATGTGCCACAGCCTGGGCTACACGGTGGTTGCGGAGGGGGTTGAGGATGACGAAACGCTGCACCTGCTGGAAGACATGGGCTGCGACCTGATTCAGGGGTACATTCTGACCAGGCCGCTGCCCTTTGACGGGATGATTGACTGGATGTCTGGTCAGCCCAGGCGCTCACGAATCAGCGCTTCCTGAGTCGTTGACGCCACCAGCACGCCGTCCCGGGTAAAGAAGTTGCCCCGGTTAAACCCCCGCGCACCGGACGCGCTGGGGCTGT
Source organism: Marinobacter sp. THAF197a (assembly GCF_009363275.1). NCBI lineage: Bacteria > Pseudomonadati > Pseudomonadota > Gammaproteobacteria > Pseudomonadales > Marinobacteraceae > Marinobacter > Marinobacter sp. THAF197a. The sequence continues at coordinate 3,785,245 of NZ_CP045324.1, forward strand.
CCTTGTCATACAGCAGCCAGTCGTCCATGCGGAAATCCCGGTGAAACCAGATAGCGTGGTCCAGGCTGGCCACCTGCATCCCCTTGCTCATAAACGTTCGGCCATGCGGGTTCAGCGACGTACCGAGAAAGGTGAAATCGGAGGCGTAGGTCAACAGGCACCGGTGCAACACCGGATCGTCCGGAAGGGGCCCTGCCGCCCGGAACCAGTTCTGCCGATGAGGCGGGCGCTTCTCTGGCTTGAACGGATTCATCGGATTGACCGGGCGGATTTCAATCGGACGATCCTTGGTCATCACATCCCGCAGTTTTTCCGGTAACTTTTCTGCGATCATCTTGCCCCAGTCCTGCTCGGAACGCAGTGACTCAGGCTCTGGCGCCTCAGGCATCTCTAACTGGTGATCCAGCCCCGGCTCGGTCACCTGGAACGACATGGAGCCGGTCAGAATTTCCTTGCCATCCTGGCGGGCAATCACACGACGCACCGAGAAGGTGCCGCCATCACGCACCCGCTGCACCTCATAATCAATCGGCATGCTGTGGTTACCCGGGCGCAGAAAATAGGCGTGCAACGAATGGCACAGCCGGTCCTCGACGGTGCGACTGGCCGCCATCAGGGCCTGCCCCAGCACCTGACCACCAAACACATGGGGGAATCCCAGGTCTTCGCTCTCACCCTGAAAATGATCATCACCGATGGGGGACAAGTCCAACAGCTCCACCAGCTTACGGGTTACCTCTAGCATGCCTGCTCCTGTGTTTTGTTAGCTCACGAACGGGTTTTCTACCCCAGAAAGCAAAATTTCGCAACGACAACAACAAGGCAAGGAAGAATATCGGGGCCGGATGGCCCCGATGACAGGCTGGTCAATCCTGGTGGAGAGGCGGCACTTCCCGCGCCAGCGCCTGCTTTTCAACGGCAAAGCGGCCGGTCACCGCAAAACCGAGTGTTTCACCGGCAGGCGACTTGAACAACGCTTTCACGTCAGAGGCTTCCTGTTCAATCTGCCAGTTCCCTTCTGCGCCGACCGGTGGCGGGCATACGGCTGTCGGGCAGCAGGGCGTCTTGACCATGATCGGCATGGTGCCATAGCGGACCTCGGTGCGTTCGCCCGTAAGGGTTTTCGCCAGAGCACGGGCGCAGGCCATCAACGGCAGTACATACAGCAGCACCTGGCCGTCCACTTCGGCGCAGTCGCCCAGGGCATAGACATCCTCTGCCGAGGTTTCCAGCGCACGGTTCACCTGTATGCCCCGCCCGGTGTCCAGCCCTGCGGCTTTCGCCAGCTCGGTTCGCGGCCGCAAACCAACCGCTGAAATCACCAGGTCAGCCTGCAGTGTTTCACCGTTACCCAGTGTCAGCCGGACACCGTCTCCGTCCTCATCAACCTGCTCGACAACGGTTCCCAGGTGGAAACGAACCCCAAGCTCCGTCAGCTCATGGCGAACAGCCTCAGCGGCGGGCTCCGGCAACAGGCTGGGCATCACCGTGGCGTCCGGTGCAATCACGTCGACCTCATAACCACCATTGCGAAGATCGTTGGCAAACTCACAACCAATCAGCCCGGCCCCCATGATCGCCACCCGCTTACCGCCTTCCAGCGCTTTGCGGAATGCCCGGTAGTCCAGCAGGTCGTTAATGGAGTACACACGGTCCAGGCCATTACCAGCCAGACCAAGGCGGATCACGTCAGCCCCCCAGGCCAGCACCAGGTTGCTGTAACCTAGCCGTTCATCACCCAGGATCAACTCGTGCTTGCCGGTGTCTATGCCGGTCACCGTGGTGTAGGTGCGTACTTCCACCCCGAGCTGCTCAGCCATGGCTTCGGTATCGGCCTGGGCCAGCCCCTGGGCGTCTTTATCTTTGGTAAACCCGGTAGACAGCATCGGCTTGGAATAGCTGACGCCATCATCGGCGGTGACCATAACGATCGGGGTGTCTTTGTCCAGCTTGCGGAATTCGCGTACCAGCGAGTAGCCCGACAACCCGGTGCCTACAATCACAATCGGTGCCTGGTTGGTCATTCATCTGCTCCGTTTATCAGCCGATTTCGATCATCTCGAAGTCTTCTTTGCCAACGCCGCAATCCGGGCAAACCCAATCCTCGGGCACGTCTTCCCATTTTGTACCCGGCTCGATTCCATCTTCCGGCCAACCTTCGGCCTCATCGTAGATCAGGCCACAAACCACACACTGCCACTTCTTCATGCTATCTCTCCCATCAATGTTGGCGGAATATTATTGTCTGACAATGCAACAATCAAGCATCACTTTAAAGATTTGTCCGGACAGGCCAGACAACCGCAAAGGGCCATAATACTCGTCCCATTGCCGATGACCAATGCCAGCACGGACGCTCATCCCGGTATATTTGTGCCAATAGCTGTAACTACAGATAGCTACCTGGTGCCACCCCCCTCCCTTCAATAGGCCCACTTCGGTATAATCGCCGGTTTTACGACAGGATCCGACCGTTATGACCGATACCGTCGCCGACATGAACCAGGTCATGGCCGAAGCCGACTGCCTGGTGAATGAGCAGCAGGTGAGCGCCGCCATCGACACGATGGCCACTGCCATTACCGAGCGCCTTAAAGACAGCAACCCACTGCTGTTCTGTGTGATGAACGGCGGTCTCATACTGACCGGACAACTGCTGCCCAGGCTTCTGTTCCCGGTTCAGGCGGAGTACCTGCACGCCACCCGCTACCGCCAGGAAACCACCGGCGGCATCCTGGAATGGAAGCTCCAGCCTGAGGCCGACATGAAAGGCCGCACGGTATTGATTGTCGACGACATCCTCGACGAGGGTACGACCCTCTGTGCCATTGCGGATTACTGCCTGGCTCATGGTGCCCAAGAAGTCCTGACCGCAGTTCTGGTCGACAAAGAGCATGATCGCAAGGCCCGCCCTGGCCTGAAAGCAGACTTCACCGGCCTGTATGTGGAAGACCGATTCCTGTTCGGTTATGGCATGGACTACAAGGGATACTGGCGCAACGCGCCCGGAATCTATGCCGTCAAAGGACTCTGACCACCGCAACGGGCCGATCATCCCCCCCACGCGCTGGTACCGTTCTCTTGCTGCCGCCGGGCTTCACAATCCGGCGGTGCACGGCCCGGCCCGGCACTGGCTCCAGGTGGAGGGCTCGTTTACCCGGGCGCTCCAACAACAGTGCCGTTACCGCTTTCACGTGGAAGTCTGCAACGAGGGCTTCGCCGTGCCAACACTTGAGGAAGCCCGGCGCCTCGGCCTCGCGCCCCGGCAGCGGGCCTGGATCAGGGAAGTTCGCCTGTGCGGCGATAGCCAACCCTGGGTTCTTGCCCGCACCGTCATTCCCCTTGCCTGCCTCGAAGGCAAGGGCCGACGCCTTCGCAACCTCGGCAACAAGCCTCTTGGTGCCTATCTTTTCAGCCGTCCTGAATGGCTGCGCGGCCCACTGGAAACCGGGCTGTGCCAGAACACCGATGACCAGCAACCACAATTGGCCCGGCGCTCCCTGTTTCACCGGGGCAACGAGGCCCTGATGGTGGGCGAGTACCTGCTGCCAACACTCTACCAGCGGTAAACGCGGGTTTAACCGGCGCCGCCAGGCTGGCTATAATCAGCCACTGCCCACGCACCCGACCGATGGAAGACCCTTGCCATGCTGCAGAACGCCCTGCCAGAACACGTCCAGAGCCGTCTGGCCGACTACGCGAAGCTGCTGCGCATCGACCGACCTATTGGCAGCCTGCTGTTACTCTGGCCTACCTGGTGGGCACTCTGGCTTGCCGCGGGCGGAATGCCGTCCCTGGCCAACATTGTGATCTTCACCCTGGGCGTGTTCTTCATGCGGGCGGCAGGCTGTGCCATCAACGACTTCGCTGACCGAGACTGGGACCGTCATGTCAAACGCACCAAAGACCGCCCCCTGACTACCGGTCGCATCCGGGCCTGGGAAGCCGTCGCCCTGTTTGCCGGCCTGTGCCTGGTGTCGTTCCTGATGGTCGTGCTGTTTACCAACTCGCTGACCCTGTACCTGTCATTCGGTGGCGCCCTGCTGGCGTTCATCTACCCATTCATGAAACGCTATACCCACCTGCCCCAGCTGTTCCTGGGCGCCGCTTTCTCCTGGGCCATCCCCATGGCCTGGGCCGCCGAGGCCAATGAACTGAGCCAGCTCACCTGGCTGCTGTTCACCGCCAATGTGCTCTGGACTGTCGCCTACGACACCCTCTACGCCATGGTTGACCGGGATGATGACGTCAAGGTAGGGATCAAATCGACCGCCATCCTTTTTGGAGAGGCCGACCGGGTCATTATCGGTGCCTTGCAGGCGATGGTGATTGTCATCCTGATCATGGTGGGCAACCAGGCCGAACTCGGCACCTTCTACTACCTGGGCGTTACGGCTATGGCCAGCCTGTTTGTCTACCACCAGTACCTGGCACGGGAACGCTCCCGGGACGGCTGCTTCAGGGCCTTTCTCAACAACAACTGGGCCGGCTTTGCGGTGTTCGCCGGTCTGGCCCTGGATTTGATGCTCTGACCATCCAGCCATGTCATATACTTGTAACAAAGACGCGTTGTAATGACCCAGCAACATTACTGGGGAGCCATTTTGCTCCCGGGGTCTGACACAGGTTAATGCTCATGACTGGAAAAACTGTCCTGATCGTCGATGACGAAGCACCTATCCGCGAGATGATCGCGGTCGCGCTCGAAATGGCTGATTATGACTATCTAGAGGCAGCGGATGCCCGCGAAGCGCATGCCCTGATCGTTGATAAACAGCCCGACCTGATTCTGCTGGACTGGATGCTGCCTGGCACCAGTGGCGTTGAACTGGCTCGAAGACTGAAAAAAGAAGAGGCCACGGCGGACATTCCGATCATCATGCTGACCGCCAAGGTTGAGGAAGACAACAAGATCCAGGGCCTTGAAGTGGGTGCCGACGATTACATCACCAAGCCTTTCAGCCCAAGGGAACTGGTGGCACGTCTGAAGGCCGTACTCCGCCGCGCAACGCCAGCCGGCGTCGACAGCCCTATTGAAGTGGAGGGCCTGACCCTGGACCCGGTCGGCCATCGGGTCACTTCCCCCGAGGGCGCACTGACCATGGGACCAACCGAATACCGGCTGCTGCAGTTTTTCATGACTCACCAGGAAAGGGTGTACACCCGCTCCCAATTACTGGACCAGGTCTGGGGCGGCAATGTGTATGTTGAGGAACGCACCGTTGACGTGCACATACGGCGCTTGCGCAAGGCGCTCGGCGACAAGTACGATCATCTGATTCAGACGGTACGGGGCACCGGTTACCGTTTCTCAACACGGGCCGCCTGATCCACACCGGCCGTCACGCATCAGCGCCGGACACACAACAAGGCAGACTTTGATGCAACACAACTGGTCAAGATATCTGCGGCTGATCATCGCCGGCCTTGCTGGCACCACCCTGGTGGGCTGGTATTTCGGCTACCCATTGTATGGCCTGCTTGCGGGACTGATGGCCTACCTCTGGTGGACGCTGGGCCAGGCACGCCACCTCTACCAATGGCTGGCCAACCCCAGCGCCACCGGCGAGCCACCCAAAAGTATCGGCCTGTGGGGTGACATCTTTGACAACCTGCACAAACTTCACCAGGGCCACCTGCTAACCCAGGACCGGCTGCGTGCCCGGATCAACCGGGTGCAGGAATCCACCAACGCCATGCGCGACGGGGTCATCATGACCGACGCCCGGGGCGCCATGGAGTGGTGGAACGGCTCAGCGGAATACCTGCTCGGTTTCAGGCGCAGCACCGACCAGGGGCAATACATCCACAACCTGATTCGCACACCGGCCTTCAAAGCCTACTTCGACGCCCGGGATTACCGGGAGCCGCTGGAAATTCACTCGCCTGCCCGGCCCCACATCCACCTGCAAATACAGATCAGCCTGTTCGGCGATGACGACCGGCTGATCGTCGCCAAGGACGTCACCCGGCTTTATCAACTGGAACAGATGCGCAGGGATTTTGTCGGCAACGTTTCCCATGAAATGCGCACCCCCCTGACCGTCATCAGCGGTTATCTGGAAACCCTGGTTGATCACGGTGACGAACTGCCCCCGAAGTGGCGACGGGCCATCAACACCATGGCGGCGCAGTCCTCACGCATGGAAGCCCTGATAACCGACTTGATCCTGCTGTCAAAGATTGAGACCGGAGAACACACCGGCGACGATGCCCTGACCGATGTCGAACATCTAATCAATCAAATCTGCCACGATGCCAGGGCGCTCAGTGGCGACAGAAATCACAAAATTCTGGTAGAGGTCACCGACCACCGGCTGTTACGGGGCGATGAGAGTCAGCTCAGAAGTGCCTTTTCAAACCTGATTTTCAATGCCGTGAAATACACCCCGGCCAACGGCAGCATCGAAGTCTCCTGGAGTACCAACCGGGACGGCGCGCACCTGCGGGTAAAGGACACAGGTATCGGCATTGACCCGGTTCATATTCCCCGACTGACCGAGCGCTTTTACCGGGCAGACCCGAGCCGACACAAAGATACTGGCGGTACTGGCCTGGGGCTGGCCATCGTCAAGCATGTACTGATCAATCACGACGGCAATCTCGAGATTCGCAGTAAGGTTGGCGAAGGCAGCGAATTTATTTGTCATTTCCCCAGGGAACGACTGGTGGAGCGGGTTCCGGAAACCAACGACAGCTGATTCGCCAGGCACCAGGATGCGCGAGCGACTACCTGCCGGCGCGGAACCGCGCCACAAACCGTGACAGATCTTCCAGTTTTTTCGGGTCCTCATCGACAAACCGGATGGTGACGCTGACAAAGTCGGTATCCTGGCGTTTATCGACTGCCTGCAACTGGTGCACATAACCATTCAGCCGAGCCATCTGCCCGTCGCCAATATCAATATCCACCACCGCCTGATCCAGAATGCCGGGAAACTCCTGGTCCCGCTTGGCAATCACCCGAACTTCCGTCAAGTTGACATCTTTCACCACAGATTTCAGCGTGCTGTCGGAAAACCTGACCGAGGCCAGGCTCATGGGCCCGCGAGCAGCCGGTCTGGACGAGGCTTCTCGCCGCCCCCCCGCCAACAGCGGGTTGTCCTGTTCCGCGGCAGCAGCGGCCGGGTCTTTTCGAGGCTCCGGAGCATCCCGTTTCTGGGTTAGCAGCGCCGCGGATTCCTTGAAGGCATCCGCCGGCCCCTCCATGGATTTGCCGCCTTTCTCCATGGCGTCTTTCAGGCGCCGCCCCATAACCTTGATAATCTTCTTGCTCAACCCTTCGGGACTGAACGGCTTGCCCAGGTACTCGGACACCCCTTCCTTGACCGCCTCAATCACATGGTCCTTATCGCCCCGGCTGGTAATCATGATGAATGGCACTTTCTCGTACTGAGGCTGCTGGCGCATCCACTGCAGCAGTTCCAGCCCGGACATCTCGGGCATTTCCCAGTCACACAGAACCAGATCAAAATTGCTCCGGGACATCAGCGACTGGGCCCGGCGACCATTCTGGGCGTCGGTAGTCTCGATCACCGGGAATCGCTGGCGTACGGTGCGCTTTACCAGATCCCTTACAAAACTGGCGTCGTCCACCACCAGCGCTTTCAGTGTTGCCATAAAACCATCCACTCCGGGCTTGCGTGCATCCGTAAACTATAGAACATCACGGGCTCAGCGTGACCCACCCGCAACAAAAAGACGACAAACACGACAGATGCCATCAGGCATTAAAGAATTGTCACACACCTGGCCCTCAGGCAGTGTTTTCCCGGCTGGAAAACAGGCTAACATGGCGACATCGATCGCTTACCTTCGTCCCGAGAGGTTTACTGTGGCTCATCTGATTACACGGCCGAACATCCGCCGTACCCTGGCTGCCCTGTCACTGTCGGCCCTGGCCTTTGGCGCTCAGGGCCAGAGCATACCGGTTATGACCGACGAGCAATTTGCCGAGTGCAAACAAACCCTCGAGGCCAAGGCCGTCGGTGCCGGCGTCAGCGAGGCTACCGCCCGGAACGTTCTGGCCAACGTTAACTATATTGAGCGGGTGATTGAGCTCGACCGTCGGCAACCGGAGTTCACCACCACGTTTGCCGATTACTTCAACCGCCGCGTGAATGAGTCCCGTATTACCAAAGGCCGGGAGTTACTCGAAACGCATCGGGATCTGCTCGACCGGGTTACCCGGGAAACCGGAGTTCCGGCGCCCTACCTGCTGGCGTTCTGGGGTCTTGAGACCAACTATGGCAGCTACTTCGGCAAGATGCCGGTGCCCAGCTCGCTGGCAACCCTGGCCTGCGACCAGCGTCGCAGCACATTTTTCACCGAGCAGTTCGTTGCGGCCCTGAAGATCATTGACGAAGGGGCCATTCCCGCGGAGCAGATGGAAGGCTCATGGGCCGGCGCCATGGGCCACGTCCAGTTCATGCCCACCGTGTTCCTGCAACATGCGGTCGATGCCGATGGCGACGGCCGCCGGGACCTATGGAACAGCCTGCCGGACGCCATGATGTCTGCGGGTAAGTTCCTCCAGTCCATGGGCTGGGACGGCGAGTATCGCTGGGGCCGGGAAGTCCTTCTGCCAGCCAACTTTGACTTCAGCCTGTCCGATGGCCGCCGCTTACCATTGGCTGAATGGCGTGGCATGGGCATCACCGATGCCTTTGGCAACGCCCTGGCAAGCGAACCGATTGAGGCGGCACTGGTGGTGCCCAGCGGCCATCGGGGCCCGGCGTTCCTGGTTTACAGCAACTTCCGGGTCATCATGGGCTGGAACCGTTCGGAGTTCTATGCCGTTTCCGTTGGCCACCTGGCCGATCGAATTGCTGGCGCCGGCGGGCTTCAGAATCCGCCGCCGGAAGATCAGCCCACCCTGTCCCGTGACCAGATCATCCAGCTTCAGGAGAACCTCAACACCAAGGGCTTTGCCAGCGGTAACCCTGATGGCATCCTCGGCTCAAACACCCGCAAGGCCATTCGCGAGTTCCAGAAATCCCAGGGCCTGATTGCCGACGGCATGCCGTCGGAACTCCTGCTCGAGAAACTGAACATGACCAGTGGAAGCTGACGCCCATTGCGTCGGCTTTTTTTACACACTCTTCATTAGCCAGACTACTAATCCTTTATTAACAGCCAGTTATACATCTGGCACAGATCTGGCTACATGTTCCAGCGATTCCCGGAGCCAACGGGAGAAACTGATTAGCTGGTAACAAGGTGAAGATCATGAACACATTGATGAAAGGACTCGTTGCAACTGCAGCCATGGGCTTTGCGGCGACAGCAGCAGCATTCCCGGTTGACCTGGAAAACGTAACCGGTGCCTGGGGAAGCCCCACTGGCGGCAGCAATATCCAGGGCGTGGGAACTGATAATTTGCGCTGGGGTGAAGGTCTGGTTACCTGTTCCGGCAAACTTTGGTGGAAAGAATGTTCACAAGGGCCGCAAAGCGGGTATGGGTTTGAGGGTGCCACCAACCTGCCTGAAACCATTACTTCCAGCGACCCGTTTGTTCTTGGCAGCTTCACCCACTTCAACAACCGGATTACCGGCGACAGCATCACTGCCGTAGATCTGGATGTTTACGCAACCTTCTCGACAACCCCGGATAACGGCACTGTCACTGGCCCCTATACGTTCCAGTTTTCCCATAACGAAACGCCCAATGTCTATTGTGGCCCACTGTCCTTTATCTTCGGTTGTTCAACCAAAGACGTTGATGACATTGTGCGCCTGGACAACATGATTGAAAGTTCAGAGTTCCAGTTCGGCTCCAGCATCTACTCGCTGACCCTGCTGGGCTTTGAGGGTGGCGTTGATGAGATTTATACCGCAGAAGGCAAGGCTACCTCGGTTAACCTGCTGGCGAAACTGAACGTTCGCTCCGTGCCAGAGCCCGGCACCCTCGCCTTACTCGGCCTTGGTCTGGCTGGTCTTGGCCTGGCCCGTCGCCGTAAAGTCTGATGCTCCCACACCGGCGGCCTGCCCGCCGGTGTCTTTCCTCCCAACCAGTGATCTGATTCCGGAATCAGCGCATAATATCTGCCATATCCCTCACGATATTGTCGCGGAGATTCATGGATTCCATTACCCAAGCCGCTCTCGGCGCCTCCATTGCCGGTGCGGTTGCCGGCAAGACACTCGGTCGCTCTGCCCTGCTCACCGGCGCACTGCTGGGCACCCTGCCTGACCTGGACGTGGTCATCGACTACGGCAGCGCTGTGGCCAATTTCACCCAGCACCGGGGCTTCAGCCATTCCCTGTTTATCCTTATCCCGCTGTCGTTTCTGATTGCCTGGGGCTTGTGGCGCTGGAAACCGCAGCTTTCCTATCAACGGTGGCTGGCCCTGGCAGGTTTGATTCTGGTCACTCACCCGCTGCTGGATGCCTTTACCACCTATGGCACCCAATTGTTCTGGCCCCTGGGAGACCCGGTTGCCCTCAACAGCATTTTTATCATTGACCCTTTGTATACCCTGCCCTTGTTGGCGGGTTGTCTGGTGTTCCTGATTCGCCCCCCGGCAACCAATGCCGTTGCCAGCGGCCTGGTGCTATCGACCCTGTACCTGGGCTGGACCCTGGTTGCCCAGCAGTGGATCACCGACAGGGTTCAACCCGCTCTGGCGGAGGTCGGTATGAACGAGGCATCCTTGCTGGTTCAGCCGATGCCATTCAACACGATTTTATGGCGGGTAACTGCCATCACTGACGAACACAGGGTTGAAATAGTAACCGGGTTTCTCGATGGCAGCGATGAACTGAATCTGGAGCATTTCCCCCGCCGGCCCGATCTGGCGCAATCGGTTGCCTCCTTGCCGGAGGCCCGACGTCTTGAATGGTTTACCCGAGGCTTTCTGGACTACCGGCTAGCCGGCAACCAGATCACCGCCACAGACATTCGCCTGGGCATTCCCGGTGCTCACCCCTTTACCTTCATTCTGGCGGAGACCTCCGAATCGGGTGTTACTCCCATCCCCAGCGGCCGGCTGCCGCGGCCATCGGTTAACCGGGACGCCCTGCCGCTGCTCTGGTCAAGACTGACAGGACGAACGCCGGTGCTGTGCCTGGCAACCCTGTCTGCACCTCCGCAAGGACACGGTTGCTGATGCGCCTGGATCAGTTTGTCGCCAACAGCAGCGGGCTTTCCCGCAAGGACAGCAAGCGAGCAATTTCCGCTGGGCGAGTGCAGGTGGATGGTAAAATGACCAAGGGTGCCAACAGCCAGGTTCCGGAGCACGCAAAGGTGACATTGGACAACCAGGCGCTGGCCCTGCCCGGTGGCCTGTACCTGATGATGAACAAGCCGGCCGGGGTTATCAGTGCCACCAACGACAGCAACCAGCCTACCGCTGTTGATCTTCTGCCACCTGAACTGGCCCGACAGGTTCATATCGCTGGCCGGCTCGACAAAGACACCACCGGATTGCTACTTCTGACCAGCGACGGCCAATGGTCTCATCAGATAACGTCACCACGCCGGGCTTGCCCGAAAACCTACCGGGTCACCCTGGCCGAACCGCTGGACGAACATGCCTGCCAGGCACTTGAGCAAGGTATTGAACTGAAGGGCGAGCAAAAACCGACGCTACCCGCCCAGGTGCTGCAACACTCGGCAACCGAGATCGAACTGATCATCCGCGAAGGCAAGTACCATCAGGTAAAGCGCATGCTGGCCGCGGTGGGCAACCACGTAAAGGCACTGCACCGGCAGAGCATTGGCGATATCGTTCTCGACCCGGCCCTGGCGCCCGGGCACTACCGCTCATTGACCGCGCAGGAAATCCAGTCCGTGGCAGAGCCCGATTAGTCAGTGGCAATACGCTCGAACTTCTGGGCTTCCAGGTTTTTGCGCACCGCGCCCGCCTCAAAGACTTCACCGTTCATGGCAATATAGACACCCGGTGGCAGAAGCTGTGCCGCCGCCCAGGCAAAACCGATGTTGAAGGTGGCATCGCTGCGGCGCATACGGGCGGGCTGCATGGCACCGGTCAGCACAATGGTGCGATCCGCCAGCGGCTTCAGCACCTGGGCGGTTTGGGCCATGGTATCGGTACCATGGGTAATCAGGATTCTGGAACAGTCCGAGGTACGAACAGCCTCCAGAATGGTCGCCCGGTCATCGTCAGTGAGTTCCAGGCTGTCCTTGCGCATCAGCTCGCGGATGATGTAGCCATCGTGGATATTGGACTCCCGGAGCAACTCCGGGAGCAGGCTCTCACCAATTTCAAACTTGCTGTTGGCATCAAAGTACACCTTGTCGATGGTGCCGCCGGTCGTCAGTATCTGGATCATCGTCAGCTGAAACCTGTTATTGGTTGATACGCGCGGTCTGGCTTCCCTCGGTCGCCGTCCAGGCCGCGTTTTTCTCCTGCTCGTAGCGTTTTGCCGCAGCCGCCACAGACCCGGGGTCGCCACTCGCCAGCCAACGTTTGATTCGGCCGGCATCGCCCATCGGCGATCGGGTGCCCAACGAATCCAGCAGCACCGTAATCACCGGCTTGCTGTCCATTTCGGACACCATGATCAGGCACCGGCCAGCCTCCGTCAGGTAGCCCGTCTTGCTCAGCCCTACTCCCCAGCTTTGACGATGCACCAAGGCGTTGGTGTTACCAAACGACAGGCTGTACCTGGGCCCCCTGAATTCAGCACGGTAATAGCCAGTGGTCGAGTATTCGCCAATCAGTGGATGCGCCAGTGCCGCATTGGCAAGCCGTACCAGATCAGAGGCGCTGGACACATTCTCGACAGACAGCCCGGTAGGATCAACAAACCGGGTGTTATCCATACCCAGTTCGACTGCCTTGGCGTTCATCGCCGCGACAAAGCCATCGAAACCATTGGGATAGGATCGCGCCAGGGTGTAGGCGGCAAAATTCTCTGACGACATCAGGGCAATTCTCAGCACGTCACTCCGCTTCAATCGCGAGCCCACGCGAATACGGGTCCAGGCATTTGCCGCTGCAGGCACGTGGCGCTCTTCGAAGGTCAGCCATTCATTCATGTCCTGGCCGGATTCCACAACCACCAGGGCAGTCATCAGCTTGGTGATTGACGCAATCGGAACCGGCCGATCGGCATTCTTGCCAAACAGCAGCGCGTCGTCTCCAGCAACCGCGGCGGCGGCATTGACCGATGCCAGTGCCGGCATTCCCTGACTGCTCGCCAGTACCGGGTTTGCCGACAACAACGTGACCGCCAGCAGCACCGGCATGATGAATAACCGCTTGATGAAAATCATACTGCGTTGCACTCCCGAACCTTATCCTGTCGCCTCGCCGAAACGCCTACTATACCAGCGCCAACCATCTGTTGCGCAGGTCTCATTTTAATCATGCGTTTTAAACAGCAAATGCAAAATACGATCAAATACATTAAAATTTGTTGAAATTCATATTGTTACAACGCGTTAACGGTTGTAATTTTAGGTAATCTTCAGCCGACCACGTTGCCAGGATGTTCACCGAATGGATTCCGAACCCGCAAACCAGACCAGCCGCCCCCCGCTGACCAGGCTGCCTTTTTTGCAATCACTGAATCGCTGGCTCCCCTTCCTCATCCTGTTTCTGGCCGCCGGCTACGGCCTAACCGCTGCGCTCCTCAATACACCTTCCGCCGCCCCCGACCAGACCCTGACGGCAACCATTGGCAGTGCTTCTCCAGTCAGGTTGCACCCGCAGTCCCACTACCTGCTCGCCCCACTGGCCGAGGTACTTGAACAGCAACGCTGGCATTCCGGGGACTGGGAACCACTGTCAAAGGACCGTGCCGGCATCGGCTATCCGAGAATGCCCGCCACTTTCCGGATGACACTGACAACCGAGGGACAAGAACCGGTCGACAGCCAACTGGTGGTACCGGCTCCCTATCTGGACCACCTCCAGCCGGCTCTGATTCATCCGGACGGTACCATCGAGACGCTCCCGGTGATGGGTGACCAATACCCGTTTGACAACCGCTATGTGGCGCTGCCCCAGTGGATCTGGCCAGTCACTCTTCAGCCCGGCGAAACCGTGTTGCTGATGGAGGTAAGGAACAGCGGCCCGGTGATGTTGCCGCTGTCTGTTGCAGGAGGCAATGAGGTCGTCAGCGAAGGTACCTTCAGCACCGCGTGGAAATCGTTTGTTACCGGATTACTGGTGTTCGCCCTTTTACTCAACCTAAGCATCGTCGCCAAGCTGAAACGCCCCGGGCTTGCCTGGCTCAGTGTGCTGATGATCGGCGTAATTTACAGCCAGCTGGTTATGGATGGCCTCGGGCTATGGTTATTCTGGCCAGGCATGCCAGAGCTCAACTCACTGCTCTCCGTCAGCCTGTCGCTGTGCCTGATCGCGCTGTGCGAATTCACCCCCCATTTCATGGCCATCCACCGCACGGGCCGCCGAATTCTCCGGGGCTTCAGCATGGCTGCCGGGCTGCATTTGCTGGCCGCCCCTTTACCACTGCCATTACTCGGACAGGACGTTTTTCTGATCATCAGCGCCGCCGGTGGCGCCTTCATCCTGGCCCTGGTCCTCAGCCAGCTTCGCAAACACGTTTACGCCCGCTATTACGCACTGTCGGTGCTTGCCATTGTCCTGGGTGCCGCCATTAGTTCACTGCGGACCATCGGCTGGTTCCCGGTCACACCGCTGACCGACTCCGCCTTCTTTTTGGGGGCAGCCGCCGGATCGCTGATACTGACCAGCGGTGTTGGCCGTCTGCTGCTGGAAGAGCGTAAGCGTCGCCTGAGTTCGGATATTCGGGTGCAGGAGGAACAGAAACTGCGCGCCCGCATCGAGCGGGATTATGACCGGGTACTGAAAACCCACCGGGTTACCGGCAAACCGAACCGGCCGATGCTGGAAGAAACCCTGGGCAACATCGACTGTCAGCAAACCCCCTACACGTTGTGTCTGATCCGCCTGGCGCGGTTCAACGAACTGGAACAGGCCCTGGGCTACCGGACAGCCGAAGACCTGCTCAAACAATACCTGCGTCGTTTGAACCGCTACCTCAAACGCACTCTCGGTGATCGGCTGATCATGATCAATGGCTACGGCATCGCCACACTCGACACCGTCAACCATGCCTTCGCCATGGTTCGCGGCAGTGACCCGGCACAGGACCGCGAATTACTGGAGACCGTCAGTCACTGGCTGTCAGAGAACTTCCGTGAGGGGCGATTTTCGTTCTCCTGGGCGGCATCGATGGGGGTTGCCTACGCTCCCGAGCATGGCACTGATGCCGCCAGTGTGCTCTCCTCCGCTGGCTTTGCATCACTGGATGAAACCCGCCCGATGGCGATCTACGACCCAGCCATTGCCGACTGGCAGTACCAACAGCAAATCCTGATGCTGGATGTTGAAGATGCCCTGCGCTGCGGCGACATGTGGCTGGAATACCAGCCCAAGGTGAGCATTCGGGATGGCAAGGTGCGCTCAACCGAGGCGCTGATTCGCTGGCAGCATCCGGAATTTGGCCGGATTCCCCCGGATCACTGGATTCCCCTGGCCGAACAGGTGGGCATCATCCATTCCGTGACCTTGTGGGTACTGGACCAGGCCTGCCAGGATTTTGCCCCATTGCAGCAGCGCTACGGGGAAAGCATCGGTGTTGCCGTCAACATCTCTGCCAAAGACGTTGCCCATCCATTGTTCCATGAGGAAGCCGGCGCCATCACCCGCCGGCACGGGGTCAGCCCGGACCGGGTCATTCTGGAAATCACAGAAACCGCCGCCATGGCCGACCCGGAAGTTGCCCGGCGCGCCATCCGGACCCTGAGCAGCATGGGGTTCCGCATTGCTCTGGACGACTTTGGTTCCGGGCACTCATCCCTGGGCAACCTGGCCAGCTTCCCGCTGGATGAACTGAAGATTGACCGCAGTTTCCTGCAAGACGTACTGCTCTACCCGGTCCGCCAGAAAATTCTGCGGGCAGCCCTGGAGCTAGGCGAGGCACTGGACCTTGATGTGGTTGTTGAAGGGGTAGAGGATGAAGCCATCGCCCTGTGGCTGCAGCAGTTCCCCGGCCTGCACGGCCAGGGTTACTACTGGGCACGACCCGAAAGGGTCAGAGCAGCGCTGGTCAGCCCCCGATAACAACAGAGCCGCTACCGATCGTCACCCCGCCGCAGGATACAGCGCTGCCAGTGATGGCAGCCGGCTTGCCATTGATCATTACCGAAGGTGACCCTTCTGCAATCACTCTGGGGTGGCTGGAGTGCTTGGGCTTGGAATGGGGCGCAAGGGGGTCGCCCAGACGGGCAACTGGCTTGCCATCCACGAGTACATCGGGAGAACCGGCGAGAACCGGGGTGGGCGGGAAACCCTGATGGTCTGAACCAAGATCTCCCAACAGCACAATAGCTTTACTCATTGTCTGATTCCTTTCAGGACAAGTTTGGAAAAAACATCCTATAACGTTTCTACCGATAACCCAACCCATCGGTCGCGGCTTTGTGACGCTTCCGAAAAGATGCAATTACGACTGACCTGAATCAAGGGCTCCCCGGGCCGGGCGTTTTACACTTCTTTCACACTCTCAAGCTCGAAAGCCATGGAGGCCGCACCATGCCATCGCCCAACGTACAAGCTCCATCGCCGGCTGCTGCATGCAACAGTGCAGCCTACCAACGCTGGCAGCAGGGCTATGGTGTTATCCGCCACTCGGAAGACACCGAAGCCAGGGTTCAGGTCCTGGCCCGAAAACTGGTGGCGGATGGCCTCCAGCCCGATACCGATACCGTCTACCAGAAACTAGCGTACCTCGACCGGCTAACCAGCGCAGGGCTCTGGTTGGTGGTGCACATGACCTACTGCAACCGGGTAGACATTTCCGGGGCGCCATTGGCTGCCCAGGATTTCAAAGCATCACCTGAGGGCCATACCGGTGGCGCCCTCAATATGGTGCCGGCCTACGCCGCTTATCTGGCCTTGAACAACCTGACCGGGCAAACCCGGAGCTGGCTGATGGGCCAGGGCCATTGCGTTGCCGCCGTCGACGCCCTCAACGTGTTGACGGGCAACCTGCATCCGGAACAGCGGGCGCGCTACCTGGCACCTGAAGGTTTGTCGCGGCTTGCCGCTGACTTCTACAGCTACCGCCAGAAGCCCGACGGTGCCATGGCCTCCCCCCTCGGCAGCCACGTCAATCCGCATACCGCCGGGGGCATCCTGGAGGGCGGCTACCTGGGCTTTGCCGAACTGCAGTACGCCCACATGCCGCTGCCGGGCGAATCGCTGGTGGCCTTCCTCTCGGATGGCGCCGCCGAGGAACAGAGAGGCAGCGACTGGATTCCGCGCTGGTGGCGGGCAGACGATTGCGGGCAGGTTCTGCCGATCATGATTGCCAATGGCCGAAGAATTGAACAGCGCACCGAGCTGGGCACCCGGGAAGGGCTGGAGCGCTTCGCCGAACTGCTTGAAGCACACGGATTTGAGCCAGTACGTTTCGATGGCAAAGATCCGGCGGCGTTCGTCTGCACTTTATTCGATATGGAACGGACACTGGCCGCCCACGGCGACGCCGCCAGCCGGGGTGAAGCCAGCTACCCTGTCCGTATTCCCTACGGTATCGCCGAAACCACCAAGGGTTTCGGGTTCTACGGTGCCGGCCAGAATTCCGCCCACAACCTGCCCCTGCCGGGCAACCCACGGCTGGACACGCGGGCCCGGGACCTGTTCAACGAGCACATCCAGCCTCTGTGGGTGTCACCGGAAGAACTTGAATGGGCCGTCGCAGCACTTAATGAGCACCGCCAGCAACAGCGCCCCCTTGAGCGGGATCACCCCCTGGCACTGCGCAACCCACGCGAACCCCAGGTTCCGGTATTGCCTTACAGTCAGGACAAGTCATCACCGATGACGGCAGTAGACGCCTTCTTCCGGGCACTGACCAAGAGCAATCCGGATCTTCGGCCCAGAGTAGGCAATCCGGATGAACTGGCAAGTAACCGGCTGACGGGTGTTCTCAAGGACCTCAGGCATCGGGTAAACGATCCGGAAAGCGATGACGAATCCATTCACGGCCATATCATCACTGCCCTCAACGAAGAGGCGGTGGTCTCCGCCTGCCTGGGGAACAAGGCAGGCCTGAATCTGGTCGCCAGTTATGAGGCCTTCTGCGTAAAAATGCTCGGTGCGGTGCGACAGGAGCTGATCTTTGCCAGGCACCAGAAAGAGGTGGGCAGGCCCGCCCGCTGGCTTGGCTTCCCGATCATAGCCACCTCCCACACCTGGGAAAACGGCAAGAACGAGCAGTCCCATCAGGACACCACATTCTGCGAGGCCATGCTGGGTGAAATGAGCGATGTATCCCGGGTGCTTTTCCCTGCCGACTACAACAGCGCCCTCGCGGTTCTGCCGTCGGTATTCACCGAACGCGGAAGAATCAGCTGCATGGTTATCCCGAAGCGCGACCGGCCCTGTGTGTTCAATGCCAACGAGGCTGAACGCCTGGCCAGGCACGGCGCCCTGGTGGTCGACGAAGACACCTCCGCCGGTGAGGAGCCCCTGCTGCTGATTGCCAATGGTGCCTATCAACTGTCAGAGGCCATTCGCGCCTGCGAACGTTTGCGGGAAACCGGAACGCCGTTCCGCCTGGTCTACCTGCAGGAACCGGGGCGGTTCCGCCAGCCCCGGGACCCCCTTGAAGCGGCCGCCTGCCTGACAGAGTTCGAGCGGGAACGGCTGTTCCCGCACCGGATGCAGCGGCGAGTGGCACTAACCCATATGCGCCCGGAAGTATTCCGGGGACACCTGCACACTCTGTTCCCCCAGCCCGCCCATTCACGGGTATTGGGATACATCAACCGCGGTGGCACCCTGAACGAAGCCGGCATGCTGTTCGCCAACCAGTGTTCCTGGGGCCACGCCCTGGCGGCCTGTGCCGACGTCATGGACAAACCACCGGGCGAGTGGCTGTCCAGCGCAGAGCTGGCAGCCGTGGAAGGTCGCGGAGATCCTTCAGTGATAACCCGGGGCTTGCCTTGAGCCCCCCGGGGGCTAGATCCCTGGCGCAAATTCCCACAAGAGGCGCTGATTTCCCATTTGATGCAGTGCAGAGTTTGGCATAATCAAGAAAATCTCGCCGGAGGGACCCCACATGAGCGATGTTCCGACTCAGCCATCATCGGTAGGAGCACCAGGCCACACCACTGACTTGAATCGTCCCTGGCATAGCATCGGGCCTGAAGAGGCCCTGATCGCCCTTGAAACCGATCATCGCGGCCTTGCGGAGTCCGAGGCCAGCCAACGCCTTGCCAGTTATGGCTATAACCGGCTGCCTGCGGTCGATGGCCCTGGCCCACTCATCCGCTTCTTACGTCAGTTTCACAACATTCTGATCTACATCCTGATTCTGGCTGCGGTCGGAACAGCCTTGCTTGGGCACTGGGTGGATACCGGTGTCATTCTCGGTGTCGTTCTGATCAATGCTCTGGTCGGTTTCTTCCAGGAAGGCAAAGCCGAGCGCGCCCTCGGCGCCATTCGTAACATGTTATCACCGACCGCCCAGGTCATTCGTGACGGCAAGCGCCAGGAAGTTGCCGCCGAAATGCTTGTGCCTGGCGACATTGTCAGACTCAAGGCCGGCGATCGTGTACCGGCGGACATTCGCCTGATCGAAAGTGCCGACCTGAGAATCGAAGAAGCAGCCCTGACCGGCGAATCCGAAGCGTCAGATAAAGAGGAGGCTGAACTGGAGGAAAAACTGCCCCTCGGGGATCGGGCGAATATGGCTTACTCCAGCACACTGGTCACCTTCGGCAATGGCTACGGCGTTGTGGTGGGCACCGGCCAGCAAACAGAGATTGGCCGCATAAGTGAGCTGATGGAGTCGGTAGAAGCTGTCACAACACCCTTGCTGCGCCAGGTCGCCATCTTCGGACGATGGTTGAGTGCTGTGATCGTGATGGTATCAGCCCTGACGTTTGCTATCGGCTACTGGGTTCGCCAAACCGAGCTCGCAGAGATGTTCCTTGCGGCGGCCAGCCTGGCCGTAGCGGCCATTCCAGAGGGGATGCCAGCTATCCTCACCATCACGCTTGCCATTGGCGTGCAGGAAATGGCGCGCCGAAACGCGATCATCCGACGATTGCCCGCGGTCGAAACCCTCGGTGCCGTAACCACAATCTGCTCGGACAAAACCGGCACGCTGACCCGCAATGAGATGAAAGTCGAGACGGTAGAAATGGCTCACCGGAGCCTGACCGTCAGCGGTGTCGGTTACGAACCCGTCGGGAAATTTGAGGAATCCGGCAAGCCGTTCGATCCAAACGACGACCCAGCCTTGATCCAGATGTTACGGGCAGGACTTCTTTGTAATGATGCCGAAATTGCAGAAAAGGCCGGCGACTGGATACTCAATGGAGAGCCGACAGAAGGCGCCCTGGTGGCAGTTGCGCGCAAGGCAGGGCTGAACCCTGACGACCTGAACCATCGTTGGCACCAACTGGATCGAATACCGTTTGCCTCAGAGCATAAGTTCATGGCCACCCTGAACAGGGACGACGAACATGGAACGGGAAACTGGATCTTTCTTAAAGGCGCACCCGAACGAGTTCTGGAAAGGTGCTCCACACAAATGGGCACCACTGAACCGGAGCCACTGGACAACGATTACTGGCATGATCGGATGCAGGCTATCGCCGATGAAGGCCAGCGAGTTCTGGCGGTGGCCTGCCGAAAAGTGCCAGGTGACCTGACTCATCTGGAATGGCACGAAGTCGAGTCTGACCTTGTACTGCTGGGCTTGTACGGCATCATGGATCCCCCAAGGCAGGAAGCCATTGAGGCGGTGTCACAGTGTCAGGCAGCGGGAATCCGGGTCGTGATGATCACCGGCGACCACAGTGGCACCGCGCAGGCTATCGGCCGCCAACTCGGAATCGCCGGGGAGGAACCGGCAATGACGGGGCAGCAGCTTGAGGCCCTATCGGAGCAAGAACTGGTCGAAGCCGTTTCCCGGGTAACCATTTTTGCCCGCACCAGTCCGGAGCACAAACTGCGGCTGGTCCGTGCGCTCCAGGCCCATGAAGATGTCGTGGCCATGACCGGTGATGGCGTAAACGACGCACCAGCGCTGAAACAGGCCGATGTCGGTGTAGCTATGGGCAAGAAAGGCACCGAAGCTGCCAAAGAGGCCTCCGAGATGGTGCTTGCCGATGACAACTTCGCCACCATCGCCCGCGCCGTGGAACAAGGCAGAACGGTTTACGACAATATTCGCAAAGCCATTCTTTACCTGTTGCCGACCAACGCGGGCCAGGGACTGACCATTTTCATGGCGGTCCTGCTTGCGATGCCATTACCACTGACTCCGGTTCAGGTACTCTGGGTCAATATGGTGACGGCTGTCACGCTGGCCATGGCTCTGGCCTTTGAACCCACCGAACCCGGCACCATGGCGCGCCCTCCCCGCAGTTCTCGCCAGGCCCTGATGTCCGGTGGGTTTCTATGGCGCATACCGTTTGTCGGGCTATTGCTGTGGGCAGGCACTTTCGGTCATTTCTACTGGCTCACCGGCCTGGGAGCGGACCTTGAACTGGCCCGTACGGCAGCCATCATGACGCTTGTAGCCGGGCAGATTTTCTACCTGTTCAATGTGCGCCACCTGTATTCCTCGGTGCTCAACTGGCGCGGCCTGTTTGGCAGTCGTCCTATCTGGATCGCCATCGGCATTCTGGTGATTTTGCAAGCCGCCTTTGCCTATGCGCCGCCCTTACAGTTGCTGTTTGGCACCACGGGGCCCGGTGCAACTAACCTGTTACTGAGCCTGACGTTCGGGATTTTTCTGCTCTTGGTGGTAGAGCTGGAGAAGTGGATTATCGCCCGCCTTTCCTCGGGCGCGAGCGACAACCGTGATTAAACTGACCCGGGCATTGCCCGGGCCCTTGGTGACATCACCCTGCCGGTTGCTCCAGGCGGCGCCCCTCGGAACCAGGCAATGTGCGCAGAGAGATCGTGGCGTGACTGAGGCTCTCATAGCTCCGGCTTTTCACGGTATCCAGAAAATGCCATTCTGAACGCGCCTCTGTCGGGGTAAACGTCACCAGCATATAGCCTCTTTGGCTGATATTGAGGCTCTCCAGATCATCAACCAGTAACGCGATGCCCTGCTCAGCTTGCGGAATCATCTCTGCCGGCAGCCCCAGATACCCCTCCAGCCCAGGCGAGGTCACCGAGGCCGTGGCAAACTCCACGCCTATCTGTCGCCCTTCAATATCCCGGAGGTTGTTGGCCCAGGCGTTGTGGGTATCACCGGCCAGCACGACCAGGTTCCTGTCCAGTTGGCGGGCGGTGGCGAGAACCACTTCCCGTTCGTACTGGTAGCCATCCCAGGCATCCAGGTTATAGGGTGCTGCCAGTTCAAGCCGCGCCAGCTCCTGTTCGGTAAGTGTGGGATCACCCTGCAGCGCCCGGGCTTTCAGCGTTGCCAGTTCGGCCAGTGATTCAGGCAGGTTTTCCAGATTCTGTGTCGCAATGGCCATCAGCAGCTCCGCGGGCAGGTTCATGCGCCCCATCAGCACCTGCTGGCCAAGCACCTGCCAGGTACCCGCCCCCTGCGCAAGTGCCGACTGCAACCACAAAAGCTGTTCGGCGCCCAAAAGGGTGCGGTTCGGATCCCCTACTGCCGCCCGGAAAGCATCTACATCCAGGCCGCCCTCCCCGAGGTAGTTCATGTAATCCAGCTGCTGGTCACGGCCAATAATGCGGGTATCCAGCATATGCAGATCAACCAGGTCACCAAACCGGAAACTCCGATAGATGGTTTCGTTACTACCCTCTATTACCGGGCGGATCGGCATCCACTCAAAGAAGGCCCGCAAGGCCGCTATTTTGCGTTCCCCAAAATCACCTTCGCCGAGCTCCGGGTTGTGGTTCTCTGCACCCTCGCGCCAGGTGTCGTTGGTGACCTCATGGTCGTCCCATACCACGATGAACGGCATAACGCGGTGCAATTCCTGAAGGTCATCGTCCTTGCGATAGATGCCGTAGCGTTGGCGGTAATCCTGCAGAGTAATCAACTCCAGATTATTGGCCTCCGGGAAGGTGCGCCCCAATGCCTCGGCATCTGCTGCTGCGTAGCTGTCGGCCTCACTGCTGTATTCGTAGATGTAGTCTCCCAAATGAACCAGGGCGTCCAGATCCTGTCGGGTGGCAATCTCCCGATAGACATTGAAATAGCCCGCTGGATAGTTGGAGCATGAGACAACAGCCAGCTTCACTTGATCAATGCTGCCCTCAGAGAGTGTTCGGGTAGTACCAACAGGCGATGTGCTGTTGGCGGAGCGGAAACGGTAGAAGTAGCGCTGGCCATCGGATAGGCCCCGGGCATCCACCTTCACCGTGTAATCATGCTCTGCGCTGGCCTCGGCGGTGCCGGAGTGTACGATCTCATCAAACTCGGCATCCCTGGCAATTTCCCAGCCCACGTCTACCGAGGTCCCCCTATCCGGCACCGCGCGCGTCCAGAGTATGACGCTATCCTGCAACGGGTCGCCACTGGCGACACCATGGGTAAACTCAACGCTGCGCTTATCGCTGCTGTCGAACACACAACCCGCCAATCCGGTTGAGACAGCTACTGCTCCCATCCCCAAGGCCGAGGCTTTCAGAAAATCCCTGCGTGTTAACCGTGCCATTCTGTTCCCCTTATTATTCATTCTGAGCTTGTCCTGTTGTGGGCGGCCGCCCGATTTGCGACCGCAGACCAAACGCTAGACTGCTCAGATGAAAACCGCGTTGCCGGATTGCGACATCCCTGTGGCAAATGCCGACAACTGGGGGAAGGCAGGCACCAGGTCACAAAAAAAGGGAGCCGAGGCTCCCCTTTGATGGCTGATGATTGGCAGGTTACGACTACCCGCTGACAAACACCGGGCCGACACCGAAGTTCCAGAGAATGACCGAGCCAACACGAGTAGAAACGAGAATCACCAGGGCAACGGTCAGCAGGGCCCCGCCGTACATTACCGCACGCTCTTTCTCGATCCCCATCACGATGGGCAGGCCGTCATACATCAGCCAGGCACCGTAACAGGCTGCCGCCAGAAACACAGCCGCGTTGAACCATGGCACCGGGTACAACAGCGCAAAGCCAGCCAGGAACAGCGGAGTGCAGGAATAAGCCGCCAGGGCAATACCGTTAGAAGGTACGTGTTCCTCTTTGGCACCGTAGGTTTTTGCCATCCAGTTAATGGCGTAGCCCAGGGCAAAGACGCCCACCAGCATGGCAATGTATGTCAGGACGCTCAGCTGCAACGCACTGATTTCCGTCAGCTTGATCAATCGCTCATTGCCGACGGACCAGCCGAAATGCGCGGTTGAGATGTAAGCACAGATCGGCGCTATAGCTGCCAGAATAACCACATAGGCAACATACAGCCGGGTTGGATGTTCGTGTTCTTTCTTTATGGATGCCCACTCTTGGTCCGGGTGGGTAAACAGACCAAACGCGTGTGACAGGAGCATAGACCACCCCCTCGTTATTGATGTTATTGGTATGGGTGGATACGGTGCCTGAACGAGTTCAGACTTATCACCGTTCCTGTTCTTAACTATAGTCAAGAACGGTCAGGTTGAAAGCAGCACCTGATGCCATTTTGTTCGCGAATCCGGTGCTCTCAGATCATTTGGTTCTGTAAGCAGTATTCATCGGGTATGTCTGAACACTCGTATGACAAGGAATCCAAAACCACACAAGGAGATGACCCACATGCCTGGAATCAGAAAAACAACTCACCTCACGGCGCTCGCCCTGGCCATTGCCGGCGCCAGTGCCAACGCGGAACTTCGCACCGAAACGGTCACCTATGAAGTGGATGGCCAGACCTTTAGCGGCTACATGGCCTGGGATGATGAAGACGAGGGCAAACGGCCCGGCGTTCTGGTGGTTCACGAGTGGTGGGGTCATAACGCCTTCGCCCGTGAGCAGGCAGAAAAGCTGGCTGCAGCAGGCTACACAGCCTTTGCCCTGGACATGTACGGTGACGGCAAGCTGGCTGAACACCCGGATACCGCCCAGGAATTCATGCAGGAAGCCACCAAAAACATAGATCAGGTGAAAGCCCGTTTCATGAAGGCCAAAGAACTGCTGCAGAACCACGAAAGCGTGGATGCCGGCCGTATTGCCGCCCAGGGTTACTGTTTCGGCGGTGCCGTGGTATTGAACATGGCTCGGCTTGGCGTTGATCTGGCAGGGGTGGTCAGCTACCACGGCGCGCTGTCCAGCCCGGTTCAGGCAGAAGCTGGCAAGGTAAAAGCCAAAGTGCAGGTTTACACCGGTGGTGCCGACCCGATGGTGCCTTCAGAGCAGGTGGCAAGCCTGGTTCGGGAGATGCAGAACGCGGAAGTGGACCTGACACTGGTGAGCTTCCCCGGAGTAACCCACTCTTTCACCAACCCTGGCGCAGACAAGGTTGCCGAACAGTTCGGGATGCCCATCGCCTACGATGAAACCGCTGCTGCCCGGTCCTGGAACGGCACCATGCAATTCTACAGTGAGATTTTCGCTCGCTGACCCGGTCGGGCCGGATTAACGGCCCGAAATGCCAACAAAAAAGGCAGCCGAGGCTGCCTTTTTCTTGGTTATTGCTGAATCCCGTTAGGATTACAGAGCAACAACGTTCTCCGCCTGAGGACCTTTCTGGCCCTGAGTTACGGTGAACTCGACCTTCTGGCCTTCGGCCAGGGTCTTGAAACCAGAGCCCTGAATGGCGCTGTAGTGAACAAATACGTCCGGGCCGCCTTCACGAGTGATAAAGCCAAAGCCTTTTGCTTCGTTGAAGAACTTAACAGTACCGGTAGTAGTAGACATACTTAAACTTCCTGAAATCAATCATATTATCTGCTGCCACACACCTTCATGGTGTTGGTCAGCGTTTGACGGAAAAACTGAACTCGCGGGATCAAAAACAGGACGGTCACTACTAACTGCGGAGGTACGTCTTATTCATGAACTGCTTGGCTAATCTTTCCTACACGAACCACTCTACTCTGGAATTCCCGGCTTGCCAAGGGGCTTTTCAATAATTTATGTAGGTAGTCATACCCAGTTCCGGCGGCGCCCACGTACCCTTCAGCCCTTGATCAGACTGAAGGTATAAAAGCCCAGGGCAGTCATAAGGATAGACCCCACCACGTGGGCGATAATACCGGTGAGTGCCATGGCCCACTTGCCTTCCTGCAGTGCACCGAACATTTCCAGCGAAAAAGTCGAGAAAGTGGTCAGCGCGCCGCACAAGCCTGTGATGGCAAACAAACGCCATTCCGGTGCCAGAGCATTACTCTGGGTAAAAAAACCAATCAGTAAGCCAACCAGCCAGCCGCCACTGAGATTGGCCACTAGAGTGCCCCAGGGCACCGCGTGGTAACTGGCATTCAGCCATAAGCCGAGCGCCCAACGAAGGTTGGCGCCGATCACGGCGCCAACGCTGACTGCAACCACTGAAAGCCACACCGCAACCTGCTCCGTCAGGCCGGGTTGTGGTCAATCAGGGTATCCTTGTTGCTGGCAAACTCATCAAACGGGAAGTCATCCACGGTGAGCATCTCCAGCACCACCTGCTCATACTGGCGCATGAAATCTGCTTCTTCCTTGGTGTAGATGCCCGCTTCCAGAGCCGCTTCAAAGCGCTCTTCCGGGTGCAATGCCGTCATCGGCAGTTCACCCTTGGCATAGGCCTTGGTGGCTTTGCGGTAGAGCTGCTCGGCCTTGTCGTAATCCTTGAGCAGACCGTTGTAGCGGGCTACCGGATTTTCCACGGTACCTTCGCCATCGGTGGTCCAGGCACCCGCCATCAGCTTGTTGCGGATGGGCGTATCGGTAGAGATCGCCCGCGCCAGCTTGCGCGCCAGATCATCGTGAGGCGTATCCCAGCGACATCCCAGCGGCAAGGTTACTGCCCGCAGGGCCAGGGCCACCGGACGATTCGGCAGGTTCTGCAGGAACTCATCCAGGGCCTGCTCAGTACGGTGTAGCAAAAATGCCAGGCTGTACTGCATCAGCTCTTTCTCGCCTTCCACTGGCTGGGTCTCATGCCAGTTTTTCAGCACCATGGATGCCAGATAAAGGTTGGACAGCATGTCGCCGAGACGGGCGGAGATCAGCTCACGCATTTTCAGCTCACCGCCCAGTGTGGTCATGGCGGCATCGGCACACAGCCCAAAGGCGGAGCTGAACCGTGCCAGGGCCTGGGCATACTTGCGCGAAGCGCTGTCAAACGGCACATCGGCCTTGCCGACGCCCAGGGCCTGGGTGAACGCACGGGCGGCGTTACCAAAGATCAGGCCGGCATGGCCAAAGAACGCCTCATCGAACGCCTTGATGTCGTCATTATCCTTGGCGGCCAGTTCTTTCAGGACGTACGGATGGCAACGGATCGCACCCTGCCCGAAGATCATCAGGCTGCGGGTCATAATGTTGGCACCTTCAACGGTGATTGACACCGCCGCACCGCTGAAACCGATCCCCAGATAGTTACGGGGGCCGAGGGTAACCGTTTTACCACCGTGAACATCCATGGCGTCGGTCAGGATTTCACGCTGGAACTCGGTCAGGTGGTACTTGAGGATCGCCGACGGTACCGCCGGTTTTTCACCCCGGTCGATCATGTTGGCGGTATGGTTCACCGCCGACTGGGCAATGTAGGTTTTCGCAGCAATGCGGGCCAGGGGCGCCTGCACACCCTCCATATCCGCCACCGGCGTATTGAACTGACGGCGAATGCGGGTGAAACCGCCAGCCGTGCCCACGGAGTAGGCGGCAGCACCAGCCGCACCAGACGGCAGGGTGATGCAGCGGCCGACAGACAGGCACTCAACCAGCATACGCCAGCCCTGGCCGGCCATTTCCTGGCCACCGATGATGTAATCCAGCGGGATAAACACGTCTTTGCCCTTGATGGGTCCGTTCATGAACGGAGTACCGATCGGGCAGTGGCGACGACCGATTTCCATGCCGTCGGTGTCCCGGGGAATCAGGGCACAGGTAATGCCGTAGTCTTTGGTGTCACCCAGCAGACCGTCCGGGTCAAACATCCGGAACGCCAGACCCACCACGGTGGCCACCGGCGCCAGGGTAATCCAGCGTTTCTCGAAGTTCAGGCGGATGCCCAGCACTTCCTTGCCATCCACTTTCTGTTTGCAGACGATGCCGGT
Organism: Marinobacter sp. THAF197a; assembly: GCF_009363275.1. Lineage (NCBI taxonomy): Bacteria > Pseudomonadati > Pseudomonadota > Gammaproteobacteria > Pseudomonadales > Marinobacteraceae > Marinobacter > Marinobacter sp. THAF197a. The sequence continues at coordinate 3,813,384 of NZ_CP045324.1, forward strand.
ATCCGGCAGCGACGTTGCATCCGAGCCTGCCCGCGGGCCAGTGAGACCAAAGCAAGGCACTTCACGGCCATCGGCCAGGCGTGGCAAATAGTAGTTTTTCTGTTCTTCGGTGCCGTATTTGACGAGCAGCTCGCCCGGGCCAAGGGAATTGGGTACACCCACGGTCACCATCAGCATTTCGTTGGCCGCCAGCTTCTGCAGCACGGCGGTTTGGGCTTTTGCCGAGAACTCCAGGCCACCGTATTCCTTCGGAATGATCATGCCGAAGAATTTCTCTTTCTTGAGGAAGTCCCACAGTTCTTTCGGCAGGTCAGCCCGCTCCACCGCCAGATCCCAGGCATTGCACATGGAGATCGCCTGGGTACATTGGTTATCAACGAATGCCTGTTCTTCGTCGCTCAACCCGGTATGACGGTTAATCAGCAGGTTATGCCAGTCCGGGCGACCGGTAAACAGCTCGCCGTCCCAGCCCACGGTGCCAGCCTCCAGCGCCACCTTTTCTGTCTCCGAGACCTTGGGCGCCACCTTCTTGAACATGGCGAACACCCGCGGGGTTAGCCAGTTGATCCGGAACTGCGGCAGCCCCGCCATCGCGGTAACGGCCGCACCAACAAATAACACCAGCGCGAGCCAGCCAGAGCCCGAGAAAAGGGCGATCACACCCACCACCGCCATAACACCAATAGCAGGCTTTGCACCGGATTCGCGGCGCAATACAAACAGCAGGCCGCCCAATGCGATCAGAAACAGTATCAACGTCATCACAGGTTCTCTCTGTCTTCCGTGGATTGGAGTCTTTGGACAATAACCAAAGCCTTATAACACTTCGTTACGTTCAACTTACTCTATCAGATGCCATGTTGCCAGATAACGCCCGCAACTCAGCCAGTTAGTCCACTTCAGGAGGTAACAATCACCCGAATACCTTCCAGCGCAAGACTGGCGTGCCCAACCGCTTCCCGGGCCGCGTCCAGCTGGCCGCGCAGAAAGTCGATCTCCTCACTGCGAATCGCCGGGTTTACCCTCTGCAATGCCTCCAGCCTGCGCACCTCCGGAACAAAGCCCGCCTCAACCTGCGCCAGCGCTTGCGCCTGCAGCTGCGCCAGATGCGGCTCTGCCAGTCGCTCAACGTGGTCCACCATGGTTTCCACCTCGGCCCGGATTTTCGGAACGATAGCCTGTGCCGTGCGCCGGCGAATGTTGGAACACAGCTCATTCAGGCGATCATGAGGTAACGCGTTGGACAGGTCCCGGCCATTCACATCCACCACCAGTCGCAGCGGTGAAACCGGCAGATAGCGGGTCAACTGCAGGGACTCCGGCGCCGGGCAGTGTACGGCAAACAAGGCTTCCAGCAGCAGGGTGCCGGGCGGCAGTGCCTTCACGGACAGATTGGCCAGCGCGGCCTTGCCCAGGCCCGAGCTGGTGACAGAATCCATCACGCCGGTCACCATCGGGTGCTCCCAGCTCATGAACGCCATGTCTTCCCGCTGCAGGGCCTGTTCACGCTCCCAGGTGACGGTCAGGCCGTCCTCCGGCAGCTCGGCAACATGGCCAGCCTGGTATTGTTCGCCAGGCTTGAGCACATCGGCATGCTCACTGTGGTCTTCAATATCCACACCCAGAATATCAAACGCCTGCACCATGTAATCACGGACCTGGGCCGAGCTTTCCTCCTGTTCGATACTGGCAATCAAGGCTTCGGCTTCATCCCGGCGGCAGGAGTTGAGCTCAATCAGGGCATCCCGGCCATTGTGCAGCAGGGTTTTCAGCCGCGCAGTTTCCTCGGCGCTGCTCGCCAGCATGGGTTCCAGAGCGGCGTCATCGCCCTCCAGCGCTTTCTGCCACTCGTCACCCACCTGATCGTGAACTGCCACACCTACGGCACAGCTCTCGGCAAAGGCATTCAACCCTTCCTGGAACCAGCGGTACTGCACTTCCTGACTGGTGCCCTGCAAGTAGGGTATGTGAATCCGGATGGCTTCGTTCTGACCGATACGGTCCAGCCGGCCAATTCGCTGTTCCAGCAGGTCCGCGTTGGCGGGCAAATCAAACAAAACCAGGTGATGGGCAAACTGGAAGTTGCGGCCTTCACTGCCGATTTCCGAGCAGATCAGCGCCTGGGCGCCCTGCTCGCTGTCGGCAAAATAGGCGGCGGCACGATCCCGCTCCAGCAGGCTCAGGTGCTCGTGGAAGGCGGCACTGCGAATGCCGGCCCGCAGCTGCAAGTAATGCTCCAGCGCCATGGCGGTATCAGCCCGGGCGCAGATCACCACCACTTTGGCTGGTCGCAGGCTGGCCAGTTTTTTCTCCAGCCAGGCCACTCTCGGATCGTCCGCCAGCCATTGTTCTTCCGGCACTGTCTGTTCAGGCGCCAGGCCAACATCGCCGTAGCGGCAGTCATCGTAAAGGGCAGGACACGGCAGAGGTTCCGGCAGCGGCTGGCGCTCCGGGAAGCCCTGAATCGCTGCCCGGGTGTTGCGGAACAGCACCCGGCCAGTGCCGTGCCGGTCCAGCAGCGCATCGATCACCGCCTGATGCGCATCATCCCGGGCCAGAAGCTCCTCCAGTTCATCACCCAGCCAGCCGGCAAGGGCCGTTTCGTCTTCAGGGCTGATGTGGTCCGGGGTTTCAAGCAGCCGGCGCACCACTTTGTTGATCGTCTCGTATTGCTGTTCCTCCTCCCGGAACGCGTCCAGGGAGTGGAACCGTGCGGGGTCCAGCAACCGCAAACGGGCGAAATGACTGGCCACACCCACCTGCTCCGGTGTGGCCGTCAGCAGCAGCAGGCCTTTGCTGGCCTCAGACAGGCTTTCAACCACCTGATATTCCGGGCTGGCCTGCTCCGGCGACCAGGCCAGGTGGTGGGCTTCGTCTACCACCATCAGATCCCAACCCGCCGCCAGGGCATGGTTGCGGGCCTGTTCGCTTTCAACCAGAAAATCGAGACTGCACAACACCAGCTGGTCTGCCTCGAACGGGTTGACGCTGTCGTCGTCACCGAAGATGTGGTTTACCAACGCGTCCACATCGTCTTCCTGGGCCTTGATGTCGTCGTAGCGGCTTTGATCCACAATAGAAAAACGCAGGTTGAAGCGGCGCAGCATTTCCACCAGCCACTGGTGAATCAGCGAATCCGGCACCACAATCAGCGCCCTTCGGGCCCGGCCGGTGTGCAGCTGATAGTGCAGGATCAGGCCAGCCTCTATGGTTTTGCCCAGCCCCACCTCATCGGCCAGCAACACTCTGGGGGCATGGCGGCGCGCCACTTCGTGGGCAATGTACAGCTGGTGCGGCAGATGCTGGGTGCGCGCACCAATTAATCCCTGGGCCGGGGAGGCCCGCAGGCGGTCCAGGTGCTGAAGGGTAGACACCCGCAACCGGAAAGCGCCGTTTCGGTCAAACTGACCGGCGAACAGACGCTGGTGCGGGGCCGAAAAATTGACCGAACCGGCCAGCTTTACCTCGGAGATCTGCTGGATATTTTCGCCGTCATCGGCGTGGTACATCAGAACACCGTGGAGATCCTCGACGGCACGAACAATGTAACGCTCGCCGTCAAAGGTCTCTATCTCCTCACCCAGCTGGTAGACAATGCGCGACAAAGGCGCATTATCGATGGCATAGGTGCGCTCTTCATCGGCCGCCGGAAACCCCAGGGTAACTCTGCGCCCCGAGATGTCGGTAACGATACCCAAACCCAAAGCGGTATCGCTGTGGCTCACCCAACGCTGACCGATGACAAATTCCGATGTTTCCAAGAAACCTCCGCAAGCAAGTTACTGTTGATTCGATGTATTTTCCCGCACCCAGTAGGCAGTTGCTCCGCACACTGCAGCCGGCACCACCACCAGATTAAGCACCGGCACCATGGCCGCCAGGGCCACCGGCAAGCCGAAACCCAGTGCTGACAGCCGCTGGGCCGCAAGATCCCGGCGCAAACGGGCAAAACTGACTTTATGGTTGTCCGCCGGATAATCCACGTACTGCAACGCCATCATCCAGCTGTTGAACAGGAACCAGAGTAAGGCCGCCACCAGGTTGACGACCGGAATCAGGCCTATGATGAACAGGCCCAGGGCGCGGGGAAGGTAATAGGCGATCTTCTGGACCTCGCGCCAGAGAATTCGCGGGGTATCCTTCAGCAGCGCCGCCCAGCCTTCGTCCGGATTGACTTCCTGGCCGGTCAGGTGCTTTTCGGTAAGTTCGGCCAGATAACCGTAGAACGGCGAGCCGATAAGATTGGCAACAATCACGAAACCGTAGGCCAGCATCAGCAGAATCACGACGCCGTAAAGTAACCAGAACAGCCAGTCCAGTGCCTGCAACCAGGCCCAATCCGGCAGCCAGGCCATGGCCCCGGCGATCAAGACTGAAAACAGCTCCGCCATGAAATAGAACATCACACCAAACAGGAGGATGTTGAGCACAAGGGGAATGATGACAAACAGGCGCAGGCCCGGCAGGCGGATCAGCCTGAAACCTTCACCCAGATAACCCAGTCCTCTGAAAAAGTTACCCTTGAGCATCACCGATGATCCTCCGCTGCCATGACAAAAACGGGGCGCAAAGCATATCATGTCAGGATCGTTCCCACAGCCTGCAACCACACCCGGATGACTTGATGCTCCCATTTCAGCAAACCGTCTCTACCCTTCTGCGCATGCGCCGGCTCTGGCAGGCAGTCTTGCTGATCTCGGTGGCCGCCATCCTGTACCTGGCCACAACCAGCTCCAGCTACCCCATCCCTGCAGCCGCCAACGACAAGGTCAACCACATTATTGCGTTTATTGAATTGACCATTGTCACCCGGCTGGCCTGGCCTCGCCTGAGTGCATTCTGGTACGCCCCTGCCCTGCTGGGCTTCGGCCTGGCACTCGAAGCGGTCCAGGCCAACCTCCCCTATCGGGATTTTTCCATGGCCGATGTTCTGGCGGATGCCCTGGGCATTGCAATCGGCATGCTGCCCTGGCCGGGCATCCGCAATGCCGGCGAAGTGGATTTGAGAAATTCGCCCGACTCTGTGTGAGACATTTCCTACAAGCATGTAAGAACATGTAGCCGCGTAGCGTGCGCAGACGCGAGCGCTCACCCAGAAAATTAATCTATGTTAATGATTTTGAACAAAAAATATTGATGCCCGCAGTTTCGTGTTCAACAAATCGTGCACAGTTCACACGTCTGTAAAGGTGGGATTGGTATGATGTTCAACGTCAAGGATGACAGGGAAAAGGACGACGCACCGGACGCACCCCTGCATGGATTGTGGGGAGAGGCAAGGACACAGGGACGCCTCGCTTAAGGGATAACGAATTGGATGGCTGGCTCGGACGCCGGCACCAGGGAACGGACGCAAGGACTGGCAACAAGGCAGTTGCCCACCGCGCACGGAGGCGCCAACCTGTTCCGAATCTGAACTGCTCAGGATGGCGGTTCAGTACCTGCAAAGGGCAGCCCGAGGGTTGCCCTTTATTTTTTCTGCCACGCCTGACGGCTTGCGGCTACACCCTGCCCCGCGCGAAATAAATGCGCACCTTGTTGAACTCCTCGAATTCATTCAGATCCGGCCAGGTTCTGGCCTCAATCACTGCCTGCTTTTTATAGGCCGGATTGGCCAGGTTCCTGATTCTGGAGTCTGCCAGCAACACCTGTTCAGCGGACGCACGAAAGGCCTCCAGCAACGGCCGGTTTTCCGGGTCGTACAACACATCAGCCGCGGTGATCAGGTCCAGATGCCCGGGCCGCTGCGCCCAGTCTGCGCACAGCTCCACCTGCACGCCGTTCAACTCAGCGTTGGCTGCAGCAGCATCCAGCGCTGCCGGATCAATATCGCAGGCAATGGCCCGCGCGGCCCCCGCCCGGGCTGCCGCTACCGCGACCACACCTGATCCGGAGCCGAAATCCAGAACCGTCTTGCCCGCCACCAGCATCGGGTGGTCCAGAATCCACTGGGCCAACACCTGGCCACTGGCCCAGCAAAACGACCAATAGGCCGGCTCCGCCACGACCGCCTGGGCTTCGTCATGACTTATTGGCCCCTCAAGCACAGACGGATCAAACAGGTAAAGCGGCAAACTCGGGCAGCCGGCCGGCGCCGATTGGGCCACCCGGCCGCGACTAAGGGTTTTGCGCAGGTGCAGATTGAGTGTTTCCGGATTCATCACTGGTCCTTTCAGGCCGTTTCCGAGGCGGCATTGTACCCTTTGGCCGGGATATCAACAGTCCGGTATACTGCCGCCTCACTCTGAGTAACAGCGACTCGTGGAAATGGCCAGCAGACCCGACACCGATGACTACCTCAACCTGTTCTTGAACGACATCCCGTTAATGGATGTGCGGGCACCGGTGGAGTTTGCCAAAGGCAGTTTTCCCTGTGCTGAAAATGCACCGCTGATGAACGATGACGAACGGCACCGGGTGGGTATCTGCTACAAGGAGAAAGGTCAGGACGAAGCCATCAAGCTGGGCCATCAACTGGTCTCAGGCGACATCAAGGCGCAGCGCATAGAAGCCTGGAACCGCTTCATCGCCAGACACCCCGAGGGATACCTTTTCTGCTTTCGTGGCGGGCTACGCTCACGGCTGACCCAGCAATGGATCAAAGACGCAGGCATTGACTACCCCCTGGTGAAGGGTGGCTACAAGGCGCTTCGGCGTTTCCTGATCGACAGCCTGGACCAACTGATTGCCAACGGTGATTACCGGATTCTCAGCGGACGCACCGGCACTGGCAAAACCCGCGTCCTGCTTGGCCTGCCCAATCCGGTCGACCTTGAAGGACTGGCCAACCACAGAGGCTCCAGTTTTGGCCGACAGGTTACGCCGCAACCTTCCCAGATAGACTTCGAGAACCGTGTGGCGGTTGCCATGCTGAAGGCGCATCACCTGACTGGTGGCTCAATCTACCTGGAAGATGAAAGCCGACTGATCGGCCGCTGCGCCCTGCCGGAGTCCCTGCGGGCACGAATGGCGGAATCGCCGTTGATGATTCTGGAACAACCCATGGAAGAGCGGGTTGCGATCATTCGCGCCGACTACGTAGAGGCCATGCTGCAGGACTACATTTCAAGAGACGGTGAAGAGGCCGGCTGGCTCAACTTCCGGGATTACCTGCTCAGCGCCCTGGACCGGATACGCCGGCGCCTGGGTGGTGAACGCTACCAGCAGCTCCGAGACCTGATGATCCAGGCGCTCGACCAGCAGCAGGCGAACGGCGCCCTGGACGGCCACGATGCCTGGATCGAAGCTCTGCTCAAAGACTACTACGACCCGATGTACGACTACCAGCTCAGCCAGAAACAGGGGCGGATTCTTGTACGCGGCAATCCGGAAACCATTCGCGACTACGCCAGAAACCACCACAAGCTCCTGAAATAAAGCGATTACAACATCTCTACGCAATGCAGGTTTAATCCATTTGTGCTCTATACTGCGTAGAGTCAGATTCCCTTGCGGCAATCGATTGTCCAGGCAGTTACACCTCAAAAAACACTAACGAACAAGGAGCTCCCCTATGGAAGACCTCTTCAGTGCCGACGGGCAGGCTACCCAATGGATGGATCAGGCAGTCGCCCTGACCATGGCCTATGCCCCCAAGGTGTTGCTGGCCATCATAACCCTGATCGTGGGTATGTGGCTGATCAACCGTTTTGTTTCGGTTCTTGACAAGAAACTGGGCCAAAAAGACCCCACCCTGAACAAATTCCTGTGCGGCCTGATTGGCGCCGTGCTCAAGATCATGCTGCTGATTTCGGTCGCCTCCATGATCGGCATTGCGACCACGTCGTTCATCGCGGTTATCGGTGCCGCCGGTCTGGCCATTGGCCTGGCGCTGCAAGGCAGCCTGGCGAACTTTGCCGGTGGTGTACTGATCCTGATCTTCAAGCCCTTCAAGGTAGGCGACACCATTGAAGCCCAGGGCTACCTTGGCGCCGTGGCGGAAATCCAGATTCTCTACACCGTGGTAAACACCTTCGACAACCGCCGTATCGTCATCCCTAACGGCAGCCTGTCCAACGCAACGCTGGTTAACGTCAGCATCTATGACAAACGCCGCTGCGACATGACCTTCGGCATTCACTATGACGACGACATCGACAAGGCCAAAGCCATTCTTCAACGCCTGTTTGACGAAGATGAGCGCTCACTGAAAGACCCGGCACCGCGAATTTGTGTTGGGGCCCTCGGTGACAGCTCTGTCGACCTCATGTTCCGTGCCTGGGTGGCCACTGACGACCTCTGGCCGTACTACTGGGACATGCAAGAGAAGGTGAAAAAGGCCTTTGACGCAGAAGGTATCACCATTCCGTTCCCTCAGCGCGATGTACACATGTACAAGGCCGAATGACGCGAACGGTTACACACAAATACAGATGGATACTCGCAAACAGCTCAACCTGGGCTAAGCTGACGGTAAGAAGGGGCGCCCGCCCCTCTTGCCATCGGGGCCAGGCCCGGGAAGGCGGATGGCTCCACAACACCGACCATGCTGTCAGGAGGTTGTGACTATGCCGGTGAAGCAGTTAACAGAGTTCCTGGACGAGGCAGGTGTGGAATACATGTGCCTCTCCCATCCCCCTGCCTTCACGGCCCAGCAGCTGGCTCATCACGTCAAGATCGCCGGCGACCGGGTTGTTAAAACCGTCATCATCGAACTCGATGGCAAAATGGCCATGCTGGTGATGCCCGCTACCTGGCGGGTGCGCTGGGATCGGCTCTCCCGAGTGCTGGACACCGATTTCGTGGATCTTGCCGACGAACAGGAATTCCAGGACCGATTTCCCGAGTGCGAGGTGGGCGCCATGCCACCGTTCGGCAACCTGTTCGGCATGACGGTCTATTGCGCCGAAGTGCTGACGGAGCAGCCGGAACTGGCCTTCGCCGCCGGCACCCACACCGAATCCATTCACATGAAAACCGCAGATTTCCTGCAACTGGTCCACCCCATGGTGATCAACCAGGGCTTCACCCGGCCAGGCGCCCAGAAACCGGCCTGGCTGACGAAAGGCCGTCAACGGCCGGAAACCGCTGAGGAAAAGACCGTCTCCAGACTCGCGGGGTACTGAAACCCGGCGGATTGATCCCGGTCGCTTGTCTGGCCCGTGGCATCGCCTAAACTGATGCCATCAGACAGGAACCGGATATGACCCAAGCATTTGACATCATCATCGTTGGCGCCGGCATGGTCGGCGCCGCCCTTGCCAATGGCCTTGGCCAGCAGGGCATCACGGTCGGCCTGATTGACAAGGCCGAGCCCTCGGACTTTGACGCGGATGCCAGCCCCGATATCCGGGTATCAGCGCTCAGTGCCGGCAGCGAGCGCTATCTGCAAAGCCTGGGCGCCTGGCGCCGCATTCAGGCCATGCGCGCCACACCCTATCGCCGCCTGGCGGCGTGGGACGAGACCCCGCACCCACTCAGCCGTCTGCTGCCCGGCTCGTTGACCGAAGTGGAATTCAGCGCGGCCGATCTCGGCGCAAGCCATCTGGGCCATATCGTCGAAAACTGCATCACCCAGAACGCCCTGTGGCAAACCTTACAGGACGAACCCAACGTCACGCTGATTACCGGCCAGGGGCTCAAGGCACTGACACAGAATGCCGAGCGTGCAACGATCACCCTGGACGATGGTACAGAACTGAGCGCCCAACTGATTGTCGGGGCCGACGGCGCCATGTCCAGAGTGCGGGAACTGGCCGGCATTGGCGTGACCCGTGATCAGTACGAACAACAAGCCATGGTGATTTCGGTCCGCTACCTGGGCCAGCCCGAGGACATTACCTGGCAGGGCTTTTACCCCAGCGGCCCCAGAGCCTTCCTGCCGTTACACAATGCAGGTGAGCAACACCCCGGCGAAACCTGGGGATCACTGGTGTGGTACGACAGCCCAGCCCGCCTTGCCGAACTGAAGGCCATGGACAACAGCACCCTGATGGCGGAAATTTACAGGGCTTTCCCGGCGCGCCTGCCGCCGCTGACCCACATCGACGCCAAAGCCAGCTTCCCCATCGCCCGACAGCACGCCAAACACTATTTCCTGAACCGCGTGGTACTGGCCGGCGACTCCGCCCACACCATCAACCCCCTGGCCGGCCAGGGGGTAAATCTCGGCTTTCAGGACGCCCAATGCCTGCAGGGCCTGCTGAAAGAGGCCCGGCGCAGCGGCGATGACCTGGCCGGTGAACGCTGGTTGGCACTTTATGAAAAGCAACGCCGACCCGCCAACCGCCGCATGATGCTGGCCATGGACCTGTTCTACCATCTGTTCAGCAACGCCATCCCGCCGGTACACCTGGCCCGCAACCTGGGGCTTGGCGCTGCCCGCGCTTTGCCCTTCGCCCGCAACGGTGTAGCTCGCTACGCCATGGGCCTGGACGAGGAGCTGCCGGCCGTGGTCAGGCAGATTACTTCCCGGATTCCGGGTCTGAATCAGCTTTAACACCGAACAATAACCCCAAGGACAACCGAAAAGGAGCCACCATGTCAGAGACGATTTTCACCAAGATCATCAACCGGGAAATCCCCGCCGACATTCTCTACGAGGATGACGTTGCCCTGGCGTTCAGCGACATCAATCCTCAGGCGCCGGTGCATTTCCTGGTTATCCCGAAGAAGGCCATTGCCACGATCAACGACATCACCGAGGATGATCGGGAAGTGGTGGGGCATCTGTATGTGGTGGCAGCGAAGATTGCCAAAGAGAAAGGGTTTGCCGACGATGGCTATCGGGTTGTGATGAACTGCGGGGAAAATTCGGGGCAGACAGTGTTCCATATCCACCTGCACGTTCTTGCCGGCAAACCGCTGGGCTGGCCGCCTTATACTGACAAGATGAAGCAGGCCTGATTCTTCTACCTTCTTTTCCGGCACGCGGCTTAGGAGTAGGCATCCGAGCCGGTAGTGCTGTTCGGGAGACGCTCAAGGCATCCATGCGCGCTTAGCTTTGGCCATCCATGGCCAAAGATACTCCCGAACAGCACTACCGGCCCGGCTGCACCAGGCCTGGTGCCAAGCCTTCCAAAGCATCGAGTCTCAGGCTAGGGAAACCCATGCCTTGGTTCGGCTGGCTGGTGTGCGGGTTGGCTTTACGGGACTATCTTTCGCCAGGGATGGCGAAAGCTAAGCGCCCACGGATGGCTTGAGCGTGTCCCGTAAAGCCAACCCGCATGCCAGCCCTCCTCCAAAGCCCGCCCCCACGACAACGGGAACGGGATTTTAACGTTAACGGCCAACCACCTTCTCGGCTTCTTCCACGGGCGTATGGCGAACATCCTCGCCTTTGACCATGAAGATGACGTTCTCGGCAATGTTACAGGCGTGATCACCCACCCGCTCCAATGCCCGCAGAACCCACATCACCGACATACAGCGTGAAATGTTGCGAGTATCTTCCATCATGAACGTCAGCAACGTACGAGCCGCTGCCTGATACTCCTCATCTACCCGCTTGTCTTCCTTCATCACCCGCAGCGCCTGCTCCGAATCCAGACGCGCAAACGCATCCAGCGCATCGTGCAGCATGCTCAGCACATGCGTGGTAATGTGGCGAATTTCAACATATCCACGGGGCGCCTGACCTTCCTCAGACAGCTTGATGGCCATCTTGGCGATCTTCTTGGCCTCATCGCCAACCCGCTCAAGATCCGCCACCATCTTGATCACCGCAATCACCAACCGTAAATCCCGAGCCGTGGGCTGGCGGCGGGCGATGATCAGCGTGGCCTCCTCATCCAGATCCACTTCCATCCGGTCAACCTTCTTGTCTCCCGCACGGACGTCTTCGGCCTGGTGACCATCACCGTCTACCAGCGCCTGAACTGCGCGCTCAACCTGGCTTTCAACCAGACCACCCATGTTCAGAAACTGGGTTTTCAGTTCGGTCAGCTCGTCATTGAACTTGTGGGAAATGTGATCCCCGTATACATCGTCCTTTTTATTCGGCATATCTGATATCTCCAGTGTTCCCCGGTGCCCTTAACCAAAGCGGCCAGTAATGTAGGATTCCGTCAGTTGGTGCTCCGGCGAGGTGAATACCTTGTCAGTCTCATTCACCTCCACCAGGTGGCCCAGATGGAAATAGGCTGTACGGTTAGAAACCCTGGCTGCCTGCTGCATGGAGTGGGTCACAATCACGATGGTGTAACTCTCCGACATCTCAGCAATCAGCTCTTCCACTTTTGCGGTGGCGATCGGGTCCAGGGCCGAGCATGGCTCGTCCATCAGGATCACTTCCGGACTAACAGCAATGGCCCGGGCGATACACAGGCGCTGCTGCTGGCCGCCAGACATACCGGTCGCGGTGGCACCCAGGCGATCTTTCACCTCATCCCAAAGACCGGCTTTGCGCAAGCTGTTTTCAACAATCTCATCAAGATCGGATTTTCGGTTGGCAAGACCATGAATTCGTGGGCCGTAGGCCACGTTGTCGTAGATCGACTTGGGGAACGGGTTCGGCTTCTGGAACACCATGCCCACCCGGGCTCGCAGTTCAACAACGTCCCGTTTCGGGTCATAAATATCGTGCTCGTCGATCATCAACTGACCTTTGACCCGGCAGATATCAATGCTGTCGTTCATCCGGTTCAGGCACCGCAGAAAGGTCGATTTGCCGCAGCCGGAGGGCCCGATAAAGGCAATGACTTCGTTGCGGCCAATGTCCAGGCTGACGTTCTTTATAGCCCGATCCTGACCATAAAACACTTCCACATTACGCAGCTTGAACTTGGGATCATCAGCGTAGGGGATCCCAACGGTCGCACCTTCTTCAATGACCGTTTCCGCTGGCCGCTCGTCTTTTACCGGGACAATGGTCTCTTCCGGCATGTCCGCCTCACTCGTGATTGTCGGATTCATGGTATTCATTAGTACTCTCCTTACCACCGGCGCTCAAGACGTTTACGCAGCCAAATGGCCAGTGCATTCATACTGATCATGAAGGTCAGCAGGATCATGATGCCCGCTGACGCCAATTCGATAAAACCCTGTTCCGCGCTGCTGGCCCACAGATAGATCTGTACCGGCAGTACCGTGGCGGAGCTGAAGAAGCCGTCCGGAATTTCCACGATAAATGCGACCATCCCGATCAGCAGCAACGGGGCGGTTTCACCCAACGCCTGCGCCATACCGATGATGGAGCCGGTCATCATGCCTGGCATCGCCAGGGGTACCACGTGGTGCATCACCACCTGCATTTTGGAGGCACCGATGCCCTCAGCTGCCTCGCGAATGGAGGGCGGCACACTCTTGATGGCGGCGCGGCTGGAGATGATGATGGTAGGCAAAGTCATCAATGCCAGCACCAAACCACCCACCACCGGCACCGAACGGGGCATGCCAAACAACCCGATGAACACCGCCAGGCCCAGCAGACCGAAGATGATCGACGGCACCGCCGCCAGGTTGTTGATGTTCACCTCGATGAAGTCGGTCAGCTTGTTCTGGGGCGCGAACTCTTCCAGATAGACCGCTGCGGCCACCCCGACAGGGAAGGCAATCAGCAGGGTCACCACCATGGTCAGCAATGAACCGATAATAGCGCCCAGAATACCGGCGTTAGACGGCTCCCGGGAATCGCCGGACTGGAAAAACACATCGTTGAAAGCGGTTTGAATAACACCACGTTCCACCAGGTAATCCACCCACTCGATCTGCTGGTCAGACAAGCGAACGCTGTAGTTGTCATTGTCCGCATGCTTCACATACACCGATACGCGGTCATGGGCCAGAAAGGTCAGGGTCTGGGTAGTGCCCAGCAGTTCCGGCTGACTGCGCAACAAGTCACGAATCTGGCTGGAACCGTAACTGCCCACCAGTCGGCTGAGCTCGCGCTGGGCGGCACGGTCCTCAACGCCTGGAATCAGGTCCCCGAGGGCGATGATGATCGGCGCATTGAAATCGGCCATGGAACGCTGGTCTGCATCGGTAGGATCGTCCAGATACATGGCTTCACCATCCAGATGCACATCCAGCGTAATGGTGGTTTTGATAAACCCGGTGTAGCCCTTGCCAATGATATCGGCAAACAGGATCACCAGGGCCGACAGGGCGATGGCAATGGCCAACATACCGTAGGCGCGGAACCGCCGTTCCTTGCGATACCGGCGTTTCAGGGACTGGCGGACAATCTCCGCCTGGGAGCGTTGATCAGTCATACTGTTCCCTATATTTACGCACAATCTTGAGAGCAATCACGTTCAGAATCAGTGTCACCACGAACAGCATCATGCCCAGGGCAAACGCTGCCAGGGTCTTGGCGCTGTCAAATTCCTGGTCGCCGGTCAGCAGGGTGACAATCTGTACGGTGACGGTAGTGACAGAATCCAGCGGGTTGGCGGTGAGATTAGCCGCCAGGCCCGCGGCCATCACCACAATCATGGTTTCACCGATGGCCCGGGAAGCTGCCAGAAGAATGCCACCCATAATACCGGGCAACGCCGCCGGGAAGATCACCTGTTTCATGGTTTCAGACTGGGTGGCGCCAAGGGCCAGAGAGCCATCGCGCAGGGTCTGGGGCACCGCATTGATCACGTCGTCAGACAACGAGGACACGAACGGGATAATCATCACACCCATCACCAGGCCAGCCGCCAGGGCGCTCTGGGATGAAGCATTGAGGCCTACGGTCTCGGCCAGGTCCCGGATAAACGGCGCCACGGTCAAGGCGGCGAAGAAGCCGTAAACCACTGTCGGAATACCCGCCAGCATTTCCATCAGCGGCTTGATCACAGAGCGGGCCTTTTTACCGGCGTATTCGGAAAGGAAGACCGCCGACAGCAAACCAACCGGCACGGCCACAATCAATGCAATGGCGGAAATCAACAGCGTACCGGTAAACAGCGGAATCATGCCGAAGGAACCGTCTGCACCTATCTGATCGGCGCGCAGCGCAGTCTGGGGACTCCAGTTTGCACCCAGGAAGAATTCCCAGAAAGGCACCTTGCCAAAGAACCGGATGGTCTCGAAGATCACCGAAAAAATGATGCCCACCGTCGTCATAACAGCTACTGCGGCGCACACAAAGAAGATTCTCCGCAGAGTGGTTTCAACACTCTCACGGGCGTTGATATGAGGCGCTACCCGGAACCAGGCAACAACAGCGCCCAGCACCGCAATCAACAGGACCAGAATCGTTTTAAAGTTCTTGCTCTGGTCTCGCAGCGTCTCCAGTAACGACGCGGCACCCGCAATATGCTCCGGTACGAACTCCGGGTTGAGTTTGCCCGCCGCGACATTGCCGATCTGGGAGACTACCAGGCTGGCCTGTCCGGCCGACTGGGGCATGGCCTCCGGAGGCAGGGACCCGATCACAATGTTCTGGATAACCTTGCCTTCAAAGCCCGCCCACAAACCGAGCGTAATCAGCGCGGGAATTCCGCACCACAGTGCTGCCCGTGCAGCATAGTAAAACGGCAGTGATTTGAGATTGCGTATACCACCGAGAGGCTCCGCCACGGCGCGCGACCGCATGTAGGCAAGGCTGTACGCCACCACTGCGAGCACCAGAACGATAGGCAACAAATTGGCCGATTGCATAACTGTCTCTTTCCTGGAAGGGTTTCAAGCTGACCTATTGTGCCAGCAAACCCGAAGGATCTTTACTGAATACAACAAAGGAACGCAGCCTGCCGGCTGCGTTCCTCTCTTTTCCGATCATCCTTGATCTGCCGCCGTAACGCTTACAGCTCGTTACCGGTCATGGTTTTCAGGGCCTTGGCATCCTTGGCCGCCTGCATGCGCACATTACGCGGGTTCGGGATCAGGCCTACGTCTACCAGATAGCCGTTGTCACCCCAGGCGCCTTCGCTGGTGAATTCGTTGACGTATTCCTGGATACCCGGAACCACACCCACGTGGGCTTTCTTCACGTAGAAGTACATTGAACGGGCAACCGGGTAGCTGTCATCACCGATGGTGTCCTGGGAAGGAGCTACGCCATCAACATTGGCAACCTGCAGCTGGTTACGGTTTTCTTCGTAGAAGCTGAAGCCGAACACACCGTAGATGCCGTTGTCACGCAGCAGGCGCTGAACGATCAGGTTATCGTTCTCACCGGCTTCGATGAAGGCACCGTCTTCACGGATGTTGTGGCAGATGGCGCGCATGTCGCCCTTGCTCTTGGACTTGATCCAGTCGTACTTCTTACAGCCACCTTCCATTGCGATTTCCACGAAGGCATCACGGGTACCGGAAGTAGGAGGCGGGCCCATAACACTGATGGCGATGTTGGGCAGGCCAGAGCTGATATCGCTCCACTTCTTGTATGGGTTCGGCACCAGGTTCTCGCCACCGTTCGGATTCGGAACGTCCTTGGCCAGAGCCAGGAACAGCTGCTGCAGAGACAGGTTCAGTTCCGGCGCATCGTTGCCAGCGGCAATTACAATACCGTCGCTACCAATACGCACCTCAGTGATATCCTTCACGCCGTTATTCTGGCAGTCCTGGAACTCACTGGTCTTCATGCGACGTGAAGCATTGGTGATGTCCGGGTGCTGGGTGCCAACACCGGCGCAGAACAGCTTCAGACCACCGCCGGAACCGGTAGATTCCAGTTTCGGGGTCGGGAAGTCGGTGTTACGACCAAAACGCTCGGCAACCACAGTGGCGAACGGGTAAACCGTGGAAGAACCCACGATGTTTACGGTATCACGGGCCATGGCCGGGGTAGATACCGCCGCAATGCTGCCAGCCAGGGCAACAGAGGCAAGAGCTGCTTTCAGTTTCATCACGTTGAGTCTCCAATATCGGTGGACGTTGTGTATGGATCTGCTTTACCGATGAGTGCATCCTAAGGAGTGTCTGTGACAACTTTGTTACAGCATTTGAAATATAGACGTCATTGTTCAAATTTTCTTGCAGCACGCCGCCAGCCCGTTACCATGCAGGGAAAACAACTCATAAGTATCTACAGGCGACTCCCATGACTGCATACGATGACGACAAACCCAAACCCCGCGGGGAACTCACCCTGCAAGTGGTGCCCCTGCCCTCAGACACCAACCCCAACGGCGATGTGTTCGCCGGGTGGCTGGTGAAACAGATGGACATAGCCGCCGCCACCATGGCCGGGCGTATTTCCCAGGGCCGCAATGCCACCGTGGCTATGGACCGGATGGAATTTCTCTCACCTTTGCGGGTGGGTTCCCAGGTGGGCTGTTATTGCGAGCTGGTGGATATTGGCCGCAGCTCGATGAAAATCAATGTGGAGGTGTGGACCCTCGATCGCGCCTCGAAAACCCCGCGCAAGGTCACAGAAGGCCTGTTCGTGTACGTCGCGATCGATGAGCACGGCCGGATTCGGGAAGTACCAGACCAGGCTCGCTAAGCGTTTCCGCTTCAGGGCCGGGATGATGCCCGGCCCGCTCCTTTGAGTACCCGACTACCGGGACGACTCCCATCCGTGCAATAACCGGGCATAGTTCAGTCGCTCCCAGGTGCCGGCATCCGGCGCGTTATCCATAGACAAAGCGCCTCTGGCCTCCTCCAGGGATTGATAGCCTATACTGGCCAGCCGCGTGGTCAGTTCACCGGCCAGCCGTTCGAAAGCCGCGGGGCCGTGTTGAAGCACCGTCGATACCAGCTGCACCACCGTGGCACCGGAGAGTATGGCCTTGGCGGCATCGTCACCGGTATGCACGCCGCCAGACGCTGCCATGTCCATGCCGGTGCGGTTATACAGCCTGGCCATGGCGTGCAGTCGCAATGGCAGCTCAGCACTGGTTGAAAGAACCACCTCCCGGCTCAACGCCAGCTGCTCCAGATCGATATCCGGTTGATAGAACCGGTTGAACAGCACCAGGCCCCTGGCCCCCGCCGCTTCAACGCCCGCCACAAACGCCGGCAATGCCGAGTAGAAAGGCGAGAGTTTAACGCTGACCGGCACCGACACCTGTTCCACGACAGAGCGAATCACCACCAGCTGGCGCTGTTCCAGAGTATCGGCGGTATCACCCGCATCAGTGGCCAGGTCGTAAAGGTTAAGCTCGATGGCATCAGCGCCGGCCTGCTCAAGTTCCGTGGCATGCTGGGTCCAGCCACCGGGGGAAATGCCGTTGAGGGAGGCAATCACCGGCACGCCCAGCTCCGCTTTCAGCTGCTGCAATCGTTGCAGGTAACTGCCGGAGCCCATCTCGAAGATCTCGGATTCCGGGAAAAACGAGCGGGCTTCAGCATCCATGTTGATACGGGAATCGATAAACTTGTGCGCGGCCATCTGCTCGGCCACCAGCTGCTCTTCAAACAGCGAGTGCATCACCACCGCCCCGGCTCCGGCCCGCACGCAGGCCTTAAGGGTATCCAGCTCATCGGTCAGCGGGCTCGCGCCCAGCACCAGGGGCGACTTCAGCTCCAGGCCCAGCCAGCGGGTTGTCAGGTCAGTCATGGTTGCCTCCATCCCTGGCGGGCTTCTCATTCCCGGCATCATGGGGTTCAAAATGAATACCCGCCAGCTGCATATACAGCTCCCGTTGTTCTTTCGCGGCATCACTGGCGGCAGCGACCAGCTGTTCGTAGCGCTGTGGGTCCCGCAATTCCAGCATCCGGAACCGGGCCTCCTCCTGCATGTAGGCTTTCATCGGTACTTTCTGGCGCACGGAATCCAGTTGCAATGGCGGCAGGCCTTCCTCGATCCGCCTTGGATCAAACCGGTACAGTGGCCAGGCCCAGCTGTCCACCGCCCGCTTCTGCTGGGCCGGAGAGTGCACCAGGTCGTAGCCGTGGGCAATGCAGGGGCTGTGGGCAATGATCAGCGCCGGGCCGTCAAAGCTTTCGGCTTCCTGCAGTGCCTTGGTGGCCTGGTTGCTGTGGGACTGCATGGCAATCTGGGCCACGTACACGTGGCCATAACTCATGGCCAGCAGGCCCAGGTCTTTCTTGCGGGTTTCCTTGCCGGCGGCGGCGAACTTGGCCACAGCGCCCATGGGCGTGGCCTTGGATTGCTGGCCACCGGTGTTGGAATAGACTTCCGTATCCAGCACCAGCAACTTGATGTTCTGGCCGGAAGCCAGGGCATGGTCCAGCCCGCCGTAGCCAATGTCGTAGGCCCAGCCGTCGCCACCAATCACCCAGACGCTCTTGGGACAAAGCTCATCCGCCAGGTTACCCAGCTCCTGCGCTTCGGAGCCTTGTTGGCCTACAAGCCAGTTACGCAGTTGCGCGACGGCTTCGCGCCGGGCCGCCATGGCGCTCTCGTCGAGAGTGACACAGGGGCCGGTCAGGGCCTGGTAGAGTTCAACAGGGAGCTGCGCTTTCATGTCTTCCAGCAATTGCCGGGCCCGGCCAGCCAGTTTGCTCAGCCCCATGCGCATACCCAGGCCCAGCTCCGCGGCATCCTCGAACAACGAGTTGTTCCAGGTAGGTCCCCGGCCATCGGCATTCACCGTGTAAGGCGTGGTGGGCAGGTTGCCGCCGTAGATCGAGGAGCAGCCGGTGGCGTTGGCAATCATCAGCCGGTCGCCCAGCAACTGGGTGAGCAATCGGATGTAAGGGGTTTCACCGCAGCCGGCACAGGCCCCCGAATACTCGAACAGGGGAATCAGTAACGGTAGGGATTTGAAGTCCCGGGGAATTCGGTCCCGAGGTACGTCCGGCAGGCTGCGCAGGAATGCCAGATTATGGGCCTCATCTTCCACATGCTCCTCAACGGGGCGCATGTTGATGGCCTTGCGCTTGGGCTGGGTGCGGTCTTTGGCCGGGCAGACTTCCACACACAAGCCGCAGCCGGTGCAATCCTCCGGGGCTACCTGAACCCGGTAGTCCAGCCCTTCCAGCTCGGGGGTGTGGGTTTCCGGTACCGCGCTGAAGCTTTCGGGGGCATCTTTCGCGCTGTCCGGCTCAAACACTTTGCTGATGATCGCCGTGTGGGGGCAGATCATGGTGCAGAAATTACACTGCACACACAGGTCCGATTCCCAGATCGGGATCTCCTGGGCAATGCTGCGTTTTTCATACTGGCTGGTGCCAGTGGGCCAGGTGCCATCCACCGGGAAGGCGCTGACCGGCAGTTTATCGCCCTGGCCATCCATCAGCAGCCGGGTAACTTTCTGGACAAAGTCCGGGGCATTTTCCGGCACTCTCGGGGGCCGGGTCCGGGAAGCCGTTACGGCAACGGGCACCGGCACTTCGTGGAGGTTGTCCAGGGCGGAATCCACTGCTTCCACATTACGCCGCACCACCTCCGGCCCGCGCCGGCCCCAGGTCTGGCTAATGGATTCCTTGATATGGTTTATGGCCTCGTCACGGGGCAGGATATCGGCCAGGGCAAAGAAGCACACCTGCATCACCGTGTTGATTCGCCGGTCCAGCCCGGCCTGTTCGGCTACGCTGGCGGCGTCGATCACGAACAATCTGGCTTTGCGCTCCACCAGCACCCGTTGAGCTTCCACCGACAATTGTTCCCAGCTCTGCTCCGCTGGCCAGGGCACATTCAAGAGCACCGTCGCCCCGGGCGCAGCGTGTTCCAGCACATCGAACTTCTCCAGAAACTGCGGCGCGTGCACCGCGACAAACTGGGCCTGATGAATCTGGTAACTGGAACGAATGGGATGCGGCCCGAAGCGCAGGTGGGAGACGGTGGTGGCACCGGATTTCTTGGAATCGTAAACAAAGTGCCCCTGGGCGAACAGGTCGGTGCCCTCGCCCAGAATCTTGATACTGGCCTTGTTGCTGCTGACGGTGCCATCGGCACCGAGGCCAAAAAACAGCGCCCGCCGGGTGTCTGGGGATTCAATATCCAGCTCGCTGTCCACGTCGAGGGACAGGTGGGTAACATCATCCCGCACCCCGACGGTAAAGCGGGTTTTTGGTGCCGGCTCCTGCAGTTGCTCAAACACCGCGCAGACCATAGCCGGGGTGAACTCCCGGGAGGACAAGCCATAACGCCCGCCGATCACACGGGGCAGATGGGGCCGATCACCCCGGCTGAATGCTTCCATCATGGCGCCGCTGACTTCCAGCAGCAGTGGCTCGCCCTGGGCGCCGGGCTCCTTGGTTCTGTCCAGTACCGCCAACTGCTTCACGGTATCTGGTAACGCCTCGAGGAAGCGCTCGGTGGCGAAGGGCCGGAACAGGCGCACCTTGAGCACGCCCACTTTCTCGCCCTTTGCCAGCAACCATTCGACGGTTTCATGGGCACACTCGGCGCCAGATCCCATCAGGATGATGACCCGCTCGGCCTGCGGGTGCCCGACATAGTCAAACAACCTGTACTGCCGGCCGGTGATGTCGGCAAAGCGGGACATCACCGCCTCCAGATGCTCCGGGAAGGCTTGATAAAACCGGTTGGCCGCTTCCCGGGACTGAAAAAAGGCGTCGGGATTCTGTGAGGTGCCCCGCAGCACCGGGTGGTCTGGCGTCATCCGGCGGTTACGATGTGCCTCGATGCCCTGATAAGGCACCAATCCTTTCAGTTCATCATCGCTGAGCGGAACAATCTTGGCGATTTCATGGGAGGTACGAAAGCCGTCGAAAAAGTGCATCACCGGTACCCGGCTTTCCAGCGTGACTGCGTGACCAATCGCGGCCATGTCCTGGGCTTCCTGCACTGAGCCAGAGGCCAGCAGGGCGAAGCCGGTGCCCCGGGCACTCATGACATCGGAGTGGTCACAAAAGATCGACAAGGCGTGGGTGGCCAGGCTGCGGGCGGCCACGTGCATGCAAAACGGCGTCAGCTCGCCGGCAATCTTGTACAGGTTGGGCAGCATCAGCAGCAGGCCCTGGGAGGCAGTGAACGTAGTCACCAGTGAGCCCGCCTGCAAAGCGCCGTGCATGGCGCCGGCCGCGCCGGCTTCGGACTGCATTTCCACCACACCCGGTACCTGGCCCCAAACGTTGGGTTTGCCCAGAGCCGCCCAGTCGTCGGCATGCTCCCCCATGACAGAGGCCGGAGTAATCGGGTAGATGGCGATGGTTTCACTCAACCGATAGGCCACTGAGGCAACGGCTTCATTGCCGTCGAGGGTGCGGAACTCCATGGATACCATCCTTGTTGAAACGGCGGGATAATATCCAGTCTAGGCAGGGCCTGTGAGGCCCGCAAGTTGGCGCCAGACCAACCTAACGGCCAGCTATCAGGTCACCCAGCAGCGCCCGGTAACGCCCCGCCAACCGAGACGCCCGCCAGGCATCAGGGGAAGCAGAAGCGGGTTTATCCATCATGATCTGTTCCAGGCAGCTAACGGCAGCCCTGGCTTCCGCTTCCGGGCTCGATTCATCACTCCGGTAACGACAAGGCTCGGGCACATATTCCCGGTACGCCAGCCGGTCCGGCACCAGGGCCACACAGCCCGACGCCATAGCTTCCAGCACCGCCAGGCCCTGGAAGTCGTGCAAGGCTGTGGACAAAACAACGTCTGCCTCGCGCAGCAACCGGTCGTACTCATCGCGACTGTCCATAAAACCCCAGTGCTCGATGTAACCGGCAAATTGCTGGTGGATCCGGTCAAATGCCTCCGGATAACGGCGGAAGCCCTCCCCCACCACACTCAAACGAAAGGGCATGGACCGGCCCGCCAGCGCTTGTAAAAACGCCAGCAAGCGATCTGGCCCCTTATCGTATTCCCATCGATGGTTCCAGAGCAGATGTGGGCACCGCCAGTTCAACGCGCGCCCCTGGTCGACAAACAGGCGGTCTTCAATCGGCACAGGCAGCACCCGGGATTTCTCTGTTAATGCCTGCACCACCCCCGGCGGCACCGCATCGGGCATTTTGTCCAGTAAGGCGTCAACGCCCCGCAAGAAACTGTCCCGGTTCCAGGCGCTGTTGAACGCCACCGCGTCTGCCGCCAGCGCGCTGTATAGATTCACCATCTGCGGCTCCAGCCGACCCTGCTGCTGTTCGCTCACCGGGAAGGCAAACTGGTTTTCATGCATGTAGAGCAGGCACGGAGTGGTTACCAGCTGGGGATGCAGGCCCCGCAGGGTGGCCAGATCCACCATGGACGTGGCGATTATCAGGTCCCAGGGTTGTGACAGGCATGGCTCGGCCAGCCAGCTTACCGGGTTACCGCGAATGCGCCACTGGAAGAACCGGGGAGGAAGCGTCAGGGTCTGCCAGTGATAGTCGGGACACATCGCCACCAGCTGGTTCCGCCAGCGCCGGTGGCTGGCGGCGTCATAGGCGGATAACAGAAGAATTCGCGGGTTCATGGCGGTCCATTACAGATGGGGCGGCTGGAATCGGGCTATTGTATCAGGCTGGCGCCTTGCCTCGGCCCAGCGACAGCAATCCGAACACCGGGCCCGGCAGCAACAGTAACGCCACCCACACACCCCAGGGGCTCCAGAGCCCGCTGGTGATCCAGATAGCGGGCAGCGTCAGACCAAACCCTACGGCATTCATCACCGCCAGTGAGGAACCAACCGTTTCTTTCGGTGCGGTAGCCGCCGCCAGAGCCGAGAACTGGGGCGAATCCGCCACCACGGCAATGCCCCAGATCATCAGTAACGCGATCAGCAGTGTTGGCGACAGGCCGTTCAACCAGGGGTACAGCAGGCACAGCGCCCCGGAGACCATCAGCGCCCGCCGCGCCACCCACTCACTGCCCCGGGTTCGACTGAGCCGGCCACCGCCGATACAGCCGGCCGCGCCGATACCGATGACCGCGAACGATAGCCAGGGCACCAGCGCCTCACCCTGCCCCAGGCGGTTTAACTCCCGGGCAATCAGTAACGGCACCAGAGTCCAGAACGCATAGAGCTCCCACATGTGGCCAAAGTAACCGCCGGCGACCGCCCGGAACCGGGGAATTCGCAGGGCGGCCAGCCCTTGGCTAATCGGCAACCCGCCATTGGCTTTGGGCAGGTGCGGTCCATCGCCGAGCAGGAACACCAGCAAACCGCCGGCCAGCGCCAGAACCGACGCCGCCAGCAACGGCCATTCCCACGGTAGGCCCAGCGTAGCACCCCGCATCAGATGAGGCAGTGCAGTCCCCAGCGTGAGCATGCCCACCAGCCACGCCAAAGCGGCGCCTGCGTGCTTGGGCGTCCAGGCAATGACCAGCTTCATGCCCAGGGGGTAGATACCAGCCAGGCACAGACCAGTGGCGAATCGCAACAGGCTGTCCACCGGAAACACCCCCGCAACCAGTACAAAACCGGCATTGGCCAGGGCGCCCAGCACACTGGAAACCAGAAAAATACGACTGGCGCCAAAACGGTCGGCCAGCCCGGTTACCGCCAGGGTCAGCGTACCGACAATAAAACCGGCCTGAACCGAGAGGGTAAGCCGGCCCAGATCCGATTCCGCCAGCCCCAGCTCACCAGCCAGTGACAACCACACCCCGTTGATGCTGAACCAGAGGGACGTGCCAAACAGTTGTGCCAGCACAATCACTGGCAGTGGATAACGTTGCAGTAGGCCGATCATCTTGTTGTCTTTGTTGCTGGTGAAGCCCCAAGCCTAGCCCCAAAGCCGCTCGGGTACCCATGCTACTTTGGTGCCCGGTCAGGGTTCTATCAAACGATCCAGCCGCAACCGCTCTCGTTCATCGAACAGCCGGCGACCACCCCAACCCACCGCCATCACCGCCCCAAAACCAGTACCGGCGGTGATGATCAGCATTACAAGAATCTGGTATTTCACCGCCACCGCCGGTGGGCTGCCCGCCAGAATCTGACCGGTCATCATGCCCGGCAGGCTGACAATCCCGGCCGCGGCCATGGCGTTGATGGACGGCATCATGCCACTGCGCATGGCTTCCCGGCGGATATCTTCCAGTGCCTGTTGCCAGGTCTGTCCCAACATCAGCCGGTTCTCGATCACCGCCCGTTGGCGCCATACCGAGTCATTAAGGCGATCCAGGGCCAGGCTAACCCCGGTCATGGTGTTGCCCAGCATCATCCCCAACAGCGGAATGGCGTACTGGGGCGCATACCAGGGGTCGGGGCCAATCACCACGGTCAGCGCGAGTACGGTCACGGTAAAAGACGACACAAACATGGCTCCGGTACCGATGCCAAACGCCCACCAGCCACGCAGGCGCCGGCCCTGTCGCGCCACCACCTCCCGACCCGCCACCAACAGCATGATCAACGCCAGCAGGGCAATCCAGTAGAACGCCGAAGAGGCAAAGAGCGCTTCCAGCACCAGCCCGATCAGGGCCAGTTGGATGACCGTGCGAACGGTGGCAATCAACAGACTGCGGGACACACCCAGCCGGGCCATATGACTGGTTAATGCCAAGGCCAGGATCAGCAGCGCCGCCAGCCCCAGCTTCCACCAGGCCAGATCAATCACTTCCATGTTCGGGCTCCAGTGCCGTTCCGCGAATCCGATAGTGGGCATCCGCCACGCGGTGAATCTGGGCGGGGTCGTGGGCTACCCATAAAGTTGCAATCTGCTGGCGTTGAATCTCGTCCAGCAGCCAGTTTTCGATGTTGAGGGTGCTGTCGCCATCAAGATTAGCCGTCGGCTCATCCAGCAACAGCGTCTGTGGCTCCAGGGCCAAAGCCCGCCAAAGCGCCAGCCGCTGCCGCTCACCGGATGACAACCGGCTGACCGACCAGCCCATCACGTCCGCAGGGAACCCCAAAGCGGCAGGCAAACGCTCACCTGCCCCTTTGGGAAAGTGGGCACTTACCTCGTCAAACCACCACTGGCTGTCCGCCGGCACCATCACCACCTGACGTCGCCATTGATGGGCCGGCACCGCACCCTGGCTGGTGCCATTCAGGGAAATCTCTCCATCGTGGGGTTCCAGGTCTGCCACTGCCCGCAATAACCGGCTTTTACCGCTGCCGGATGGCCCGGACAAACAGACTACCCGGCCAGCGGGTACTGCCAGTGACACGCCGGTAAGGGCACCAACGCCGACCTGATCCAGCAACAACCCTGTCAAAATCGGCTCACCAGGGCAGTTCCTCGCCGTTGCTGTGCCAGAACGAACCGGTGTTCTCCAGACTCAGGTTGGCAATCCGCTCGGCCAGTCCTTTGGCGGACTCTTCCGGAGTGATCAAACCACCAAAATTCACCATTCGGGTCTTCACATAACCCGGGTGCAACTGAGCCACCGCAATGCCCCTGGGTTTGAGGTCCACGGCTAGTGATTTACCGAAGGCATTGAGGGCCGCCTTGGAGGCGCGATAGCCGTAGCGGCCGCCGGAGTCGTTGTCGGCAATGGAACCCATGCGGCTGGTGATGTTGGCGATCTTGCCGCCTTCACGAATTTGCGGCACCAGGGCTTCGGTGACCCTCAGGGGTGCGTAGGCGTTGATTTCCATCTGGGTGCGGATGGAATCGAAATCGATGTTACCCAGTTGCTCATCCTGCAACAGCCCGGCGTTATTGATCAGCAGGCTGATGGACTTGCCCACAAGCGCCGACGTGAGTTTCTCAATACCGGCATCGGTGGTGACATCCACCCCTTCAATAACCTGCTTGGCCACTTCTGACAGTTCATCCGAGGACTGCCTGCACACCCCGATCACTTCGCAGCCCTGCCCCGCATAATGCCGGGCGAGCTCCAGGCCAATGCCTCGGTTGGCACCGGTAATCACAACCACTTGGGGTTCAGACATAACACCTCCCTTTTACACGGTTTGTTCAGCCCTATTGGCAGGATCTGCCGAATCTGTAATGGTTACACCATTGCACACCATCTTGCCAGTAACCCACGGTCGAGAAACAGCATCCATGAACCTTCGTACACTCACCGCCGTCGCGCTCACCCTGGCCCTGGCCTCATCGCCAGCGGCAGCGGACATCGGTCTATCACCGTTTGTCGGTTACCGCATGGGTGGCTCGGTGGATATCGAGACGGCCGGCGCCAGCACCGATGACCAGATTCGTTTTCGCGATTCCGTGAGCCATGGGCTGGTGGTCAACTTCGACCTGCCGGAAGCAGGCAAGCAGGGGGAGCTCTACTTTGGCCGACAAAACACCTCGGCCCGGCTAGACAACGGCCTGTTCGCCCCGGGCACCCGATCCATCGACCTGACCATCTACCAGCTACAATTCGGCGGGCTCTACTTTCCGGGCGGTAAAACCCATGGCGGGTTTGTCTCCGGCGTGCTGGGCGTTACCCGGCTGGAGCCGGACGATTCCCGCTACGACACCCACCACCGAGCCGCCCTGTCACTCGGCGGCGGCTACCAGTTTTTCCTGAGTGAACAATTGCGCTTGCGACTGGACCTGAGAGGTGTCTACACCGCTCTGAATTCGGGCGGCTCGGTGTTCTGCTCCGGGGGGTGTGAGCTCAAGTTCCGCAGCAGCGGATACCTGCAAGTGGAAGCCGGTGCTGGCCTGGTGGTGCGTTTTTAGCGCCCACTCAGGCCACCACCTGCCGCCGTTCAGGTAGCATGATTGATAGCAAAGCCGCCATGGCCACCAGCCCCGCCGAAATCCACAAACAGGCTTCCAATCCATACACCTGATACACCCAACCGGACAGGATGGTACCCAACAACCGGCCGGCGGCATTGGACATGTAATAGAACCCCACATCCAGTGAGACGCCATCGCCCCGGGCGTAGCTGACGATCAGGTAGCTGTGCAGGGAGGAGTTGATGGCAAACAGCACGCCGAACAGCAACAGCCCCCCGACAATGACCACCTGTGGGGACCAGCCCACCATCAGGCCACTGGCAATAGCTGCCGGGATAAGTGCCAGGAACGCCGCCCAGAGTACCGCCGGTTTCTTGCCTTCCATATTGCCGGTAATCCTGGGGGCGATGGTCTGGATAAAGCCATAGCCGATAATCCAGCTCGCCATAAAGCCGCCCACTTTCCAGTGGTCCCAGCCAAATACGGTGTGCAGGTATACCGGTAACGCCACCACAAACCACACATCCCGGGCGCCGAACAGGAACATCCGGGCGGCAGACAGTACGTTGATCGCCCGGCTCTTGGACAGGATGTCGGTAAACTTGGGCTTGGCCTTGCTCTTGCCCAGCTCCTGTTTGAGCAGGAACAGACTTGCCAGCCACACCAGCCCCAGAGCCACCGCCATGACTATGACCGCGCCCTTGAAGCCAGCCGCCATAAGCAGCACACCGCCAAGGAAGAAGCCCACCCCTTTCAGGGTATTCTTGGAGCCGGTGAGAATGGCCACCCACTTGTACAGGGTGCCCTGTTGCTCATCCGGCACCAGCAGCTTGATACCGCTCTTGGCGGACATCTTGTTCAGGTCTTTGGCGATGCCAGACAACGCCTGTGCCGCCATCACCCAGGGCACGGTCAGCATGGCCGCCGGCACTGCCAGCATGGCCAGCGCCACAATCTGCAGGAACAGCCCAATGTTCATGGTACGGTTCAGGCCCATACGGGCCCCCAGATAACCGCCCACCAGGTTGGTTACCACCCCGAAGAACTCGTAGAAGATGAACAACAGGGCAATTTCCAGGGGTGAATAACCCAGCTGGTGGAAATGCAGTACCACCAGCATCCGCAGGGCTCCATCCGTGAGAGTGAAGGCCCAGTAGTTGCCGGTGATAACCAGGTACTGGCGAATGGCGGCATTCATATCAAGCCAGGCCCACCTTGCGCGCCAGCTCGGCGGTACGGTTGGCATAACCCCACTCGTTGTCGTACCAGGCGTAGATCTTTACCTGGGTGCCGTTGATGACCAACGTGGACAGCGCATCAACGATGGATGAACGGGGGTCGGTTTTGTAATCGATGGACACCAGTGGACGTTCTTCATAGCCCAGAATGTCTTTCAGCTCGCCCTCGGCGGCTTCTTTCAGCAGCCGGTTAACCGTCTCCACATCTGTGGGCTTTTCCACCTCGAACACACAGTCAGTCAGTGATGCGTTGGTGAGCGGAATCCGCACCGCGTGGCCGTCCAGCCGGCCCTTGAGCTCCGGAAAGATCTCGATAATCGCGGTGGCAGAACCGGTACTGGTGGGAATCAGTGAACTGCCACAGGCCCGGGCCCGGCGCAGATCCTTGTGAGGCGCATCAATGATGGTCTGGGTGTTGGTCAGGCTGTGTATGGTAGTGATCGAACCGTGCTTGATGCCCAGTTTCTCATGGATCACTTTGACCACCGGGGCCAGGCAGTTGGTGGTGCAGGAGGCTGCGGTGATAATCCGATCGGTGGCCGGGTCGAAGATGTGTTCGTTCACCCCCATCACAATGTTCTTGGCGCCCGCTTCCTTTACTGGTGCGGTGACCACCACCCGCTTCACCCCCTGGTCCAGGTAAGCCTGCAAAGCCTCAACTTTCTTGTTCACGCCGCTGGCTTCAATCACCAGATCACAGCCAGACCAGTCGGTATCCGAAATGGCCCGATTTCGGGTAACGCGCAGGTGCTGACCGTCAATCACCATGTCGTCGCCATCGGCACTGGCTTCATGGCTCCAGCGGCCGTGGATACTGTCGAAATTCAGCAGGTGCGCGAGGCTTGCCGCGTCGGTTCCCGGGTCATTGATGGCAACGAACTCCAGTTCCGGCCAGCCCCAGGCAGCCCGCAGCGCCAGCCGGCCAATGCGTCCAAATCCGTTAATACCTACTTTGATCTTGCTCATGGTGATCTCCTTGCGACCTTCGCAATCCGTATACTCGTTAAGTGATCAGGGGCACTGCACAACCGGGCGATCCGCCATGGCCTGCAATTGCGCCAGGGGGCGTTCGATCAACGCCCCATTACTCAGGGCGGTCTCATCCAGAACCCGCGCCACCCAGGCCGGTAGCCGGGGGTTAAGGTAATAATAGACCCATTGGCCACGCCGCTCGGTTTCCAGAAGCCCGGCATCCCGCAGGCTCGCCAGGTGGCGGCTGACTTTTGGTTGCGACACCTCGAAGGCTTCGGTCAGTTCACATACGCACAGCTTTTCCTGATCCTTGATCAGTAACAGGGCGGCCAGGCGCAGGTCGTCGGCCATGGCCTTGAAGATCGCAACCGGGCTGTAGTCGGCGGGTTTCAGGCCGGTTTCTTTCTGATGCACCAGGGTAAACAGGCCGATGCGCTCCTTCAGCTCCTTCAACGTCAGGGCAAAGGTGGCGTGGCGATTGGTCTCTGCCGGGTCCGGAAAGTCCCAGGCAATCTGCTGGGCACCCTGACAAGCGGCTGTGCATTCCCGGGCGGCTTTTTCACAAAGGGTGATCACGTAGTCCCAGTACTGGCCCTTCAGCTCGGCCAGCTGTTTGCTAAACAGCCCTTCGGTGGCAATACCGGCCTCGGACAATACCTGCAACGCCAGCAGATGCGGCTCTGTGGGCTGGGTGCCGGCGCTGGCCACTTCAAACTGGTCTCCGGCCATGTGCCGCAGCAAGGCCTCTGCCATGATGGAACGGGCACTGTTTGCGGTACAGATAAACAGAACTCGGCGCTTCATATCCACATCCCCAAATATACGTTTTTACGAATATCTAATTTTATGCATAATAGTGTGACAAGACGATGTCGTAAAGGACCAAACCGGAATCATGAACCTCCAGAACCTTCCCAACGTTGACGCCGACCTGTTCGAGACCCCGACAACCGGCAGGGTATTCTCGGCGCCCCCTTCAGAGCACCCAGCCCGAATACTGTTGCTGTACGGCTCCCTGCGGGAACGATCCTTCAGCCGCCTTGCGGTGGAAGAAGCCGCCCGGTTGCTGGACGCCATGGGCGCGGAAACCCGCATCTTCAACCCGCGCGGCCTGCCCCTGGCCGACGCCGAAGACGCCAGCCACCCCAAAGTTCAGGAGCTGCGGGAACTGGTGCAATGGAGTGAAGGCATGGTGTGGTGCTCCCCGGAGCGGCACGGTGCCATGACCGGCATCATGAAAACCCAGATCGACTGGATTCCCCTGTCCCTGGGCGCTGTGCGCCCCACCCAGGGCAAAACCCTGGCCGTGATGCAGGTGTGCGGTGGCTCCCAGTCGTTCAACGCGGTGAACCAGTTGCGGGTGCTGGGCCGGTGGATGCGGATGCTGACCATTCCGAATCAGTCCTCGGTGCCCAAAGCATTCATGGAATTCGATGACAACGACCGCATGAAGCCGTCGGCTTACTACGACCGCATCGTGGATGTCATGGAAGAGCTGGTAAAGTTCACCCTGCTGGTGCGGGACCGCAGCGATTACCTGACCGATCGTTATTCCGAGCGCAGGGAAAGTGCAGAACAATTGTCCAAGCGCGTGAACCAACGTTCCATATAAGGAAGTGCAATGAGCAGTAACGAGCTGGCCGCGGAGGCTTCATCCGGCGGCATGGGTGTTTTCGAGCGCTACCTGTCTGTCTGGGTAGCCCTGGCGATTGTTGTCGGCGTAGCCCTGGGCCAAATGGCGCCCTCCGTGCCGGAAACCCTGTCCCGGTTTGAGTATGCCCAGGTGTCTATCCCCATCGCCATTCTGATCTGGGCGATGATTTTCCCGATGATGGCCCAGATTGATTTCAGTGCCATTGTCGGCGTGAGAAAAGAACCAAAAGGGTTGGCCATTACCACCACGGTGAACTGGCTGATCAAGCCCTTCACCATGTTTGCCATCGCCTGGTTCTTTTTGATGGTGGTGTTTGAGCCCTTCATCGCACCAGAACTGGCGAGTGAATACCTGGCCGGCGCCATATTGCTGGGTGCTGCTCCGTGCACTGCCATGGTGTTTGTCTGGAGTTACCTGACCCGTGGTGACGCCGCCTACACCTTGGTACAGGTGTCCCTGAACGACATCATCATGCTGTTTGCCTTTGCGCCGATTGTGGTGTTCCTGCTGGGGATTTCGGATATCCAGGTACCCTGGGATACCGTCCTGATATCGGTACTGCTGTATATTGTGATTCCGCTGACCGCCGGCTATTTCACACGCCGCATCCTGATTGCCCGCCACGGCCAGCGCTGGTACGACGACGTATTCATGAAACGCCTGGGGCCGGTAACCCCGGCAGCCCTGATCGTCACCCTGGTACTGCTGTTTGCCTTCCAGGGTGAAGTCATTCTGCAGAACCCGTTGCACATTGCCCTGATTGCCGTGCCGTTGATCATCCAGACGGTGCTGATCTTTTTCATCGCCTACGGTTGGGCAAAGCTTTGGAAGGTACGCCACTGCATTGCCGCGCCCGGCGCCATGATAGGTGCCAGCAATTTCTTTGAATTGGCGGTGGCGGCCGCGATTGCCCTGTTCGGCCTGCAATCGGGTGCCGCGCTGGCGACCGTTGTGGGGGTGCTGGTGGAAGTACCCTTGATGCTCATGCTGGTTCGCATCGCCAACAAGACCCGCGGCCACTTTCCTGCCTGAGCAAGATAAACATTACCCGCAAGGGCTCCTGTCCTGCGGGTAATCCACACCGCCTGTTCAGCCCCGCCCTCGCCTGATACTATCGCCCGCTGGCAAACCGGGAGAGATTTCTCCCACCAGACGGACAGGACCACATGGACTTTTTTCAGGCGTTTTTTCTCGGCATTCTTCAGGGGCTGACCGAGTTCCTACCCATCTCCAGCTCCGGCCACCTGATCCTTATCCCCGCCTTTTTCGAGTGGACTGACCAGGGTGTCGGCTTTGACCTGTCCGTTCACGTAGGCACCCTGCTGGCGGTGGTGCTTTATTTCCGCAAAGACGTTTTCGCCATCACCCGGGACGGACTGTTATCTCTGGGCAAGCGCCAGATGATTGGTCAGGGCAATATGGCCTGGTTCCTGGTGATCGGCACCATCCCTGCGGGCCTGGCCGGGCTGGCCTTGCTGGACATGATCGACAACGAACTGCGGGCGGTGGAAGTGATTTTCTTCACCACCCTGATCTTTGGCCTGCTCCTGGGCTGGGCCGACTGGCGCCCGAACAAAGGCCGGCCCCTGGATT
Organism: Marinobacter sp. THAF197a; assembly: GCF_009363275.1. NCBI lineage: Bacteria > Pseudomonadati > Pseudomonadota > Gammaproteobacteria > Pseudomonadales > Marinobacteraceae > Marinobacter > Marinobacter sp. THAF197a. Next base: position 3,846,094 of record NZ_CP045324.1, read on the forward strand.
CACTGACCTGGAAGGATGCCCTGCTGGTAGGCTGCGCACAGGCCCTGGCCCTCATCCCCGGCACCTCCCGCTCCGGCGCCACCATCACCGCCGGCCTGCTGCTGGGCATGAGCCGACAGACGGCATCCCGGTTTTCCTTTTTGCTGGCGATTCCGATTACCGCGCTGGCTTCGGCGGTGAAGCTTCTGGAGGCTGCGACGTCTGATATTACCGTGGACTGGACCGGGTTTCTGGTCGGTGGTGTAACGGCGTTTATCATGGCGATCACCGCCATTCATTTCTTCCTGAAGTGGCTGAACAAGGTAGGCATGTGGCCCTACGTTCTCTACCGCATCGCATTGGCGGGTGTGATTTACGCGGTTCTTATGTAACGGAGGCCAGCACATTACTTGGGGCGCAGGGTTGGGTAGGCCTTTCCAAAACTGTGCGGAGCCATGGATGGCGGAGCCCAAGCGTCACATGGATGTGCCGAAGGAGCGTGTTTTGGAAAGGCCTACCCAACCCTGTGCAAAACTCCTGAACTAGCAGGCTTCCAAAGGTGCATAGGCCAGAACCAGCCACTTGGCCCCCTCATCAAAGTTCACCTGCACGCGAGTGTGATGCCCGGTCCCCTCGGAGTTCATCACGATGCCCTCCCCAAACTTCGGATGACGCACCCGCTGCCCCAGACTGAAACCCGACTGCTGGGCGGAGTCCTGGCTGAACATGCTTTCATTGGGGCGGCCCACCATGGCCGGGCGCGTCACCGTATTGCGTAATCGGACTTCCTGCAGGCAATCCGCCGGGATCTCCCGCACAAACCGCGACAGCGCGTGGAACTTTTCCTGCCCGTACAAACGGCGCGATTCCGCGTAAGTGAGTACCAGCTTTTTCATCGCCCGGGTAATGCCCACGTAAGCCAGGCGCCGCTCTTCTTCCATGCGCCCAGGCTCTTCCAGTGACATGCTGTGGGGGAACAAACCTTCCTCCACGCCCGCCAGGAACACCAGCGGGAATTCCAGGCCCTTGGCCGAGTGCAGGGTCATCAACTGCACGCTGTCTTCATGGGCATCGGCCTGGGCTTCGCCGGCGTCCAGGGCTGCCTGGGCGATGAATTCCGCCAGCGGGTCGACACCTTCTTCCACCTCGAAATCCGACAATGCGTTCACCAGTTCTTCCAGGTTCTCTACCCTCGCCTGGCCCTTCTCGCCTTTTTCGCTGGCGTGGTAGTCCTTCAGACCACTGGCCTCGATGGCCTGCTTCATCAGGCCCTGCAATGACGCCTCACCGACCATTTCAGACAAGCCGTTGATGATGTCCATAAACGACTGCAACCCGGTTTTGGCCCGGCCTTTAACCTGGCCCGCCGCCAGCAGGCGCTCGGCGGACTCCCACAGGGAAATGCCTTGCTCGGTGGCGTATTCCCGCAACTCCGCCAGGCTCTTGGCGCCGATGCCCCGGGTGGGGATATTGACTACCCGTTCAAAGGCAGCGTCGTCCCGGTGGTACTGCACCAGGCGCAGGTAAGCCAGGGCGTTGCGGATTTCCTGGCGGTCGTAGAAGCGCAGGCCGCCATATACCCGGTAGGGAATGCCCTGGCGCATCAGCGCCTCTTCCAGCACCCGGGACTGGGCGTTGGAGCGGTACAGAATGGCCGATTCGCTGCGCAGGTTGCCGTCGCTGACCCAGGCATTGATGGAATCGGCAATGTAATTGGCTTCATCCTGCTCGTTGAACGCCGCGTACAGGCTGATCGGCTCGCCATCAGGGCCGTCGGTCCACAATTCCTTGCCCAAACGGCCCTGGTTGTTGGCGATCACAGAGTTGGCAGCCTTCAGGATCATCTGGGTGGAGCGGTAGTTCTGCTCCAGGCGCACCAGCCGGGCATTGGGAAAGTCCCGCTGGTACTGCTGGATGTTCTCAATCTTGGCGCCACGCCAGCCGTAAATCGACTGGTCGTCGTCACCCACCACGGTCAGCGGCACCCGGTTGCTGGCCAGCACCTGCAGCCAGGCGTATTGAATGGTGTTGGTGTCCTGGAACTCGTCCACCAGAATATGCTGAAAACGCTGCTGGTAATGCTTCAGCAGTTCCGGCCGGTGCAACCACAGTTCGTGGGAGCGCAGCAGCAGCTCGCCAAAATCCACCAGCCCGCCTTGTTGGCAGAGCTTTTCGTACTGGCGGTAGATTTTCAGCATGGTGCTGGTGAAGTGATCGCCCGGGTTTTCCTGGATGTGATCCGCCCGCAGGCCTTCGTCTTTCTGACTGTTGATAAACCACTGGGCCTGCTTGGGCGGCCACTGGCTTTCATCAATCTGGAACTCCCGCATCACCCGTTTGATCATGCGCAGCTGGTCGTCACTGTCCAGCACCTGGAAGTTCTCCGGCAGGCCGGCGTCTTTCCAGTGGGAGCGCAGCAGGCGGTGGGCAATGCCGTGAAAGGTACCGAACCATAACCCGCGGGAGGGAATGTTCATCATCTCCTCGATGCGGTAGCGCATCTCCTTGGCGGCCTTGTTGGTAAAGGTCACCGCCAGGATACCGGTGGGCGGTACCCGGTCTACCGTCATCAGCCAGGCAATGCGGTGCACCAGTACACGGGTTTTACCACTGCCCGCGCCGGCCAGCACCAGCAGGTGATCGTTCTGGGCAGTAACGGCCTCGCGCTGGGCGTCGTTCAGGGGGTCGATAATGTGGGAGACATCCATGGAGATAGACTTCATCACTGTTTAAATTTACAGGGCATTGTATCAGGCCTGATCAACTACGTCCTTTGTCCTGAGACCCTACCTATAAACGGGTATACCACCTGAAATTTCAACGAGTAACCTTCAAGAGAGTGGCGTTTCAGCCGATACACCCTTTAACACACTGACACATTAATTCTGTGTCAGGCGTTCAAAAAACAACCTAGAATGCCGGCCGACTAAAGTCTTAGGACTGACCAGCAGGGACTGACAACATGCTCTCATCACTCAAAATTTCTCACAAACTGGCCCTGCTGGTTGTGGTTGCCGTTACCGCCTTTGTGGTCAGCCAGACGTTTTCCATTATCACCGAACGCAACAACTCCGAGCGCTTGACCGAGGTGCGCGACCAGCTCTATCCATCTCTTGAGTTGTCCACCATCAATCAGGGGCGGTTACAGCTGATCGAAAATCAGATCAATAGTGCGGTCACCACCGGCGACGACCAACAACTGGCTGCCACCCGTAATCTGAAAGATGAGATTGCAGCCAATCTCCGCAAGATCGCTGCGCTCAACCCAGGCTTAAGCCAACAGGCAACCAGCCTGAGCAGAGACCTCGAGACCTATTACGGTAACGCAACGCGCATCGCCACGGCCATTATTGAGGGCACCGCCGATTTCAACCGAATCGGCCAGGAGGCATCCGCCAACGCCAATCGTCTGGAAAAGCTGCGGAATGACCTGGACTCCATGCGCAGCACCATGGAAGCACGCCTGATCCAGGCCATTGACAACACCACGGCCGCCTCCAGTGAGGCTGGCACAGTGTCCCTGGTCATTCTGGTGGTGGCATTGATTGCCCTGGTCACCCTGAGCCTGATTATCGGCCGCTCGATCTCAAACAGCCTGAACCAGATCATCAGCTCTCTGCGCAACATGGCCTCAGGCGAAGGAGACCTTACCTCCCGTATTCATTACGAGGGCAAGGATGAACTCCGGGCACTGGTGAACCAATTCAACAAGTTCGTTGAGAAACTTCACGGGTCTTTCGCAACGATCCAGCAGGATATTGGTGAACTTAACAACGTTGCCTCGCACCTGGCCGGCACCAGCCGGACCAACCTGGGGCGCATCAGCCAGCAGGCCCAGGCCATATCCTCAACCCGAAACTCCGTTGAAGAACTGGTCAAGAGCGTTGAAGAAGTGGCGGGCTTTGCCTCGTCCGCGTCTGACCAGACTCAAGACGCTGCAAAATTTGCCACTGCCGGTCAGCAAAAGGTCAACAGCAATATCAGCACCATCCGGGAACTGATGGCCGAGATCGAAAAAACCGCCAGCCTGGTAAACCAGTTTGATGAGTTCTCCGTGAAGGTGGGCGGCCTGCTGGAGACCATCCAGACCGTTGCCGAACAGACCAACCTGTTGGCACTGAATGCCGCCATTGAAGCTGCCCGCGCCGGCGAGCACGGTCGCGGCTTTGCAGTGGTAGCCGATGAAGTGCGAGGACTGGCCGTGCGCACCCATAAAGCGACCGAAGAAATCCAGCAAGTGATTTCAGAGTTGTCCAAGTTGTCAGGCAACGCCGTTACGTCGATGAAGGGCAGTGTGGAAATGGCCCGTGAGGGCGTTGATGCCACGACTGAGTCCGGCGAAGTCCTGAGCAAGATCCTTGAAAACGTTCAGCAGATCAGCGAGCTGAACGAGCAAATTGCCGCTGCCACCTATGAGCAGAGCACCACTTTCAGCGAAGTCACCGGCCATATGGGCGATATGCATCGCAACGCCGAGGCGGTGATGGAAAGTACCGATGAGCTGGACAACGTCAGCCGCAAGATCCAGGACGTCAGTAATGGATTGCAGAGCGTTGCCGGCCAGTTCCGCGTTTAATACCCAACCAAAGACTAGGATGTACCTGATGAAGAGACTGTTCTCCGTCGCGCCCCTGGCGTTGGCGATTACCGCCACGCCTGTCATGGCACAAGACACCGAGCAAACCCTCGAGCGCATGCAGCAACAGCTGAACGCCATGCAGCAGCAGCTGAACTCTGCCCGCAACACCGGCGTCCGGTTTAACGGCTTTTTCAGCACCGGTTATGCACGTGCCAGTAACGACGCAGGTTACGCCGGCATCACCGAAGAGTCCGAAGTAAAAGACCTGAGCCTGTTCGCGCTTCAGGGTACCTTTGACGTTACCCAGAAGAGCCAGATTGTGATGCAGCTGGTTGGCCGCGGCGCCGATGACTGGGAGCCCAAAGTGGAATGGGCCTACCTGAGCCACCGCCCCACCAACAACCTGCAACTGCGCGCCGGTAAGATGCGCCTGCCCTTCTTCATGTATTCCGACTCCCTGGAAGTCGGCTATGCTCAACCCTGGGCACGCCCTCCCCAGAGTGTTTACGGCCCGATTGCGGTGACCAGCTACGTGGGCGCCGATGCCAGTTACAACTGGAACTTCGATAACTCCTCACTGAACGCCAACTTCTTCACCGGCTTTACCGACGAAGACGGTAACTCGGGTGATGTGCAACTGCGCAACATTGCCGGCCTGAACCTGACCTGGACGGATTACGTCTGGACGGTTCGCGGTATTGCGGCAACCGCTGAGGCGGATATTGATGCGACAAGGCTAGCCGCTCAAGCACCCGCAGGCGCCGATGTAAATACTGTGCTTGCCGACGGTGATCGCGGCAACTTCTACGGTATTGGAGCCAGCTATGATAATGGCAACTGGCAAATCATCGGTGAACTGACCCGCGTAGAAGTTGATGGCAAGTTCGCTGACACTGATTCTGCTTACCTATCAATCGGCCACCGATTCGGCAGCTGGACGCCTTACATCGCTCTCGGCTGGGTAGAGAGCAAGGATGATGACGAGCGTCTTGGCTTTGTAACCACATCCGGCGGAACCATCCTGGCTCCCGAATCAATCCTGAACTTCCAGCGCGAAGATTACAGTGTTGGTACACGCTGGGACATCACTCCGGGCGTCGCAATCAAGGCTGACATCACTCATTCTCGCGGTTTTGATAAGGGCACTGGCAACCTGAACCCTAGCTACATTCTGACTTCCGGTACCAACAGTACCAATGTCTACACCCTGAAACTCGAATCGGCATTCTAAGGAGGCCCCATGAAAAAGCTAAGCCTGATTTTTGCGGCCAGCTTGCTGGCAAGCCCCCTGGCCCAAGCCGATGTTGTGGTAATTGGTCATCCCAGCGGCCCGGATAACATTGCCTCCAACGAGGTTCGCGACCTGTACCTGAACCGCAGCAAGGCCCTTCCCGATGGCCAGAACGCCAAGCCGTTCGAGCTACCGGAAGGAGACGCCACCCGCGCCGAGTTCCACAGCAAGGTCACTGGCCGCAACGATGCCCAGCTGAAGGCCTTCTGGTCTCAGCAGGTGTTCACCGGCCGCGGCCAACCGCCGGAAGAAGCGGGCAATGCCTCTGCCATGAAGGCCCAGGTCGCTTCCACGCCTGGCGCCATTGGCTACATCGACTCCGCCGATGTGGATGACAGCGTCAAGGTGATCCTGACGCCCTGAGGTCCGGCTCTGAAATGCAGAAAGGCGAGCCTCGGCTCGCCTTTCTGCCGTTTTGAGGTTGATGATCAGAAACCTCTGGGCACCGTCTGCGCTTCCACAAACTCGAACAGGCCTTCCAGACCACCTTCACGGCCAATACCGGAGGCTTTCATGCCACCAAAAGGCGCTTCCGGCGTGGGGCCAGTTCCAGTGTTCCAGCCAACGTGGCCAAAGCGCAGGCCAGCGGCGACCCGCTGGGCACGCTCGGCATCGGCGGTGAACACGTAGGACGCCAGGCCGAACTCGGTGTCATTACCGGCATCAATGACTTCTTCCTCAGTGCGGAACAGAGCCATGGGCACCAGCGGGCCGAAGGTTTCCTCCTGATAACAACACATCTCACGATTTACGCCCAATACCACTGTGGGCGGGAAAAACAGACCCTTGCCCAACTCCGCCGGCTGCTTGCCGGCCACCAGTTTGCCGCCTTTCTCCAGGGCATCTTCGAGGTGGCGTTTGACCTTGTCGAAACCGGCCTGGTTAACCAGCGGGCCAATGTCGACGCCGTCTTTCATGCCATCGCCAACGGTCATCTTGTTGACCCTCTCAGCCAGCTTCTGGCCAAACTCCTCCGCCACCTTTTCGTGCACGAAAATCCGGTTGGCACACACACAGGTCTGGCCACCACCACGGAATTTGTTGGCGATCAGGTTGTCGGCGGCAGCGTCCAGGTCGGCGTCATCAAAGACGATGAACGGTGCATTACCGCCCAGCTCCAGCGCCAGTTTTTTCACCTGCTCCGCCGTATCGAGAATCAACCGGCGCCCCACTTCGGTGGAACCGGTAAAGCTGAGCATCGGCACGTCTTTGTGCTCGCACAGCACCTTGCCGATCATGCTGGCCTTGCCCATGACCAGATTGACCATGCCATCCGGCAGCCCAAGCTTGTCCATCACGCTGAAGAAGGCCACCATCGTCAGCGGCGTTTCACTGGCCGGCTTGATCACAGACGGGCAGCCGGCCGCCAGGGCAGCCGAGAGCTTTTTGGCTATCATGCCAATGGGAAAATTCCAGGGCACGATCAGGCCGGTCACACCAACAGGCCGGTAATGAACGGTCCAGGTGCAATCCTTGGGCTTCTCCGGGATGGTATGGGCATCCAGGGCGTTGACGTGTTTGGCGCAGTAATCGAAGAAACCCGCAGCGTAGTCCACCTCGCCCTGGGCTTCCTTCAACGGCTTGCCGTGCTCCATGCACAGGATTCGGCCAATTTCCTCGCGATGCTCTTTTAAACCATCGCGAATGTCTTCCAGCCACTTGCGCCGGGTTTCGATGGGCCAGGGGTTGGTGAGCCGGAGCGCAGACTTGCCTGCTTCGACGGCATCCAGCACATCCTGCTCTGACATGGACGGCACTTTGGCAACCACTTCGCCGGTGGCTGGATTGAACACATCAAAGGTGTTACCGCCGGCACTGTCGGTCCAGCGCCCACCGATGTAGCCTGTCAGGTTTTTCAGCAGTGGTGACTCGATCATTTCGGCTCCTCTTCAATAACCTGGGTGCGCCCGGGTGCGACGGGGCGCGGGTGTATTGGAACGTCTTTCATAGTGGATGCTGATCGCCGGCCTGTAAAGGCAGCGTGTAAAAAACGCGGCCGGCGATTCGTTGACCCCTCAGTGTCACTGCCTATACTCGGAAGAGTATTTCCAGACTCCCGAGGAGGCGGTTCAATGAAGGCATTTTTTCATCCGGCGCAGGATCTGCATATTCCCAAAACGTATTTCACCCGTGGTCAGATGCGTCAGCCTCAGGAGGTTCCCGACCGCACCAGCCAGATGCTGGAAGGGCTAAAAGCCATGGGAATCCCGGTTCTGCAACCGGCGGATCAGGGCGCAGCGCCCATTTCAAAGGTCCATGACCTGGGCTACCTCCGGTTTCTGGAGTCTGCCCATCGTCGCTGGATGGAGAACGAGGACTGGGGCGATGAGGTGATGTCCAATATCTTCGTGCGTTCCCCAAATGCCATGCGCGGCATATTGGCGGAGGCCGCCTGCTATCTGGCGGACGGCAGTTGCCCGATTGGCGAGAACACCTGGAAAGCAGCTTACTGGTCAGCCCAGACTGCCCTGGGAGCAGCAGATGCCCTGATTGCCGGGGAACGCACATCCTATGCCGTGTGTCGCCCACCGGGCCACCATGCCCGTAAAGACGCAGCCGGGGGCTTCTGTTATCTGAACAACGCGGCCATCGCCGCCGAGCACATGAAAAGCCGGTTCCCACGCACGGTCATTCTCGATACCGACATGCACCACGGCCAGGGCATACAGGAGATTTTCTACGACCGCAGCGACGTGCTGTACATCTCCATTCATGGCGATCCCACCAACTTTTATCCGGTGGTCAGTGGTTTCGAGGATGAACGGGGTGAGGGCGACGGCTACGGTTACAACATCAATATGCCGATGCCCCACGGCGCCAGCGAAGACGATTTCTTTGCCAAGGTTGAAGAGGCCCTGGCCGCAATCCGGCTATACCAGCCGGATGTGCTGATCCTGACCCTGGGCTTTGACATCTACAAAAACGACCCCCAGGCCAAGGTGTCGGTATCCTCTGAAGGCTTCTGCCGGCTGAGCACCCACATACGCCAACTGGGGCTGCCAACGCTGGTGGTGCAGGAAGGCGGCTATGACCTGGACGCCCTCAGCGAGAACGTCCAGCAGTTTTTCAAAGGATTAGCGGGCTGAGTCAGGCGGCAGGCGTGTAGACTTTCACATTGCCGTGCCCTTCCGCCTTCAGGTGACCGGCGTGCATCCGGCTCATGGTGCCCCGGTCACAGTACAGCAGGTACTGGCGGTTGGCGGGCAGAACAGAAATCTGCTGGTTAAGTTCGTAGAACGGGATTTTCAGGATCTCGTTGTTGGTCAGTGTCAGTGGCGAACGTTCTTCTTCCGACGGGTGTCGCACATCGATGATCACGTCTTCCACCGCAGGGGTCTGCACCAGCTCCACTTCTTCCGGTGTGGTGATGGTGTCCAGCAACTGGCTGACCATGGTGCCCTGCTGATTGGCAATCGCCTGCGCCAGCACCTCCGGATTCATGTTGGCTTCTTCTTCCTCAACCCGGTGCAGCTTGGCACGGGTCACCGGCTTGCTGGAAATAACCCCGCAGTACTCCGGCATGGTCCGGGCGAAGGGCTCGGTGCCGATCTCTTTGGCAATGCGGATAATCTCCTGCTTGTCCATGGCAATCAGCGGGCGTAGCACCACCTCGTCACTGGCGCGGTCCACCACGTTCAGGTTGGTCAGGGTCTGGCTGGATACCTGCGCGACGGCATCGCCCATTACCAGGCCGGTGGCAGTGTAATCCCGGGCAATCTCAGCCGCAGCCCTGAGCATCTGGCGTTTCAGTACCACCCCCCAATGCCGGTGATTCACGGATTGCATGATCTCGGCCACCACGCCTTCAAAGGGTACCGAAATGAACTTCACGCCATGGGAGGCGCCGTAGCGTTGCCACAGGTAATGCACCACCTGGCGAACACCTACTTCGTGGGCGGTGCCGCCCAGATTGAAGAACAGGAAGTGGCTGCGAATGCCCCGGCGCATCATCAGGTAGGCCGCAACGGAAGAGTCATAGCCGCCAGATACCAGAGTCATCACCGTTTCCACAGTACCCAGCGGGTAGCCCCCCAGGCCTTCGTGGCGGCGATGGGCAATGTGGAACTGCTCCTCGTTGAGCTCGATGCGCACTTCCAGGTCCGGATTCTTCAGGTCAACGCCCCGGGCATCGGAAGCCTGGAGCAATGCGGCACCCACCGAGCGTTCAAGATCAATGGACCGGAACGAATGACTGCCATGGCGCCGGGCCCGCACAGCAAAGGTTTTGCCCGCAAGGCGTTCCGCGTAAGCGTGCACCGCCTTTTCGCCGACATCGTCCATGTCGACAAAGGGGAAGACGCCGATTTCCTGGATGGTGGAAATCCCCGGTATACGGGTCAGCTCATCGATCACCGTGCCGGCCAGGCTGCGGCCATCGGGAACCTCCACATCCACCCGGTCCCAACTGCCGTCCACCCGAATCTCAGGGTCCAGCCGGGACAGCAACTTACGAATATTCTGCCGCAACTGGCGCATTTGCTGCTGGCGAACGGGTTTACTCTTGATGGCCACTTCCGGGGCGGGACGAATAAGCAGTTTCATAAAAAAGTCTTTGATCGGAATAACGTCGGGTAGCGTAATAAGCAGAAAGGCCTTAGTGTACCCTTTTGCCAGAGCGGCTCAAAATCCGTCATTGCCGAAACCATCAGGAGCTCCATCAACGATGACCGAATCCACCATGAATGCCCTGGTTTCCCCGGAGGGCAGCCTCGAAATCCTCTCCAATCACGAGGTCAACCGGCTCAAGGATAAGAGCGAGGGTGGCTTGTACCGTCTTTTCCGCCAGTGCGCCCTGGCCGTGCTCAACACCGGCGTTGAAACCGACGATTGTAAGGAATTGATGGAGGCCCACGCCGATTTTGATGTTCGCCTGGTGCCCCAGCCCCGAGGCCTGAAACTGGAGCTGATCAACGCCCCCGGCCACGCTTTCGTGGATGGCGAAATGCTGCGGGCAATCCGTGAGCACCTGTTTTCAGTGTTGCGGGACATCGTATATAGCCATTCCATCCCCAACACCGTCGCGGGTTTCCGCCGGGACAACCCGGAAGATATCACCAACCTGGTGTTCCACATCCTGCGCAACGCCCGGGTGCTGGAGGCCGGTCGCCAGCCAGATCTGGTAGTGTGCTGGGGTGGCCACTCCATCAGCCACGATGAGTACCAGTACAGCAAAGACGTGGGCCATCAACTCGGCCTGCGCGGGCTCAGCATCTGTACCGGCTGTGGGCCTGGTGCCATGAAGGGGCCGATGAAGGGGGCCACCATCGGCCACGCCAAGCAACGGGTGAAGAACGGCCGCTACATCGGCATTACCGAACCGGGCATTATCGGCGCCGAAGCCCCAAACCCAATCGTGAACGAGCTGGTGATCATGCCAGACATTGAAAAACGCCTGGAGGCCTTTGTCCGCTGCGGCCACGGCGTGATCGTGTTCCCGGGTGGCGTAGGTACTGCGGAAGAAATTCTGTACCTGCTGGGCATCCTGCTACACCCGGACAACGCCGACCTGCCCTTCCCGGTTGTCTTCACCGGGCGCAAGGAGAATGCCGAGTATTTCGAGATGATCGACAAGTTCATCCGCAACGCACTGGGTGATGAGGCGGCCAACAAATACGAGATCATCATTGATGACCCTGGCCGGGTGGCACAAACCATGAAGCAGGGCATGAAAGACGTGGAAACCTTCCGGCGCGCCATGCAGGATGCCTATTACTTCAACTGGATGCTGAAGATCGATCCGGTGTTCCAGTTACCGTTTGAACCGAATCACGACAACATGCGGGCACTGGAACTGCACAGAGACCAGCCGGTGCACCTGCTGGCAGCAAATCTGCGCAAGGCGTTCAGCGGTATTGTGGCGGGGAACGTCAAAGAGAGTGGTATCCGGCAGATCCAGGAGAAGGGTCCGTTTGAGATCGCCGGTGATCCGACGCTGATCCGGCCCCTGGAGGCCATGCTGGAGCAGTTTGTTGAGCAGAACCGGATGAAACTGCCCGGTACGTCGGCCTATCGGCCCTGCTACCGGATTGTCAGTGGTGCGGCCTGAGCCGCACCACTTTCACAGCAGGAAGTCTTACTTGCCGCCGTCAGCCGGCAGGCTGGCGTAGTAGGCTGCCAGGTTGGCGATGTCTTCATCGCTCAGGCCAGTAGCCTGACCCTGCATCACCGGAGCCTGACCACCCTGGCGCTGGCCGTTCTTGTAAGCCTTCATGGAAGCAACCAAATACTGTTCTTTCTGACCGGCCAGGTTCGGGTACATCGGGATCTGAGAGATACCGTTTTGCCCGTGGCAGGCGGCGCAGACTGCAGCTTTGGCTTTGCCAGCAGCGGCATCGCCCGCAACAGCCGCAAACGGAGCGGCTGCGCCCAGCGCAAACAGACCAGCAACTGCGAAGTGCTTCAGATTCATTGTGTTCACCCTCTCATCGTTTTAACGTTCACTCACCGGCGATGATGCCGGACAGTAATTCAGGTTTCACTTATAGCACAGGCGGCCCCTGCCTCAAATGTGATAGATCAAGGACATTCGTGCGACCATGGTCCTCTTTTACTCTTGAACCGGGTCAAGGACAGTACGAACAAACCGCTAACTGCGCCCGATAACAGAACAACGTGATTGCCGGAGAGACACTTCATGCCTGTAGAGGTTCAGGAACTCCCATGCCGGGAAGGCCATATTGGCCTGCTGACACTGAATGCGCCCGACACCCTGAATGCATTGACCGAAGAGATGATTGTTCAGGCTCAGGAGGCCCTGGATGCCTGGGCCGAGGACGATCGGATCTGCCTGGTGGTGCTACGGGGGGCTGGTGACCGGGCATTCTGCGCCGGCGGTAACATCCGCACTCTCTACGATGCCCTCAAAGGGCAAGGTGACACAGAAGCCCCGGCCCGCTTCTTTACCCGTGAATACCGCCTGGATTATAGCGTTCACCGCTTCCCCAAGCCGGTGATCGGCCTGGCACATGGCATTGTCATGGGGGGCGGATTGGGCCTGCTGTCGGCCTGCCGCTATCGGCTGGTGACCCCGGATGTCACCCTGGCCATGCCCGAGATCAGCATTGGTTTGTTCCCGGACGTTGGTGCCAGCTGGTTTCTGAACCGCCTGCCGGGGCGCCTGGGCCTGTTTATGGGCCTGACCGGGGCTCGACTCAACGTCAGCGATGCACTTCGGGTGGGCCTGGCAGACCTGGTCATTGAGCCTGCACAGACCGACACCCTGCTGTCGCGGTTACAGGATGAACGTTGGACTGGTGAGGCCGCTGCAGACGACAACCGTCTGTTCCGGCTGCTCAACCAACTGGAAGCTCTGGATTATCGAGGTCTGGCGACCGGCCACCTGGAGCAACACGAACAGACCATTGCGCGCCTCAGCGCAGGAGATGAGCTGCCGGTGGTGGTGGACCAGCTGCTGGCTTCCGGTAGTGACGACCCCTGGTGGCAAGCGTGCCAGAAAACGCTCCGGCACGGCTGCCCGGTCACCGCCTGGCTGGTGTGGAATCAATTGCGCAAAGCTCAGCAAATGTCCCTGAAAGACGTTTTCCGAATGGAGCTGGCAATGGCACAGGAATGCACCCGTCAGCCCGATCTGGTGGAGGGCATCCGGGCGCTGCTGGTCGATAAGGACCGATCGCCGATATGGTCCTACCCGTCGGTAGCGGATGTGCCCGAAGACGTTATCGAGCGGCACTTCCAGCCGGAGTGGGATGATACCGACGACCCGATGGGTCTGGACTAACCCGGCCTGATTACCGGGCAGCGCCCGCCTGAACCAGCAACATTTCCAGGTCCTGGTTGTTGCTGGCCCGGGCCAGGTCCAGGGCGGTGCGACCATCGGCGCTCCGGAAGTGGACATCGGCCCCGGCCGCCAGCAGCATTTCTGCGGTCAGCAAGTCGCCGCTTTCCACCACTTTCATCAACAGGGATTGCCCGTCCTGGCTGACGTTTACATTGGCCCCGGCCGCCAGCAAGGCCCTGACTACCGCCAGGTGGCCGCTTTCCGCAGCGTGAATAACGGCAGTATAACCAAGGGCATCCCGAGCATTCACCTCTGCCCCCGCCGCCAGAAGCAGGCGCACAATCCGGCGATTACCGTTGGCAGAGGCCACCATCAGCGGGCTTTCCCCGGCATCGGCCTGAACGTTGGGGCTGACTCCCTGCGACAGCAGGTTGAGCACTGTCCGGTCTTCATCGGCCTTGACCGCTGCCATTAGCTGGCCCGGGTCTCCGGAGATGTCGGCTGCGCCTTTTCCAGCGCCCGTTGACGCGCAGCCGGACAGCATCGCCAATGTGACGGTGACTAACAGAACAACAACCTTGCCTGCTTCCCTGGCCATAATGAGCAATCTCTTGTGTGATTTTTGCAGCTATTCTGAGCAGCCAATGGCAAGAATTAAATCGAACCGTTCACAACTCGGGCCCGTTTTGCAGAAGTTGACAGGCCAACCCCCGGAGCCGCTGCTCTCCGTCCCGTTGACCGCTGCACAGTAACGCAGCCTGCAGTGCCGCCCACGACCAACCCTGAAGCACCGCCCGGCACCACAACGGAAAGTCCGCTTGCCGGCTCAGCCAGGCCATCACACCCGGGGCGACGCTCACTGCTTGCAGCATCGGCAGGGCCAGTTCAAACCCTCGAAAACCATGGGCAAAGCTCTGCAAATCCCGCCGATCGTCGTTATCCGGGCCAGCGTTTGGCGGCAAATCTGCGCCCAGGGTGCCCATCAGTATCGGCTCAAGCTGCGACCAGTGGCGAGGAACCAACACCTGCCAGTGGCGGGCAAACCGGGTTCTCAGTTGCGTCTCGAGACTGGCCCCGGCCTCAGAGAGGCCGCGCATCATCTGCACCGGAAACTCACCGGTGCTCGCTTCCTGGCGCAAACCCAGTCGTACCACCCGGAAATTGCAGGACTGCCAGAATCTGACCAACGGGTCGTTGCCACCAAAACTGGTGCCAATCGCATCCAGGCCCTGCTCCCGGCAAGCCGCGGCGGCAGCATCCACCAGTTGACGACCGATTCCCAGATGGCGGGCCTGTTCCACAACTGCAATGCGAACTACTCTCAGGGTTTTCAGGCTGGCGGCTTCCGGGAAGCCCCCATGGCTGGCCAGGGATTGTGCCAGCAGGTGCCCCCTTACCCGGCGGCGGCCCTGCACTATCTGCTCGGCCAATCCTGCTTCGATACCGCCTTCAACGGTGCCCCAAAGCACACCCACCGTTTGCCCCCGGTACACTGCGCGCCAGGATTGCGCGCCGGGGTCATCCAGCCATTGCCGCAAGTCTGCGGGCGTTGTCCGGTAGTGAGCATCCACCAGTAGACCGAAAGCCTGTGACAGCTCCTGCTCGCTGGCGTCAGCCGGCACCCAGGGCTGAATATCAACGCCAGCAACATCCGGCACGGGCTCTACCGCACCCTCGGCGGCCAGCAGAAACAGCCTGAACACCAGCTGCTCCAAAGGATCATCACCAGCCCAGCGTACCGGCTGGTGTAACGGGATTCCGCGCCAGTGAGGCGTTTCCTGGTCGAGAATCTCACGAAACCGGATAGCAAAACCACGCCCGGTGCCTTCATAGCCATGAACCGTGGTGGCAAAAGCCACCCGCGGCCAGCCCAACAGTATGTCGCGTAACCAGTGCGCTGGCAGTCCGGCAGCTTCGTCCACCAGAACCACTTCGGCGACCGGCCGGGCGGCCAGCAGCTCTGGCACCGGCATATAGCTCAGGCGGTGGCCTTCACGGGTCACAAGATCCGATTCCGACTGTTCAGCCAGTTCATCGCCAAGTTCGAGCACTGCGTGCCTGAACAGG
Source organism: Marinobacter sp. THAF197a (assembly GCF_009363275.1). Taxonomy (NCBI): domain Bacteria; kingdom Pseudomonadati; phylum Pseudomonadota; class Gammaproteobacteria; order Pseudomonadales; family Marinobacteraceae; genus Marinobacter; species Marinobacter sp. THAF197a. The sequence goes on from NZ_CP045324.1 coordinate 3,861,748, forward strand.
GTGTCCACGTTATCCCGGGAAGGTGCCGTCACCAGCACCTGCTCGCGACCGGCCAGGAGCAGGCGGGCCGCGGCGATACCCATGGCGGCAGACTTGCCACGGCCCCGGTCGGCGGTGATCACCAGGGGGCGTCGGCGGCGGCCTTGGCCGAACCGCTCCAGGTGTTGCAGCAGTTGTTGCTGTTCGTCCGTGGTTTGCGGGGTGAAACCGGCAGTATTTGCCGGCAATTCCGGCCAGTTTATCAAGCCGGGGTCGTCTGCCTGTACCCGGATGATGGAGGTATCGCTACTGATCACCATCGCCAGCCTGGCGGCAAATGGATGCTCTTCGGCTTGATCAAGGCCGGTGCGGACATAGTCCGGATCGCCGTAGTGACGCCACCGAGTCAGGGGCGGCACCAGCCAGAACAGTAACCCTCCGGCCTGCAGTGTGCCTGCCAGTGCCGCAAAGGCATCGGGCGGGTTTCCTTGCCAGCCGTCCCAGACCAAAAGGCTGGTTTCCCGGCCCAGCCATTGCCGGTAATGGTTGGCCTGAAGGTGTGGCAGGCCCACGGCTTCGGCGTGTTCGGCCCGGCCAACCCACAGGCTGTGGCTGGTGTTCATCCGGGACAGTTGCCGGTGCATCCAGGTGCAGGTGTTTTCCTGCGAGCCTTCCACCAGAATCAGGCGGCGGTGGCCGATGGTCCTGAGCGTGGTTTGCAGGCTTTGCCAGTCTGCGGTCGGATGCTCCCGGCTTGTGTCAGTCATTCAGCTGAGATCCGCGGCATGGGCTTTGAGGTCAGCAAGTTCGCAAGCTTCAAGGGCTCTTTGGTGGGTGGCGCGCAGTTTGACCCGCGGGGCACTGTTGGCTTCGAAGGCTTGCTGCCAGCGGCCGGCGCAGAGGCACCAGCTGTCGCCGGGTTTCAGGCCGGGGAAGCCGAATTCGGGCCTGGGGGTGGAGAGGTCGTTGCCTTGGGCTTTGGAGTAGTCCAGGAAGTCGGCGGTGACGATGGCGCAGACGGTGTGGTTGCCCAGGTCATCGGGGCCGGTGTTGCAGCAGCCGTCGCGGTAGAAGCCGGTTGTCGGGTTGTTACCGCAGGTTTCCAGTTTTTCACCCAGTACGTTTAGCGATTGCTCAGTTTTCATCTTTCCCCATCTCTTCAGGTTTCGGAGGTGGCAAGGTGTTGGGTAAGCCTTTCAAAACACGCTCCTTCGGCCCATCCCTGGGGCGCTTGGGCTCCGCCATCCCTGGCTCCGCACAGTTTTGAAAGGCTTACCCAACCCCTTGCATTCAACAGGTGAGTAATATTCCCCCATAATCCAATCTTTTACGATTATGCGGGAGCGCTATTCCCGCTACCAGTTGGCCAGTACAATAGCCCGCATGCCTACCAAACCCCAAATCCCGGATACCTCTCACCTGCCCGAGTTTCTCACCGACGAGCAGCGGGCGATTATTACGGCCGGCTATGAGCATGCGGTGATCACCGCTGTGGCGGGCAGTGGCAAGACGTCGACGCTCGCCTGGCGGATTCGGTTTCTGCTGGAGCAAGGGCATGATCCGGACCGGATGCTGGTGTTGATGTTCAATCGCAGTGCCCGGGTGGATTTTGAGCGGAAGCTGCAGGAGGTGTGCGATCAGTCCGGGCTGGCCTTGCCGGAGATTCGGACGTATCACGCCATGGGGCTGCGGTTGTACAAGCGGTTTGTGCGTGAGGGGTATCTGCCGGGGTTTTCGGAGAAGATTCTGACCGAGCAGGAGATTGCGTTTCAGGCCTGGTTGTTGACCCGGCGGCTGGCGCCGGAGGATCTGGCGGATGAGATTCGGCGCAACAAGAAGGAGTTTGTGGAGACGGCCACCGGGTTTATTGATCTGGTGAAGACCGGGTTGTCGCCGGCGGAGGTGGTGTTTGAGGAGTTGGGGTATTCGGACAAGCATCGGTATCTGATCGATTTGTTCCACAGTTTCGAGCAGTGGCGTAAAGGCCAGGGGCGGATCAGTTACGCGGATATGTTGTATGAGCCGGTGATGGCGATTCATCAGAACCCGCCTCTGCAGCGTCTGGTGGGTAACAAGATGGATCTGATTCTGGTGGATGAGTACCAGGATACCAATGAGATTCAGCATCTGTTGTTGCGCTACGTGGCCGGTGACCGGGCGCGGGTGACGGTGGTGGGGGATCCGGACCAGACCATTTATGAGTTTCGCGGTGCCAAGCCGGAGTTCATTCTGCGCCGGTTCAGTGATGAGTTTGAAAGCCCGCTGGAGCAGACCCTGAGTTTCACCTTTCGTTATGGCCACCGGGTAGCGTTGCTGGCCAATCATCTGATCTGCCATAACACCGGCCGCAAGGATGTGATGTGTCATTCGCATCCGTCCACGCCGGCGACCACCGTGGACCTGCATCGGGCGGAGAATGACGGTGACCAGGTGCTGCGTATTCTGCAGCAGCAGGCGCCGGAGCAGAGCAGTCAGACCGCAATTCTGTTCCGGGTGTGGAGTCAGAGTGTACCGATTGAGCTGAAGTTACTGGCCCGGCAGGTGCCTTACCGGATTGACGCCGGCAAGGGGGCGCTGTTCAGTCGCGAGGTGCAGGCGATAACTGCCCTGCTGATGGTGGTGACCGGCCGGCTGAAGTTGCTGCCGGATACCGACCGGTTGGATCTGGCGCGGCTGCTGCTCCGGTTTCCCCATGTTGGCCTGAAAGAGCCTGAACTGGAGAACCTGGCACAGTTCCTGGCGGCGTTTGACGGGGCCTGGCATGAGCGGCTGCTTGCGATGGATTTTGACGCCCTGGCCCCGATGGCGGGCCGCAAACTTCGCAAGCTGGGCGAGGTGCTGGCGCAGCTTGAGCGATACAAGGGTCCGGTCGCGGGGCTGATCAGTGTGTATGCGGAGCACATGGAGCTCTACGAGGGCATTCGCAGCCTGGCGCTGACCCACGACAGTGCCGAGGAGCGCATTGATACGGTACAGGGCTTCCGGGATTACCTGAAGGGCCTGGATTTGACTGCTGAGGGCGCGCTGGATCATCTCAAGGCATTGAAGCAGCAAGCTGGAGAGCAGCAAGATCACGGGGTGCTGCTGTCCACCATCCATCGCACCAAGGGTCTCGAATGGCCAGTGGTGATTATTCCCGGCCTGCAGGAGAAATACCTGCCCTACAGCCCAAGGCCCCAGGACGATGCCAGGGCCCTGCTGGAAAGCGAGCGGCGGCTGCTCTACGTGGCCATGACGCGGGCTCGCCAGGCGCTGCACCTGATCACCCGGCCAGCCAGTCAACAGCCTCACCTTGAGGGCGATCAGGGTCCCAGCCGGTTTGTGGCCGAGTTGTGCTTTGAGCTGTCCAGGGAACTGGGTGCCGCACTGGAGGGGAACTATCCAACAGAAACAGGGTCACTGAGCCTTAGCGTCCCGCTGACACCGGTCAGCCTGCGTTATGCAGACCGGGAGGGGATTGTCATTGAAGGCCAGACTGCGCCTCAGGCTGATACCACGGAACCGGTTTGGCACCATGCGCGTGTTGTCCACGCCATCTTTGGAGCTGGCGACGTGACGTCAGAGGATGAAAGTTCGTTTGAAGTGCGCTTTGCCAATGGCGATACCCTGAACTTCAGCAAGAAGAGCGCTCATCTGTATTTCACGGCGACATCAGATTAAAACGACTCTGTCAGTGAACTGCGTACAATTCCCGACGTACCAACTACTGTCATTTTTTTGTTTTTTTTGGCTTACTGACCTAAATTCCGAGTAATACAGGTGTTTTTCGGAGTTTTCATTCCTGAGAGAACTGCAGGAAATAACAACTAAACAGGAGGTTCTGCATGAAGATCATGCGCCCGGTCGCTCTGGCCGCCCTTACAGCATCCCTTGCCACGCCCGCTCTGGCCGACCGCCAGGAAACCATTTACCTGAACCCGTTCGCCGGCTTCCAGCTGTTTGATGACAAACGGGATCTGAGCGAAACCGGCACCTTTGGTGTCGGTGTTGAGTACCGCTTCCTGCCGCGCTGGTCTGTTGAAGCGGTGTATTCACGCGCCGATGCTGACCGTAAGTACGTTGCAGGAGAGTCCGAGTTCCAGGAACTGAGAATCGACGGCACCTACTACTTTGCCGGCCCGGACGCGGCCTGGAACCCGTACGTATCACTGGGTGCCGGCCATGCGGAATTTGGTGTGGGTGATACTATTTCCTACACCACTGCAGGCACCGATCACGAAGAAACCCGCGTGAACGTGGGCGTGGGCTTCCGCTACAACGTCAGCGACAGCATCTCCATCCGTGGCGATCTCCGAGAGTTCCACGGTATTGATGAAAGCACCTTTGACACCATGGCCTCACTTGGCCTGAGTTGGGCCTTCACCCGCACTGTTGCTTCCTCGAAGCCCGCTCCTGCCCCCGCGCCAGCACCGGCTCCCGCAGATTCGGACGGTGATGGTGTGCCCGATAACCGCGATCAGTGCCCGAACACACCAGCCGGTGTTCAGGTAGACAGCCGGGGCTGCCCGGTGGACAGCGATGGTGACGGCGTGCCGGATTACCGCGACGAATGTCCGAATACCGCTGCCGGTGCCACCGTTGACGAGCGCGGCTGCGAAGGTGTGACTGAAACCGTGGAAACCATTGAGCTGAGGGTTCAGTTCCCCACGAACAGCTCCGTGATTGATGCCACGTTCGATAACGAAATTCGTCGCGTAGCGGACTTTATGGCCGAGTACCCGGAAACCACCGTGGAAATCGCGGGTCACTCCGACAGCATTGGTGACGCAGAGTACAACCGCTTCCTGTCCCAGCGTCGTGCCGAGGCCGTTGCTAACCGGCTGACCACTGTTCTGGGCGTTGACCCGGATCGCGTAAGCGCCATGGGTTATGGCGAAGCCGAGCCGATTGCCAGCAACGACACGGCCGCTGGCCGTGCCCAGAACCGCCGTGTTGAAGCACGCATTCAGGTTAGTCGCTAAGACCAACGCATATGGTAATGAGCAAACAAGGCGCCCTCCGGCGCCTTGTTTGTTTTCGGGCCAACGCTCTTCAGAAAGACATCAGTCCGACACCCTGACCGCATCCAGCAACAGGTTGCGCGGAGTCAGTGAGCGCTCACAAAAGGCCCCCAGCCGCACCCGATAGCCCTGCTCCTCCAGGAACACCGCATAATCAAACACCAGCCAGAGCTCCAGCGGCCGCCGGAACAGGTGCCGCAGCAGTTCGTGCCGGCGTACTTGCTGGAACCGGCGTTCCCCTTCCGCCAGCCAGTGCTGCCAGTCCAGGCTTTCCGGCAGCTCCAGGCGCTTTTTATCGGCCGCCCAGGCACAGAAGGTTCTGAAATCACCTGTATTCAAACGCCCGGGATGGGATGGTACTGGAAGGTAGCTATCTACGCCGCGAAGGTGCCGCTGAAGGGCATCAAAGCCCAGGCGCCAGATACTGATTTGTCGGGTTTGCTCGCGCACCCTGGCCGGGGCCGTAACGGTCTCCTGAACTGCAAGCCGAAGGCCGTTGCGGTCAATGCTCAATGCGCCAGCGTGGTGCCGTGCATGCTCAGACATCAACGGGTAGGTTTCATGTTCGGTAAGGTGATAACAGCAGGGCGAGAAACTCAGACGTGGTGTCTGTTCCGCGCTGCCTCGGCGAATCAATTGCCGGTGCAGGTCTCCGCAGGCATGCAAGGCAACACCATGAACACTGCCGGGCCAGGTCAGGGTTTCAGCCATGACATCCTGATGGCGCAGGGTGACAGGATCCTGGTAATGCTGCGCCAGGCGATTGCCATCCGCCACCAGTTCCGGATTCCATTCAAACCCCAGCACCGAAGGCGCCCCTTGCCCAACCAGAGTGCGGGCCAGATGGCCCTTGCCGCAGCACCAGTCCAGTACCGGCCCAGTCAGTGGCCGCACCGATGCTGAAAAGGCGCCCGCCTGCTCGCGCTTGCGCCCCGGCATATCCACCGCAGCCACTTCGGTCAGCGCCGCCGCCCGGCTGTCGTCTGTGGTGGTCAGGGCAGGCACCGCTATCAGGTTAGGGTAACCGGCCAGGTCCGGGACGAAGCTGGCGACGCTTTGTGAAAGTTCTGCCAGATTCTCTTCCAGATACTCACAGTCATGGTCATCCAGCGCTTCCAGCCAGGCCGCGAGTTCCGGATAATCCCGGCTCCACGCCGGTGCTGGTTCCATAAAGGGAATCGGGCGCCAGAGTGGCTCATGCCGGGCAAGCCAGTCGTTCACGGCCTGCCAGCGGTTGTAAAAAGTCACGGGCGACTGGTGTACACTCGCCGCCGGAGGTAACGTCATGAAACTGGCCTTTGTACTGGTTGAACCAAAAGTTCCGGAGAACGTCGGCGCGGCTGCCCGAGCCCTGTGCACCATGGGTTTTTCCGACCTGTGGCTGGTCAATTCCGACCTGCATACCCGGCCGGAAGCCCACTGGCTGGCCCATGGCAGTGATCACATTCTCGATAATGCGCGCATTTTCCCTGATCTGGCAGCGGTAAGAAACTCCGCGGATCTGCTGATGGGCACCTCGGCCAAGCCCCGGCATAACAGGCAGGACTGGCACGAGCCCGCCGCACTTCGCACGGTGCTCTCTAACAAGGGGGATACAGCGGCCACGGCTGCCCTGGTATTCGGGCGGGAAGACCGGGGCCTGGCCAACGAGGAGCTGGCCCTGTGCGATCTGTTGACCGGGTTCCCCATGGCGGTGACTTATCCCTCCCTGAACCTGGCCCAGGCGGTGATGCTTTACGCCTGGGAGCTGTCCGGGCTGCAAAAAGCCAGTGCACAGCCGGAAACCGCGGCCAGCACATCAGGCCTGGCGGCACTGCGCTCGCGGCTGGAGAGCCTGTTGCCAGAACTGGACGCTCCGGCAGACGAAAAGCTGTCCCAGTGGGTGTTCGAAAAACTGCCGCTGCTGTCTGACCGGGATATCGGCTTCGTTCACACCCTGTGTGGCAATATCGAGCGCAAACTCTGACGCTATTCCGCAAAGCGTCCGGGCCGGAAAGCATCCAGCACCACAGACGGCTCCTCGCCATCAATCACCTGGGCAATGACATCTGCACTGCCGGCAGACAGGGTCCAGCCGAAGGTACCGTGGCCGGTATTCAGGAACAGGTTGTCCCTGGGGCCTTTTCCGATGATCGCGGGGCCGTCCGGCGTCATCGGGCGGAACCCGGTCCACGTCTCTGCCGCCGCCAGGTCCGCACACCCCGGAAAACGGGATTCAACGGACCGTTTGATGGTATCAATCCGCGCTTGCGGAATGTCCCGGTTGAAGTCCGCCAGCTCGACAAATCCGGTTGCACGCAACCGGTCACCCAAGCGGGTAGACACCACCTTGAAGTTGTCATCGTGAATCGTGCTGACCGGGCCCTTGGCCGCATCATGCAGGGGTACGGTGATGCTGTAACCCTTGATCGGATAGATCGGCAAACTCAGCCCCAGTGGCTGCACCAGTTGCGGTGACCAGCAGCCGGCACAGATCACAAAGGCGTCTGCCTCCAGGGTTTCCAGCCGGCCGTCGGCGTTGGTCAGTTGCACCGCTTTCACGCGGGTATCGTCCGCGATCAGCCGCTCCACCTTCACCTCGTATCGAAAGTTCGCGCCCAGTTGCTCACACACGCTCGCCAGTGAGCGGGAAAACAGATGGCAGTCGCCAGTGCCATCTGTTTCATAGCTGATGGCACCGTACAGGGGGCCATCACCGGTCATACCCGGTTCCGTTTCCCTGACCTGTGCCGGCGTCAGTAGCCGGGAGGCAATGCCCATGTCATTCAGCAGTTCGTGAATAGCCCGGTAGTCATCCATGGCCTCCGGCTTGCTGGCCAGGTGCAGCAGCCCACGATGCTGGCCGTCGAAGGCCAGATCGTGTTCCTGCTCAAGGGCCAGGAAGCGCTCCCGGCTGTGCATGCCCAGGCGCAACATGGCCCGTTTGTTCAATCCGAACAGACCCGGCGACCAGGCATAACGAAGTGTGGCGAACATGAAACGCATGGCATCCAGTGACGGCGGCACTTTCAGTTTCAACGGGCCGGATTTCTGCAGAATCCAGGGCAAGGCCTTGAACACCATCGAGGGGTCGGCCCAGGGATAGACCACACCATAGGATCGCTGGGCCGCATTGCCTTTGCTGGTCTCGTTACCGGCCAGCGGATGGCGCTCTAGCACCGTCACCTGGTGGCCACGGCGCAGCAGCTCACGAGCCGTGGTAACGCCGACCACACCACCGCCTACAACCACGATATGCATAACTCGCCTCCGTTACTCCACGCCATTCTCAGCCAGCAGGGTCCGATACTCTTCCAGTACATCCGGATGCTCCTCCGGATAGTCTGGCGCCAGGCTTTTGAGCACTTCCGCCACCAGCGCCGCCACAATGGCCCTGGCCTCAGGTTTGCGATCTCCGGGCACAATAAACCAGGGCGCCTCATTGGTATGGGTGGCTGCCAGCGCTTCCTCCGCATACGCCTGGTATTTATCTCGCATTTTCCAGCCCTCGATATCGGAGCGGTCAAACTTCCACCGTTTACGAGGCTTGTCCAGGCGCTTTAGCAACCTTCGCTTGTGTTCGTCTTCGGACAGATTCAGCCAGACCTTCACCACACAGGTACCCTCACTGACCAGGTGCTGCTCGAAATCCCGAATCGCCCGGTACCGGGCTTGCCAGTTGTAACTTTCCTCGGCCCGCACCGGCCAAACCCGTTCCGCGATCACCGCTTCGTGGTGGCTGCGGTTGAATGCGACCATCTGCCCATAAGCCGGCAACAAAGGCGTGACACGCCAAAGGAAATCATGGGCAGATTCTGTTGCTGTGGGCCTGCTGAACGACCAGGCATGAAAGCCTGCAGGATCGGCATAGGTAGCAAGTGTTCGAATCAGGCTGTCTTTGCCACTGGTATCCGGGCCATGTATCACCAGCAACAGGGCTTTCCGACCATTGGCCCAAAGCCGGCGCTGGTACTCGCCGATATCTTCCAGGCTCGACTCCAGTGCCGGTGGTTTTTCGTCGTCATCCAGCAGACTGGGGTATCGACCCAGCGCCGGCTTTTTCGGGTCCAGAAACCATGTTCGTGCGAACGCCGTATACTCCATCAAGGAAACTCCCTATCAGCACGATGCAATGCAACGATCACCCAAGGTGATAAACTAGCGTGATCCAATTCTCAGAATAGCAGCCAAGCGACGGCTGTGATGGAGCATAGACCCCAGGCATGAGTAAGAAACGTCGTGAGATTCCCGTATTTGATCACCCGATCATCGAGACCCACTGCCATCTGGATTACCTGAAGGATCGGCCACTGGCCGAGACCCTGGAACAGAGCCGCAAGGTGAACATCGAACGGGTGATCACCATTGCCGTGTCTCCGGAAAACCTGGCCGCTGTGCGAGAACTCAGCCAGCTTGAGCCCTGGGTGTATGGCACCCAGGGCATTCACCCCCACGAAGCGGAAAGCTATTCCGATGAGGTAGAGGCTGAAATCCGCGAGCATGCCCGGGATGACAAAATCGTCGCCATCGGCGAGATCGGCCTGGACTATTACTACGACAATGCAGACCGGGGTGTGCAGCGGGAAGTATTCCGTCGCCAGCTGCAAATTGCCTGCGACAGTGACCGCCCCGTAGTGATCCACAGCAGAGAAGCAGACGACGACACCATCGCCATCCTGCAGGAGTTTGAGCAGACCCTGACCCGCCGGGGAGTGATTCACAGCTTTACCTCCGGCCCCGGGCTGGCCCGCTATGCGCTGGATCAAGGCTGGTGCCTTGGTTTTAACGGCATCACCAGCTTCAACAAGGCAGAGAACGTTCGGGATATCGTGCGCATGGCCCCGATTGAGCAGATTCTGCTGGAAACCGATGCACCTTTCCTGACGCCGGTACCCTACCGTGGCCGGGAAAACGCACCGTTCTATCTGCCGTTTGTTGCCGAGAAAATCGCCGAGGTGAAGGATCTCCCCCTCGACCAGGTCTTAGCTCAGACTTACCAGAACAGCCTGAGGACGTTCTTCCCACAACCATGATCAAACGCATCCCCATCGCTGCGTTGAAGGTCGGCATGTACATTTCCGACCTGAATAACGACTGGATTCCCCATAACACCCAACGCAAGAAAGGGGTGATCAAGCGGGAAGAGACCATCGAGAAAATCCGCAGGATGGGGGTCCAATACGTCTATATCGACGTTGAGAAAGGGCTGGACGCCCAGGACGCTGAGACCGCCCAGGAAGTGGATCAGCGCAATGAACAGGCCCTGCAGAATGCAGGTGAACAGCGCCCGGGCATCCAGCACAAGGTTGCCCTGACAGAAGAGATTGTCATCGCCCAGCGGATTCACAGCCAGGCCCAGGGCCTGGTGGGCAGTTTCATGAACAACGTCAAAATGGGTGCCGCCATTGATATCGCGCCCATTCACCAACTGGCCGACGAACTGCAAAACTCCGTTCTGAGAAACGCCAACGCCCTGAGTTGCCTCGGTCGCATCCGTGAGAAAGACAACTACCTGCTGGAACACTCCGTTAACCTCAGTGTGCTCATGTCACTGTTCGGCAACTACCGTAACCTGCCGGCAGACGTACTGCATCAAACCGTGGTGGGCGCCCTGCTCCATGATCTTGGCAAGATCCTCACCCCAGATGACATCCTGCATAAACCCGGCCGCCTGACGGCGGAAGAATTTGAAGTGATGAAACTGCACGCCCGGCACTCCAGGGACATCCTTGCCAGCACCGAAGGCATCGGCGAAATCGCCGTGATTACCGCCGCCCAGCACCATGAGAAACTGGATGGCAGTGGTTACCCGGAGGGTCTCAAGGGCGAAGAAATTACCGAATACGGGCGCATGGTGGCAATCACCGATGTGTACGATGCCATCACCTCCGACCGGGTGTATCACAAGGGTATGACGCCGTCCCAGGGGCTGAAAAAACTGCTCGAATGGAGTGGTGATCATCTGGACCCGGAACTGGTGAAACAGTTTATCCGTTGTATCGGCCTGTACCCGGTGGGCTCGCTGGTGCTCCTTGAGAGCGGACGGCTGGGGGTGGTGGTGGAAACCAACGATCAGGATCAGCGCCTGCCCGTGGTACGGGTGATGTACCACACCCGGTTTCGACTACCGATTACGGTGGAAACCATCGATCTATCCCGCGCCGGCAACCAGGACCGGATTGTCCGGGCGGTGGACCCGGAAGACTACAAACTGGATGTGCGCAAATTCCTGGCCTGAGGCATCGCGCCAGCCAACGTCTGCTACACTCGCTACTAATCCGCAAATCACAACGACAACCGAACCATGATCTCATCCGTGTTCCAGATTCTCGGTGGCCTGGCGCTGTTCATGCTCGCCATGGAAATGATGACCACCGGCCTGAAGAACGCCGCTGGCCACCAGTTACGACACCTGTTAGGCACCTGGACCAGAACCCCCCTGCGGGGCCTGATGGCCGGCTTTGCCATTACCGGTATTGTGCAGCACTCCGGGGCGGTTACCGTTGCCACCATTGGCTTTGTCAACGCCGGCCTGCTAACCCTGGCCCAGTCTCTCGGGGTGATTTTCGGTTCCAACATAGGCACCACCATGACCGCCTGGCTAGTCAGCCTGGTGGGCTTCGGGTTCAAGATCGAAGCCCTGGCGCTGCCGCTGCTGGCCGCCGGTGTCGGCTTCAAGATGATCAGCCGCAATCAGCGGAACCAGTTCCTGGGGGAGGCGCTGGCGGGCTTTGCGCTGTTTTTCCTCGGCCTGTCGATTCTCAAGACGGCACTGGAATCCCTGGCCGGGGGCTTTACCGACGGCGGTTTTATCAGCCCGGATTATGGCCTGTTTACATTTCTGGCCATCGGGTTTCTGGCCACGGTTCTGACGCAATCCTCCAGCGCCGCCCTGGCCATTGTTCTGACCGCTGCAGCCGGTGGATTGATCGGTCTGGATAATGCGGCAGCGGCGGTGATCGGCGCCAACCTGGGCTCCACTTCTACGGCTGCCCTGTCGGCCCTCAAAGCCACCGCCAATGCCCGCCGGCTGGCGATTGGCCATATCCTGTTCAACGTGTTTACCGGCGCCATCGCCCTGATGATCCTGCCGGTGATGCTGTGGACCGTGGCGATGCTGACCGACTGGCTGAACCTGGAAGCCAACCCCGCCGTGTCTCTGGCGCTGTTCCACACCCTGTTCAATGTCCTGGGGGCGGCCATTATGCTGCCATTTACCAAACCCTTTGCCCGGTTTCTGGGCCGGATGTTCCGAAGCAAGGAGGAAGATAACGCCGTGCCCCGTTATCTGGACGATACCCTGATCACCACGCCAGAACTGGCGATCGGGGCGGTGGACCAGGAAATGAAACGACTGATCGGCCATAGCCGGGGCCTGCTGAGGGTGTGTCTTGATCGGGAGAGCCTGACCGAAGCCGATATCCGGCCGAAAGCCGATGCCATCCGCAACCTGAACCGGGCGATCACTGACTATATCGGCCGGCTGAGGGCAGAAAAAATGCACCCGTCCGTGGTGGATGCCCTGACCATCAGTATCCGCACCTGCCGCTACCTGGCCGAAGCCACCGATCTGACCACCCGGCTATTGCAACTGCGGCAGCTAAGCCACCGGACCGAGTTTGCCGAACAAGCTGAGACACTGGAGCACTATCTGGATACCATCCGGGAGCTGGTCGCATCAGAAGGCCCGGCTGAGGCGCTGCTGGCCGAGGCAGAGGGCACTTACCACCGGTTGAAAAACACGATGTTGCAGATGATGGTACGGCGGGATTTCAGCACCACCCTGGGGGACCAGGCTCTGGATACCCTGAGTTCTGTACGGCGGCTCAATGACCAGTGGAGCAAGGCCCTGAAATGGCAACCGGCCACCCATTTACTCAATGGCGCCCAGCATCAGCTGCCTGAGTCAGAAAACCTGCAGTAGCGGTTTTTGCCCTCCCGTTTGGCGCGATACATGGCCTGGTCTGCCTGGCGTAACAGCTGGTCGCCATCCAGCTCCACGTTTTGCGGGTAAACGGTGTAACCCAGGCTGGCAGACACCTCAACACTGTGGTCCGCCACCCACACCGGGTCGCCAATCTTGGTTAATAAGCGCGCCAACAACGCCTCCAGGGTTTGCTGGTCAGCGACGTTCACCACAATGGCGGCAAATTCATCCCCCCCCAGCCGGGCCAGGGTGTCTTCCTCGCGCAGGGTTGAACGCATGCGGCGGGCAACTTCCACCAACAAACCATCCCCTGCGTCGTGCCCGAAGGCATCGTTGATGGGTTTGAAATGATCCAGATCGATGTAAATCACCGCCAACTGATAGTTCTGCCGGCGGGCCTGGGCCATGGATTGCTGCAGACGGTCCGAGAACAGCACCCGATTCGGCAAGCCGGTCAGTGAATCATAGTGCGCCATGGTGCGCAGCTGTTTCTCGGTTTCCTTGAGCTGGGTGACGTCACTGAACACCCCGACGAAATGACTGAGCTGCCCCTGCTCATCGAACACGCTGCTCAGGGTGAGGCTGAGCACGATGGCGTGACCATCCCGGTGCCTGCTGGAGAATTCGCCGGTCCAGACGCCGTGCTTGCGCGCCGCAATCAGGATGGCACTGCCCTCGTCCATGGGCATGGGTGGCAGGCTGCCCACCGCCACCTTGTGGTCCCGCCCGGTAATCAGTGAGTAGGCTTCGTTGATGTCCATGACAACACCGTGGGCATCGGTGATAAAAATTGCTTCACGGGCATTTTCAAACACTCTCAGGGCCAGTCGCTGGCGCTCCTCTGCGTACTTACGGCGGGTAATGTCGTACCAGGAACAGAGAATGGAAGGGCTCTCCTGATCGTGCTCATAGACCGGCGCCAGGGTCATATCCACCCAGACATCGGAACCGTCCGAACGCACGAACAGCCACTCAGACTGTGCCACTTCTCCGGTCGTTACCCGCCTGATCAGTGCATCCGCTTTTTGCAGGGAAGGCGTACCGTCCGGCTGCGCATGGGGCGAGAAAGTGGGCAAGCCCTTACCTAAAAGCGATGCCTCGGAGGTGTAACCCACCAGATCCACGGCCGCCCGGTTGCAATTGATCAGTTCCCCGTTACGGATCATCAGCATCGGCTGAGGCCAGCTGCCAATGAGCTCACGCTGGCGCCGTTCCTCGGTAGCCAGCTGGCGCTTCTTGCGGCTGAGCCAGAGACTGGTGACCACGAGCATTACAAAGAGAACCGCAACCGTCAGCACCCAGATCCGGTACTGGTTCAGCACATCCACCCAGGTGACTCTAGGCACCTGGTCATAGGGCGCCATTCTCAGGGTTCGGGCCAGGTCTTCGACCGACTGGTAGTCTGCGGGGGGTGAAAACCCCGCCAGGCCCGCCGCCCGGGCAGCGGGGTGACCAGGTTGCAGAGCAAACAGGGCAGACGCCACCTGACGCACAATCTGGCTATCGACATGGGGCAGAGATACCAGCGGCCACTCAGGGTAGAGGCGGGTAGACACCGCAAACGGAAAGCCGGCCAGCGACTGGACATGAATCATTTTAAGCTCGTCCGCCAACGCCGGATTTTCCCGGATGAGTTCCTCGTATACGCCGGTCCGGACAAACCCAACATCGGTATCGCCGGTCAATACCGCTCGAATGACTCGGTCATGATTACCCAGGTGCACCATCCGGTTGTGGCGGAGAATGTCCACACCCGCATCCCTCAGCTCCAGCGCCGCTGCCTGAAAGCCACCAAGGTAATGAATACCCGGGGTAGCTATGCTTTTGCCTCTGAGGTCTGCCAGGCGATTGATGTCACTGCGTTCGGCGCGGGTCAGGATAAGGCCACCAATACTGCCAGTGGAACGGCCTTGCCACTCTCGTTGCAGGGTGGCAAGCACCCCGGTCAGGCTGCGCTCGCTGCGGATCATCAGGAAGTGACTGGGGTTGGTCAGAAAGAAATCCACGCGGTTGGAGGCCAGCGCCCGGTTCATGTCATCCTGATTGAATACCCGCAGTCGCACCTCCAGTCCGGTTTCCTGGCTCAAATACTCTGCCAGCAGGCTATAACGTTCCTGGATCACCGGCTCTGGCCGGTAAGACAGAATCCCCAGAGTGACAGCCTCCTTGGCCACGGCCAGCGGTGCCCAGAGCCCGGCCAGCAGGCCTAGCACTAGAATAAGAGTGCAGGAACACAGCCGGTTCATGACAAACTCCGAGGCAGGAATGACGGGTCGCAAAGGCGTTCGTACACAGGATGGCTGGCCATCAACCCCTCGCGGACCAGAATGCCGGACAGTCGTTTCGCGACCACCTCAATCCGGCCATGATGAGCCAGGTATCGCTGGTTGGCTGCAAGCTCCGGAAGCATCACCGTGGCCAGGGAACGGCGCACCGAATCCGGCGTTATTCCCTGACGGGTGGCCACTCGATACACTGCATCATGCATGCTGCGCACCAGATGATGCTGGCCCCGGAAGTAGCCGTACACCAGATCACGCACCGCACCGGGTTTTCGGCGGGCGGCTGCCTCAGTGACGATCAGGGTATCAAAGATGGTATCTGGCACCTGACTGCTGTCGAATAACCGGGTACCTCCGGCCTGCTCCAGCACCGAGGCGGTCGGCTCGTAGCATACCGACGCTTCAATATCGCCATTTTGCCAGGCGGACAAATGGCGATTCACCGGCAGATCAACCAACGAAACCTGATCGGTACTCAAGCCGGCCCGCTCCAGAACAGAGAACAGCATAATCCCCGAGACGCCACCCAGTTCGACGGCGATGGGCCGGCCCCGGAGCCCGGCAAGACTGGTGATAGAGGGTTTGACCACCAGGACATCGGCACCGACAGACACGTTGGTAACCGTTACCACACGCAGGGGTACGCCCTCCGCGTATACCCGTAACGCTTCATCCAGGGTCAAGGCAGCGGCATCCAGCTCGCCGGCCAGCAGGCCCGCCATTGAATCGCTGGCTGCCGAATGTTTGACCAGCCGAACCGAATCCGGCAGCCAGCCAAACTCCTCCGCCAGGTAAAGGGGTTCGTAACCAATCCAGGGATGAATGCCAGTACGCAGCGGTGCGGATTTTGAACAACCGGCCAACCCCAGAGCCGAAAGGGCGGCAACGGACAGTTGCAGGAATTGGCGGCGGTTCATTCAGGCTCCGGAGCGGCATCGTTTATTCGGATACTAATACGTAGCCACTATAGCGGTAAATCTGACCAAAGCATTGCACCGGGTCAATTTCAGATTCTGAATGTCATCGGATTCCTGCCGCTCAACCCAAAGCCAGAAAGATCCCCATCAACACCGGCGACAGAAACGACAGTAAAAAGCCGGAGGCAATCGCTACCGGCACACAGGCAAGGCCGCCGCTGCTTCGAATAACGGGAAGGGTGAAATCCATGGCGGTTGCACCACCGTAACCGATGGCCATGGCCGGGCGCGCACCAATAACCAGCGGAATGATGGCAAGGGCGATGATCTCCCGCAGCACATCGTTCAGGAAGGCCACGCCACCCCAGGCGGGCCCCAGAGCATCGCCGATCACGATGCCAGACAACGAATACCAGCCAAATCCGGAGGCCAGAGCCAGGGACTGGTGCCAGGGCACATCCAGCCACGGAATCAGCAAAAGGCCCGCCAGCAGGGAACTCAACGCCATCGCCAGCGCAATGCCCAGGCCCTGGCGGTTCATCAGCAATTTGCGGAGCGACAACCCGGCATTACGCAACTGCAGCCCAATAAAGAACAGCAACAGCATCAGCGCCCAGGTAGCCACATCGTCAACCAGCGGCAGTTGCGGTAACAGAAAGTAGCCGGCCAGGGCCCCAGCGACAACCGCCAGTAGCGGTTTCAAGCCGGCAAGGAACAACCGGCGATAACTCGGCCTCTCCTGACCGGCTTCCTCTCCCGTGGACATGGGCTGCCAGCGGTGGAACAACCACAGGCCCACCATGTTGGCCACCAGCAGCACCATTACCAACCCCGCCACCTGAGCAGCCATGGTGCCTAACTGGTCCAGCAGGCCATCCATCTGACCAAGGCCAAGACCCAACAGCGCCAGAATGAAATAGACCAGGGCTTCCACGGTATAGTGTATTACCGTCATCAGACGGCGGTTAGAGAGCGCTATGGCAAAGCCCAGGAACAAAGGCGCCAGAACAAGCAATGCACCAGTCAGCATAAACCCCTCACGGGCAGGTTAGACAATATCGGAAACCGGCGTCGTGGGCCGGCAACAGCACTGGGTCAATGCAGGCCCTGGCCAGAACGATCCTGAACCAGCACCCAGGGGGCAATCACCACGGCCCAGAGTTCGGCATTGCGATCGTACCAGGCGCGGGCGAGATCGGGCGCGACCTCCCCTACCTGGCCGCCCGACATCCAGTGCTCGAACTGCGCCTTGTTATCGGCGGTCAGTTCGGCCGCCACGTTCAACAGATCCAGCTCCGGCGCTACTCGCACCACCTGGCCGCGGGCGTAATAGGTTTGCAGCTCATGCCAGTGAATTCGGGAGGTTTCCAGGTTCAGTCGTGCTTTGATTTCATCAGGGGATTCAGAAGAAGACATAACACCTCAACTAAGCAGCTACTCATTCAGGCGCGCCAGCCTAACGCAAATTGGCCAATCACGCACTCGTCAGGGCCAGCGCTGCATCATGCCCCCTGCGTATTGTCTTTCGCTATTCGATGAATATCATCCGCCAGCGTCATCGGGTCAAAGGGTTTGGGGATAACACCGATGGCCCCCAATGCCAGATATTCTTGAATTTCAGTGCTCTGAATACGGGCAGTCATAAAAATCACCGGAGTGGCTCGTGTCGCGTCCAGAGCCCTTAATCTCCGCATGGTCTCAGGACCGTCCATTTCGGGCATCATCACGTCCAGCAGAATCAGATCCGGCTCGAACTCAGGAGCCACTTCCAGGGCTTGTTGGCCAGAGCTGCAAAGTGCTGCGTTAAATCCACCCACATCCTGCAATGCCAGTTCGGCAATGGCCCGGATATCCGGATCATCTTCCACGTACAGGATTTTGTTCAGCGATGCCTCAGGAACGGACGCCATGCTGCGGCTCCTCGGTGGATGGTTTCAGATCCAGACCAATACGCCGCAAAAGTCGCTGACATTCATCACTATCCGACTGCCCCCCTGCAATTAATGCGGCGGCCCGCATCACGAGGCGATCTTCACGGGTACTGTCTTTCGGCAAGAAATGCACGGCGCCAATCATGTCTCTCAGGCTAAGGGGCAGTTTCCATTGTACTTTCAAACGATTGCCATAATCCTGAGACCACTGGCCAATGCACTGCTCTACCTCTGAACCGTTCAGCGAGCCTCCTTCTGCCGTGAACTGGTTCAGCACTTTCAGAACTGCCATCTCTCCCAAGCGGCTCAGAAGCCCCGCCTGTTGAAATAACGAGGGCGACTTCCCCAGCCTGATCGCAAGTTTCTGGGCCTCACGCGACACCTGCAATGCCATGTCGTGGAAAGCTCTGGCCTGAGCCTGCAGGTCCGAACTGTCTATCTTTCCGGCCACATCCAGTGCCAGCGCCAGAGCCTGATTCAACGCCATGGCCACGCCCATATTGCTGATGGCATCCCGGAGGGATTCAACCGGCTTGCCCGTGCGCCGGAACGAACTGCTATTGGCCACGTCCAACAGGCGGGCCGTCAGCGCCGCGTCCTCACGCCAGCGCTCCGCCAGCTGAGCCGGTGACAGTTCTTGCTGCCTGCCGATAAGGTCCAGAACATCGATTGGATCAATATCCGTCGGTAATTGAACCACCGAGTTTAACGACTCTTTCAGATACTCGTCTGCAGAGCCGTGACCAGAATCGCCGGCAGGGACAAGCTTGGTCAGACGTTCGTGCAACAGCTGTACATCCAGGGGCTTGGTAATATATCCGCTGATACCATGATGGGCTGCCCTGAGTACCGATTCCCGATCAGAACGCCCGGAAACCATCACGATAGGCACGTCACGATCACCAGCGCGTACTCGCTTGACCAGATCGAGCCCGGAACCGTCTGGCAGCTGCCAGTCAATAAGATACAAGTGGTAACGGCTATCACTGTCTAACAGTTGTTGGGCCTCGCTCAAAGATCGCGCAAGACTCACAGCAGCGCCTTGATGAATACCCGCGACGACCGTCTCAAGCAGCTCACCCACCAGCTCGTCGTCTTCCAGTATCAATGTTTTCAACAGGCACCCCTCAAGATTTCACCCCAACAGGAGACGGATCGTAGAGCGTCACACCATTACGCCCACCCCGTTTTCGTTGGTACAGTGCCTGATCAGCGGCCTCGATGGCTTGATCGGAAACAGGAAAATCATTGATTAACGCAACGCCAGCACTCAGGGTAACCTGAAAACTGACATCCCCTGCCCAGAAAACGAGTTCGGCAAAACTCTTACCAATAGCCTCGATGAGTTTCACCGCCACCGTCGGCTCACAATCGGGCAGAATCAACAGAAACTCTTCGCCACCATAACGCCCGATTACATCAGACTCACGCAGCCGGTTGCGCAGTAAATTTGCCAGGGTACGAATAACAATATCGCCCTGACCATGCCCCCAAGTATCATTTACTCGCTTGAAGTGATCCAAGTCCAACATGACTACACACGAAGTGTGACCGGCGCGGCGACAGCGGGACAACTCTCGGTCGACTTCCTGCTTGATCAGCGAGTGTTTGAGCAGCCCGGTGAGGCTGTCACGGTTCATCAGGTCCGATAACTGGCGGGCACGGTAACAGCGAATGCGTACAGACCGGACAAGGTAATCATCTGTGACCGGCTTCACCAGAAATTCATCGGCACCTTTGGACAACGCATCCAGCTGGTTTTCAGGATTATCTTCCGATGACAGATACACAATTGGTAAGCCCAGCCAGCGCGGCTCGTAACGTATCAGCCTGGCAAGCGTAACGCCTGAATAATCCCGTAACTGAACATCCATGAGAACCAGGTCAGGCTCAAACGCCGACAGTTCCGACATCAAGTCCGCCGGGTCAGAAACCAGGCGGGCAACAATGCCAGCCTGCTTGAGCACCAGACAGTAGTGCTCTCCCAGCTCCAGATCGTCATCAACGATCAACACCCGGCCCTGGGGACGCGAACCCCGCTCCAGGGCCAGTGATTCGATCCGCTCTGCCAGTTCAGGCAGGTCAAGCGGCTCACAGAAATAGGCCGTTGCCCCCTGCTGTGCTACCCGATACAGGCTGTCGAACGAGCTTTCATGGCCAATGCACACCACCGGGAACCGACGATGCTCGGCTTTCGGTAAATGCTGCTCACGAAAGTCCATAACGTCGCCCAACACTGAGTCCACACACAGCAAAATCGAGGCGTTGGCGCGCTCGCGGAGGCGCTCAGCAACGTCATCCGGGCGGTCAATAGAGCCAGATTCACAGACAAAACCGTAGACGGCTAATGACTTCACCAGGCCAGGCAGATAATCAAGACTGTGTCCGAGCGCCATGACATTGACCTGCATGCCATGGGCCCCGTCGTATGACTCCGCTGCGGCTGGGGCCTTGGCCTGAGAAACCTCTGCCGTGGTGACGACATCAGGGGCTTTTTCCAGCAACGTAGCGAGTTGCCTGATTTCACTGGCAACTTCAGCTGAAACAGAGACAAACTCATCACCGGCCACATCGGCACTGGCCGCCGACTCAAGAAGTGCCTTCAATTGCTTTTCTATCACCCTGGCCGACTGACCGAGCTCAGGCAAGCCAAATGTCCCGGCAGAGCCTGCCATTCGATGCAACAACTGATAACATTTTTCTAGCTCGGAATGCGGCAGCTGTTGCTGATCGATCAGACGGGCAAATCCTGAGAGTGTTTCAATATCGCCCCGGGCACGTTCAAAAAACCGTTCCTGCAGAAGCCTCAAACGTTCCTGCAATTGGTCAACGGCTATACTGTTCAAAAGGCATTCCTCACTATTTTATTCTCAGCATCTAGTGCACTATTCTCATCAAAGCATGTTTTATCTACAACAGCCATTCGCATAAGGGCCTTTCTTGCGAACTTTAAGCCTCAACGCCCGCATTGTCCTGATTGCCAGCTCAAGCATTGTTATCAGCGTAGCTCTGATTCTATTCATTGCCTACGACAGGCTGGTTCGCGATTTTGAGCAGGTACTCACGGAGCGCCAGGCATTACAAACGGCCGCAGTGGCCAGCAAGGTAAACGAGGAACTGAGTATTCGTCTGAATGCCTTGGAGGCATTTGCCAGCGTACTGACGGACGGCGACAACCTTCTACCGCTGTCTGAGCTCGAAGTGCTGCTCGGGCGCCAACCCACTCTGGAAAAGTTGTTTGGCGGCGGACTGCTGGTCTTCGACAACCAGAGCGTCGCAATCGCTGAAAATCGTTTTGTGCCTGATCGGCTGGGCACCTCCTATGCGGATCGACCTCACTTTAAACGAGCCATGCAATCCCGCACGGCTATTGTCAGCCGGCCAATTATAGGACGGACAACCGGTTTGCCACTGTTATCGTTTCTCGCGCCGGTTGAAAGTGATCATGGCGACTTACTGGGACTAGCCGGGGGCACCATCAACCTGGCAGAGGCAGGCATTCTTCCTGAAGAGATCAAGACTGATGAAGGCACCATTCTCAAGGTGTTGGACTCCGGAAACTTTATTCAGGTGGACGCCCTTCAGAAGGACCAACCGGCACCCGAGCTTCCCCACCCGGGCGAAGACCCTCTGATCGACGCGGCCCTATCCGGCGTCCCCTTCGGCGTGGTCACAGATCTCTCCGGGCAACGCTGGGTATACAGTACCCGACATCTGGAGCGACTCGGCTGGCTATTTTTGAGTGCAGCGCCTTATGAGCGCGCCATTCAGCCCGCTAGAGCTTCGTTTCGCAGTTTTCTCTGGATCAGCGTGCTGGCAATGCTCCCGCTATTGGTCATGACTTACTTTGTGTCCAGGGCTGCTACGCGACAACTGGGCGGGATGTCTCAAAAGATCACGAGAATGGCGGCAGACAGCTCTTCTGCTCAGCGGTTAACCACCGAAGGGCCCGCCGAAACCCGAAATCTGGCCAAAGCGTTCAATACCCTGATGGCGGAACGAGAAGCGCTGGATGTTTTGAAAAACCAGTTTGTGTCAAACGTCAGTCATGAACTGCGCACGCCGCTGACCTCTATCAACGGATCTCTCAGATTGCTGCAATCAGGCTCCGCCGGCGAGTTGCCGCCGAAAGCATCAGCTATGGTTGAGCTGGCCTTACGCAACGGCCAGCAGCTTCAGGCACTGATTACCGACCTTCTGGACTTTGAGAAGGCAGTAGCGGGAAAGCTCAACGTCCAGATGCGTGACATTGATCTGAGTGAAGCTATAGAGGCCGCCTGCGCCGGGAACCGGCCGATGGCCGGGCACTACTCCGTCAAACTTGTTGCCAAAACCGATAGCATGCTCAGCGTTTTTGCAGATCCTGACCGGCTTCGTCAAATACTGGATAACTTCATCAGTAATGCGATCAAACACTCCCCCAGCGATGGTGTTGTAGCCGTCAGCGCAAGCTCGACAGCCCCCGGGATTGTTCGCATCATGGTTTCAGATCAAGGCCAGGGCGTACCCGAGCACTTTTTACCCCACTTGTTCCAACGCTTTGCCCAGGCAGAGGCTGGTTCCAATCGGGCCAAAGCGGGAACCGGGTTAGGGCTTGCGATATGCCGGGAACTTGCCGGCCTGATGTCCGGAAAGGTCGGCTACGATTACTCAAACGGCGCCCACTTCTGGTTGGAACTGTGTGCGAAAGAACGCCAGGGCGAGGGCCATCTATGAGAACGCCTGACCACCCCAAAAACGAAACTTTGCGGCTGTCTGCCCTCGAGGCAGCTCAGCTTCTGGACACACCGCCGGAAGAGCGATTTGATCGAATTACCAGGCTCGCCGCCAGAACCTTTGACGTGCCCATTTGCCTGGTATCGCTGATAGACAAGGATCGCCAATGGTTCAAATCCTGCTACGGCCTGGGTGTACGGGAAACCGCCCGCGACATTTCCTTCTGTGGCCATGCCATTCTTGGCGCTGATACCTTTGTGGTTGAAAATGCGTTGCAAGACGAACGATTTGCAGACAATCCCCTGGTCACCGGCGAACCCGACATCCGCTTCTATGCGGGTGCACCACTGGAGGACCGGAATGGCTTTCGCTTGGGTACCTTGTGCCTGATCGACAAGAAGCCGAGAACCTTTTCCAGCGACGATCAAAAAACGCTCCGCGATTTTGCAGACCTGGTCGAGCGGGAGTTTCAATATCAGGAGCTCGGGACCTACTATTCGGGGAGAACGCAGGCGCTGAATATCCTGAATGACATTTCTCTGGATTCCAGCGGCAGCGTGTCTGAGAGAATCGAGCGCGCTTTGGCCATTGCGACTCAGTATCTCAAGTTGGAAACCGCCATTGTCAGCAATATCACCGGCGGCGTTTACACGATCCTTTGGCACCACGAGCGGCATCCGACGTCTCTGGAGAACGGCACCACATTCCCGCTTGAGCAGACCTACTGCTCACTCCTGGCGGCCCAGGGTAGCGTCCTTGCCATCAACCACATGGCGCGGTCACGCTTCAGCGAACACCCGTGTTATCGGCAATTCCGACTGGAGAGTTATCTGGCAGCGCCGGTGTGGATCGATGATGAGCTGTTCGGTACGCTGAACTTCTCCTCGCCCATCCCCCGTCGCCCAGTATTTACGGAAACGGAAAAGACATTCGTCAACCTTCTTGGCCGCTGGATCGCCGACATCATTCAGCAGCAAAAACACACGGAAGTACTCGACAAACTGGTCGCCAACGCGCCGGGCATGCTCTATCAATACCGCCTGTGGCCCGACGGCCATAGCACCTTTCCCTACACCAGTGGCGGGATTCAAGCCATTTACCGGGTCACCGCAGAGCAGGCGGCCAGGGATGCTTCGCCGGTTTTTGAGCGTATTCACCCGGATGACCTGCCCATTGTCGCCGATTCGATACAGTCATCGGCGGAGAATTTGACCCCATGGATACAGAAATACCGTATTCGCTGGAAGGACGATAGCTGGCACTGGGTTGAGGGAAAAGCTCGGCCCGAACGACTGCCTGATGACAGCGTGCTATGGCACGGATACATCGTCGACATCGATGAGCGCCACAAGATCGAGGAGATGAAAAGCCAGTTTATTTCCACCGTCAGCCATGAGCTTCGCACCCCCCTGACATCAATCGCAGGCTCACTGGGTCTTTTAAACAGCAGTTCCCTGGGCCCCTTACCTGAAAAGGCCGAACAGATGGTATCCATTGCTCTCAGAAATGCCGAGCAACTCAAACATCTGATCAATGACTTGCTCGACATTGAAAAACTGGTATCCGGCCGCATGGCCATGCACCCCGCCAGACAACCCGTCACCCCGGTTATTGAGGAATCGATCGAACGCATGGCGCCTTACCTGGAAAGCCGGCAGATACAGGTTGTCTACCAGCAGGATCACCCGGATATAACGGCCTGGTTCGATCCACAACGACTCAGCCAGGCGCTGAATAATCTGCTCTCTAACGCCGCAAAGTTTTCAGCGGAGGGTGCCAGCATAGCGGTTTCTACCAGACTGCTCCCTGATCACCTCAGAATCCTTGTTACAGACCAGGGCACCGGCATCCCCGACAGCTTTCGCTCTCGCATTTTCCAGAAATTCGCCCAGGCCGACAGCTCCAGTACGAGGGGTAGGCAAGGCACAGGCCTGGGGCTGGCCATCACTCGAGAGATCATGATTCAGATGGGTGGCAGTGTGGATTTCGAGTCCACAGAGGGCGAAGGGGCAACTTTCTGGCTGGAAATACCGTTGGAGCCTCCCGAACCCTGAGAACCGTCATGATCAGGCCGCCAAACAGATTCGAGAGCAAGGGAAACCGGATGCTAAGAACCGGTTTCCCTCCGTGATCAGGCGTTCTTCAGCATCTCCCGAACCACATAGTGCAGAATCCCACCATGCTGGAAATACACCGCCTCGTTAGCAGTATCAATCCGTGATTTCAGCTCACAGCTCTTGGTGGAGCCATCCTTGTAGGTCACCGTCATGGTCAGGGTCTGCCCCGGCTTGATGTCTCCAGACAGGCCTTCGATACTGATGGTTTCCTCACCGGTAAGTTTCAGGCTCTTGCGATCCGTCCCCTCCGGAAACTGCAGCGGCATCACGCCCATACCGATCAGGTTGGAGCGATGGATACGTTCGTAGGATTCCGCCACCACGGCTCTGACGCCCAGCAGCCGGGTACCCTTGGCCGCCCAATCGCGGCTTGAGCCCGTGCCATACTCTTTGCCAGCAATCACCACCAACGGCGTGCCCTGCTCCTGGTACTTCATGGCGGCATCGTAGATGGCCATCTGCTCGCCGGTGGGCACAAACTTGGTGAAACCGCCTTCCACACCATCGAGCATCTCGTTTCGGATGCGCACATTCGCGAAGGTGCCGCGCATCATCACTTCGTGGTTACCCCGGCGGGAGCCATAGGAGTTGAAGTCTTTCGGCTCCACACCGTGTGCCTGCAGGTATTTGCCAGCAGGAGTGTCGGCCTTGAAGGAACCGGCCGGGGAGATATGGTCGGTGGTGACCGAATCACCCAAAAGAGCCAGGATGTTGGCATCCTTAATGTTCTCGATGGCCTCGGGCTGCTCACCCATGCCTTCGAAAAACGGCGGATGCTGGATATAGGTGGAGTTGTCGCTCCACTCGTACACCTTGCTCTCGGGCACCTTGATGGACTTCCAGGTGGCGTCACCATCGAACACTTCCGCATACTCCTTGCGGAACATGTCGGTTTTCACCTTCTCCACAGCCTCGGCAATCTCCTGCTGGCTGGGCCAGAGGTCTTTCAGGTAGACAGGATTGCCAGCCTTGTCATTTCCGAGCGGCTCTTTCTCGAGATCGAGACGCACATTGCCCGCCAGGGCATAGGCCACCACCAAAGGCGGGGACGCCAGCCAGTTGGTTTTCACCAGCGGATGCACCCGGCCTTCGAAATTCCGGTTGCCCGAGAGCACCGAGGCAACGGTCAGGTCGCCGTCGGCAATGGCTTTTTCTACCTCCTCCGGAAGCGGGCCGGAGTTACCGATACAGGTGGTACAGCCGTAACCCACCAGGTTGAACCCCAATTTGTCCAGGTCGTCCTGGAAGCCACCGACGCGCAGGTAATCGGTGACCACTTTGGAACCCGGCGCCAGCGAGGTCTTCACCCAGGGTTTGGTGTTCAGACCCTTTTCCACGGCCTTCTGGGCAATCAGGCCTGCGGCCATCATCACACTTGGGTTCGAGGTGTTGGTGCAGGAGGTAATGGCGGCAATCACCACCGCCCCGGGGTCGAGCCGGGCCTGCTCGCCATTCATATGCAACGGCTGGCTCGACGGGTGCTCAAAATAGGCATCCTGGGCGCCCACGGCAGTGCCGCCACCCTCGGATTCCAGGTTGGCTTTGCGGTTTTCTCCCGGGCCTTCCGAGGTTTCCATCAGCAGTTCAAAGGACGACTTCATATTCTTCAGAGCCACGCGATCCTGGGGCCGCTTCGGGCCGGCCAGGCTGGCTTCGACATCGCCCATGTCCAATTCCAGGTTATCGGTATAGACCGGTTCATGGCCTGGCTCCCGCCAAAGCCCCTGGGCCCTTGCGTATGCTTCCACCAGCGCAAGCTGCTCCTCATCCCGGCCGGTCAGACGCATGTAATTGATGGTCTGCTCATCAACCGGGAAGAAACCGCAGGTAGCGCCGTACTCGGGCGCCATATTGGCGATGGTGGCCCGATCGGCCACCGGCATGTCCTTCAGACCGTCGCCGTAGAATTCAACGAATTTGCCCACCACGCCCTTCTTGCGCAGCATTTCAGTGACCGTCAGCACCAGGTCGGTGGCGGTGATGCCTTCCCGCAGCTTGCCGGTGATCTTGAAGCCAATCACCTCGGGTATGAGCATGGAAACCGGTTGGCCCAGCATCGCGGCTTCGGCCTCAATGCCACCGACACCCCAGCCGAGAATGCCCAGGCCGTTGATCATGGTAGTGTGGGAATCGGTGCCCACCAGAGTGTCTGGATAGGCCACGTTCTTGCCGTCGATCTCTTTCTGCCAGACGGTCTTACCCAAATACTCCAGGTTCACCTGATGACAAATGCCGGTGCCCGGCGGCACCACCCTGAAGTTATCAAAGGCCTGCTGGCCCCAGCGCAGGAATTCGTAGCGCTCCTGGTTGCGCTCCATCTCGATGGCCACGTTGTCTTTGAAGGCAGACGGATTGCCATACTTGTCGACCATTACCGAATGGTCAATTACCAGGTCTACCGGGGATAACGGGTTAATCAGGGCCGGGTCTTTGCCGGCCTGTTTTACCGCCTCGCGCATGGCCGCCAGGTCCACAACACCGGGTACGCCGGTGAAATCCTGCATCAATACCCGGGCCGGGCGAAACTGAATCTCAGTGTCGGAGCTTCGGTCTTTCAGCCACTGCACCATGGCATCGATATGGGAGCGGTCGACCGTGGTGTCATCTTCGTTGCGCAGCAGGTTCTCCAACAGGACCTTCAGGGAGAACGGCAGGCGGTTCAGGTCGCCCAGGGTGTCGGCCGCCTTGGGCAGACTGTAGTAGTGATAGGTTTTGCCACCCGCGTTCAGGGTGGAGAGGGTATTCAGGCTGTCTTTGCTCAGTGAGGTATTCGACATGCGGGGCCTCCTCTTGGTTTGATCTACACTAACTATTGCATCGAATGAACATAGTTCAACTCAACACCGATGAATGTTCGCTATTCCCCCGGTGAATAGCCCTGAAAGGCGTTGAAGAAGTGAGAAGCACGCCGTCCAAAAACTGTACAAAAAACGACACAAAAAGACCGTACATGCCCCGGATACGTACTGTTAACGTACTCTTTCAAATTTCCGACAGGTAATCCTTTTGCTGGCGCTTGATCATTTTTTCGTTCTGAACCCGACCACAGAGAAACTGGTCACCGGCCAATACGATGCCAGACTGGTTGTTCTATCGCTGTTGATTGCCGTTGGGGCATCCTACATGGCGCTGACTCTGGCGGCAGCGGCAAGGCGAAGCAGCACCGTGTTCGTTCATCGCATGCATCTTTTCAGCGGTTCGGCTTCACTCGGCTTTGGCATCTGGTCAATGCACTTTATTGGCATGCTGGCGTTTGAAGTGCCGACCCATGTGCACTATCACCCGTGGATCACTGCGTTGTCCTCCGCTCCCAGTCTGCTTGCCTCATGGGTTGCGCTCAGTCTGTTATCGAAGCAGGAGATCACCGCCCCAAGATTGCTCAGCGGCGGCGTGGTGGTAGGTGCCGGCATCGGTGCCATGCATTATCTGGGTATGGCCGCGATGGAAATCGGTCCTGCCCTGCGCTATGACCCGCTCTTGTTCGCTCTGTCCATTGTCGTTGCGGTGCTGCTGGGTACGCTCGCGTTATGGATCAGTTTCGGTTTACGCCAAAGAACCCGGATGCGCGGTTTCAGTCGCCGACTGCTGGCAGGCACCGTCATGGGACTGGCCATCGCCGGCATGCATTACACGGCCATGGAGGCTGCCCGATTTATCGGACAGCCCGACCCGGATTTTCTTCCCGGCAGCAACCAGCATACCGCTCTCGCTCTTGCCATTGCGTTCATTACTGTTGGGCTCAGCCTGATGGCTGCCGGTATAAATGCCATAGTCCGCTACCGGGCACTGATGAGGCGTAGTCTCGAAACCGCGAGTGAACTACAAGCCATCGTCGATGCGGCCGTCGACGGCATTGTCAAAATCTCCGACCGAGGCATCGTTTTATCGTTCAACGAATCCGCTGAGCGGATTTTCGGTTACCGTGCAAGCGAAGTGGTCGGCAAGAATGTGCGTATGCTGATGCCCAACCCCCATCAGGATGCCCACGACAGCTACCTCAAAAACTATCTGCACACCGGCGAACGTAAAATCATCGGCTCTGGCCGGGAAGTCTGGGCGCTCCACAAGGATGGTCACCAGATACCCGTGCGTCTGGCCATTGGCGAAGCCAGGCTTGGCGGCATCAGCACCTTCGTTGGCTTTATAAGTGACATTACCGAACGGCACCGGATGGAGACGGACCTTCGGCGGGCCAAGGAAGAGGCAGAGCAGGCCGCCGCCGCCAAAAGCGCCTTCCTGGCAAACATGAGCCACGAGATTCGCACCCCGATGAACGCCATCATCGGGTTCACCGATCTGGTGCTGGATACCCCGCTGAATGAGTCCCAGGCCAGGCATCTGGGCGTGGTAAAAACTTCAGCCCGGTCACTGCTCAACCTGCTCAATGATATTCTGGATACTGCCAAACTGGACGGCGGCCACACCGAACTGGAGCACCGGGATTTCAGCCTGCGGGCGCTGTGCGAACAAATCATCGCAACCCAGTCGCTGAATGCCAGGCGCAAAGGGCTATTCCTGAAGCTGGATTACCAGGCACAGGAACACTTCAAGGGCGACCCGCTCAGAATCCAGCAGGTACTGCTTAACCTGCTCAGTAATGCCGTCAAATTCACCCAAACCGGCGGCGTTACCCTGACGGTTCAGCAACTGGAGCCCGAAGAAGTGGCCATCCTGATCGAAGATACCGGCATCGGTATTGCTGCCGACAGAATCGATACGATATTCGAGCCTTTTACCCAGGCCGACGCCAGCATGACCCGGCGATTTGGAGGTACCGGCCTTGGCACCACCATTGCCCGGCAACTGGCAGAGCTGATGGGTGGCCAGATCGCGGTGACCAGCGCGCTCGGCCAGGGCTCGACCTTTCGGGTGAGCCTGCCACTGCAACCGGGGCAACCGGTGGCGGAGGAACACCATTCTGATCATGAAACCAGCCTGCCACCGCTTCGTATTCTGGTGGCCGACGATGTACCCCAGAACCTGGAGCTGCTTTCAACCCTACTGGCGCAACGCAAACACATGGTTACCACGGCCAGTGATGGTCGCGAAGCCCTTGAGCGATCCTACCGCCAGGCCTTTGATCTGATCCTGATGGATGTCCAGATGCCGGAGATGAACGGGCACGAGGCCACCCGAGCAATCCGGCAGCGTGAGGCGGCCGAGAACCGCCATTACACCCCGGTGATAGCATTGACTGCCAGCGTTCTGGAGGACGACCGCAGGCAGGCTCTCGAATCCGGCATGGACGGCTTTGCCATCAAGCCCATTGATATATCGGAACTGACCCGGGAAATTGCGCGAGTATTGGGTATTAAGGCCGGCCCCGCTGTTGACCGGCAAGCGATCCACGAACTGACCGTGGTTGATGATAACGTGGTCTCCCAGCTCTGGCCCGATGCAATCGCCCACCAGCAGGCAGTCGCCCGTTTTCTGAACTCAGAGGATAACCAGCCCGATACGCTTCGCCAACAAACCCATGGGACGGATGCCGCTAGCCTGACCCATCGCCTGCGTGGTGTTGCAGGCAATCTGGGGCTCAAAGCTCTGGTTAACACCCTCGAATCCCTTGAGTCTGCCTTGTCCCACAACCAGCCGGTTGCTGATCACCTGTGGCAATCTCTGGACCATCGCTACTCAGATATCCGGGCCTGGCTCGAAACCCACCCGGCCATGGGCCAGCCCGACACAAAACTCGAAAACATATCGGCAGAACAGCCAAGCAGCGCCGCTCTGAACGAAGTCATTGATCGCTTGCAGCACGGCGAGCTGCCCGACCGTCTGTTCGCACACTTGAAACCCGGACTACCAGAGCCGCTTGCCAGCGATGTTGCCGATGCCATGGCGGAGTTTGAGCCAGAGAAAGCCGCAGACCTGTTACAGCAGTATCGAGATGCCCTCGAGGAGCATTCATGATCAAAGACACCCGCACCCTGTTGGTGGTGGATGACGAACCGGCCAACCTCCAGGTCATTCGAAATATTCTTTCTGACAATTACCGGACGCTGTTCGCAAAAGACGGCGAGCGAGCGCTGGAGCTGGCTTCGGCAGAGAAACCAGACCTGATCCTGCTGGATGTGATGATGCCCGGAATGACTGGCCATCAGGTTTGTCAGCGACTGAAAGCAAACCCGGAGACTCGAAACATCCCCGTGATTTTCGTCACTGCACTGGCCGATACAGACGACGAGGCAAAAGGATTTGAGCTGGGCGCGGTGGACTACATCACCAAACCGGTGAGCGCATCAATAGTCCTGGCCAGGGTTAAAACCCACCTGTCTCTGGTACGCATGGACGAGCTGGTGGAAACCCGGCTCGCGGTGGTTCAGATGCTGGGGCGCGCTGCCGAATACAAGGACAACGAAACCGGCCTGCACGTTATCCGCATGAGCCACTTTTCCCGGCTGATTGCCCTGGAAACCGGAATGAGTGAGGCCTGGTCCGACACCCTACTCAACGCAGCGCCCATGCACGACGTCGGTAAGATCGGCATCCCCGACGCCATTCTGCAAAAACCCGGAAAACTCGACCCGGATGAATGGGCCGTGATGCAACGCCATGCCGAGATCGGCGCAGAAATCATTGGTGAGGATGGCTCAGACCTGCTTAACATGGCGCGGGAAGTTGCCCTTAACCACCATGAGAAGTGGGACGGAAGCGGCTACCCAAGAGGTCTGAAAGGAAACGCCATTCCTGTCTCTGCAAGAATTGTCGCACTCGCCGATGTATTCGATGCGCTGACCAGCGAGCGCCCCTATAAAAAAGCCTGGCCCATTGACCAGGCGACCAATCTGATTCGCGAGCAAAGCGGCCAGCATTTTGACCCACAACTAGTTGAAGCCTTTTTTCGCTGCCTGCCGGCGATACTGGAGGTCCGCAACAGATGGCAAGAGGACCGTGCAGACTAACCCAACACTTTAAGCCGGTGCCGCTTTGGGCTCTGGTCAGGGCAGCCGGTACCGCGCTATCAATCCGTCTACACTTGCCACGCTGGAATCAATCTCGCTCGCCAGGCCCTGTACCCGCTCAGCCTCTTTTGCCACGTCGGTGGTGCGACTGGCAACAGTGTGAATGTTTTCGTTAATTTGCAACGAGGTCGCCGCCTGCTGTTCGCAGGCGGCGGCGATCTGGTTGTTCATGCTGCTGACGGCGTCTATCGCTTGCTCAATGCGGCTGATGGCTTCGGCAGCTTCCTGAATAGCCCGGTTCGATTCGGTTGACCGGGTTTGCCCCATTTGCATGGCAGCCGTTGTCGCTTCCGACAGGTCTTTCAGTTCATCTACCGTGGTACGGATTTCATCGGTGAATTCCTGGGTACGGCGCGACAGGGACCGCACCTCGTCAGCGACCACGGCGAAGCCCCGGCCATGCTCGCCTGCTCTTGCTGCCTCAATGGCCGCGTTCAGTGCCAGCAGGTTGGTCTGGTCAGAAATGTCGTGTATCGAGCCCGTTACCCGGGCAATGGATTCCACCTTGTCGGTCAACTGAGCCACCATGCTCGCACTGTCCGCCAGAGCTTTGTTGGTAGCGTCTGTCATGGCGCGTGCGCTGGCCATGGCCTGACTGCCAGCCGAAGCAGAACCTGCCGCATCGGTAGCGGCTTCAGAAGCCAACTGAGCATTATGGGCCACCTCCTGCACACTGGCAGACATCTGATTGGTCGCTGTGGCCACCTGATCAGCCTGCTGCTGTTGCTCCTCAACGTACTGACGGGTGCTTTTACTGGCTTGCACCAGTTGCACTGTGTTGCTCTGAAGCTCATCAGAGAAACCGCGCATCTGCCGGATCAACTCGCAGAACTTCTCCATCATGTCGTTGAAGGATTCTGCGCTGACACTGTGGTCCCCAACGGGCAAACGGCCGGACAGATCATGTTCCCGGTCAAACGCCTGAACAATCGACATCATACGGAACGCCTGGTTACGCTCCTGCTTCATTTGTACGGCAAAGAACACAAGGATACCGGCCTCGAAAACCACAAAGGCGGCATGGACCATGGCGGTGTCCCAGCCATGCCCGTGGTCGTATATCATCAGCGGCATCGAGCCTATCTGCGTGCCGGCATGTTGAAGTGCCGTGAACAACAGGTGATGTAAGGCGATCGTGACCGCTGCAACCACCACAGGCAGCCAGTCCCGGTAGATAATCGTCAGGGCAAGCGCCGAAAAAATGTGAAAATGCATTTCGATTCGCCCCATCTGGGCCTGAATCATGATGGCTGAGAACAACATCAAACAGACGGCAAACAGGCTCGAACTGGCGCGACTTCCCCGCAACAGGAAGTAACCTCCAGCTGCCAAGCCTCCCACAAGCATTGACGCCACAAGTGCGAAAGCGTGAGTGCCATAACCAACGGGCACCAGCAAGCCGACCACAGGCACGTGGGCCAGCAATATGAGCAGCATTTGCCGGTCGGTGACCAGAGTTTGCTCTCGGGTTAGATCGCTGACGCTAACAACGGTTGTCATTGGAATTACTCTCTTGGGTTTATCGCGCGGGAATTGTCTGGTGGGTTGCACTATCAGGATGCATTGGATCTGGTAATTACGAACCTGAATTGTTGCAGATCACAGACAACACAGCTGGTTCGTACTTTCACTTAACGGATGTTTCTCGTGTTCACGGTAGGGATGTGTGAACAGATCAGCTGCGGCCCGAGGCCAGTTCTGTCATCATTGGCGCTGTTTTCTGACGGATCAGGATCTACCGTGAAACACGATTGTCATTACCACCCGGGCGACCCGGCCAAGTGGCACTGTGGCGAGTGCCAGATGCACTATTGCAACCGCTGCATGCCCGATGCAGACACCCGCCAGCGCCGCGCCCTGTGCCCACGCTGCAGCAAGGCCATGCGGTATCTCGGGGCGGCAACCGAGGTGGTGCCCTTCTGGCACCGCATCGGCGCTTTCTTCCGCTACCCGTTCCACACCGATCCATTGATGGTAATCGCCATCTGTACGCTGGTGCCCATCGTTGCACCGGCAAACATTGTTGGCCTGATCATCTGGCTGGTGCTGGCGCTGGCGCTGTTCAAATACACCTATGCCGTGATCAGCCACACCGCAGAAGGCCATCTGAAACCGCCACCGGTGTCGGTTGCGTTCACGGGCAGCGGGTTTGACATCGTCATCCTGCAGTTTCTGGTGTTCGTGCTGATGGGCGGCCTGGTCGCTGCCGCGGCAATGGTCGGCGGGCCGATTCTGATGCTGCTGGCCCTGGCCTTTGTGATCCTGGCGCTGCCCGCCAGCATCATGGTGCTGGCGATGGAGCGATCGGTAGGTGCGGCGGTTAACCCGATGAATCTGGCGGTACTGATTTCCCGCATCGGTACCCCCTACTTCCTGCTGTATGGCTACCTGATTTTGCTCACCCTGGCTTCCGGAGCGGCCCAGGATTTTGCCGTTGATCACTTCCCGATGTGGGTGGCACAGCCCCTGGCGGGCTTCCTCAACAGTACGTTTACCCTGATTCTGTTCCATATGCTGGGTTACCTGCTGTTCCAGTATCAGGAAGAACTGGGCTTTGCCTCGGACGTTCAGGGGGAAGACAGCGATGCAGACCAGCAGAACCGGGACCGGAGCACCCGCTTTGATGCCGACCTGGACATGAACCTGAAAGACGGCAACTACGACCGGGTTCAGAGCATGCTGATCGAGTCCCTCAAGAAAGACCGGGACAATCCGAAACGCATCGGGCAGCTCTATCAGATTCTGACCGCCCGGCAGGCAACGACCGAGCTGTACCGGTATCACCCGCGCCTGATGGCGTGGTTGGCCCAGCGGCATGACGGTGACGGGCTGAACCAGCTGATGCAGACCCTGCAAGCGGCTGAGCCCGGCTTTCAGCTGGATGACCCGGAGCTGGCCGTGCAGTGTGCCAGCGCGCTGTATCACCGGGGCCACTTCAAGCCGGCGTTGCGATTACTACAGGATTTCCACAAACGGTTCCCGGACAGCGACCAGCTGGCGCCGGCCTATTTACTGGCCGCCCAGGCACTGGCCAATGGCCTGCAACAGTGGGAGAAAGCCAGTGCGTTTCTCGCGTTTATCAAGAAACGCTGTGTCACCCACCCCTTGCATGGGCAGATCGACACCTGGCTGGACCAGGCCCGCAATCAGCAACCGCTGAAAGGCCCGAAAGCGAGTTTTGAGATACCGGAGTAATCAGAAAGCGCCGGCACAGGGCAAGCTGCGCTGTGCCGGCATTTAAGGCTTCAGAGAGTGTTCTGGAGCAGTTGGCGGTAATGGCGGGCTTTTGGCTCCATCTGGTGCTTCTCGAACTCCGCCAGCAACAACCGGCAGGCCTCGTTGACCATTTCCACATCCGCCGTTGAGCGCATGCGTTCAAAAGCCTTTTCCGCTGATTTCAAATCGTGGTGCTTGAGACTGGCAAACATTACCCGGTTATGGTCTTCCACCGCCAGCGGATGATGGGCCTCACCCTTGCTCAGATATTCCTGCCATACTGAGATCATTTGCTCTGGCTGCCGTCGGGCCATGGCATCGGCCATCAGTTCCCGGGACAGGTCCCGGTAGGCTGGCAGGTCTGGCCGCAGTTTGGCCAGCTGGTACAGATGTTCCAACACGATGGTGCGCTCGGGGTAGCGCTCCCGCAACGCGTCGAACTGGCGCCGGGCCAGGTCAAACTCCATCCGCCCAAGGCTGGCCATGGCCTGGGCATACGCCGAGGTAAAGCGGGCGTCCTGCTCATCTTCTTCGGGTTCAAAAAACTCTTCTTTTACCTGCAGCCAGCTTTTACCCAACAGCCAGACCAGTCCAGCGCCGGCAAGTAGCCCGCCAGCGTGGGCCATATAGGCAATACCGGTAGAACCGGCGTACCAGTAATCGTAGATTTCCTTGCCTACCCACACCGGCAACAGGGCGATGGCCGGGGCCCGGAAGTAATTGAAATAGACCACCAGAAAGTAGAAAAACCGGATTCTCTGCAAGCCGTATATGGCCACATACATCCCCATCAACCCGGAAATGGAGCCAGACGCGCCCACCAGAGGAATCTGACTGCCCATGGAGAAGCCGGTGTACATCAGACCAGATAACGCACCGCAGGCCAGGTAGGCCATCAGGTAACGGCCCGGCCCCAGGGCTTTCTCGACGGTAAAGCCAAGCAGGAACAGGAACAGCAGGTTACCGATGATATGGCCCCAGCCACCGTGCAGAAACTGGTAGGTAATCAGGCTGTAAAGCGACAATTCCGCCGGGATAAGCCCCAACTGATAGGCACTCATGCGAGACAGCCACTGTTCGTCGATGGCAACCCGCTGTTCCAGCCAGTGACTTCGCTCAGCCGGCGCCCAGATCAGGTCCCGGTTTTCTTGCAGATACTGGTAGAACTCCCGGTCCACCAACAGGGTGGCTGCCAGCCAGAAGGTCTCGTTGTCCTCCTGCAGTTGCTGGAATTCCTGAAGCTCCAGCACACTCTGGGCATCACCAGAAAACCGGATTTCCCGTTGCAGGTAGTCTTCATAGGCCGGTGCTTCGAGCGTCAGCAGGTCGGCATCCAGATACTGTTCCAGGGCGGCTTCAAACTTGCGGTCGTCACCACCCTGATAAAACAGGAAGACCAGCAGGCAAACCATCATCAGGCTGAGGGTTACCCAGGGCGGGCGTTTCCAGTTAACGGCGTTCTCGGCAGGAATAATCAGCATGGGCGGTCACAATTCATCACAATCTGTCCCTGAAAAGCTGCTTTTTACCACAGCAGCGACTTCTTTTCCCGGTGTAATGACACCTGGCGAGCAGAAATCAAAGGTCTGCAACGGGAAATGTGGCGCAGCACACAACCATGGGTGTCATCACACAGTCACACAAATGCCATTCAATCGGTAACCACTCACTTCCGGTGCCTATCGACCATTCGCCAATTGCCGTTATTGCTTCAACCAACAATATTGGGGAAGCGATAACAACAAAAACCGGATTCTGGACTCGAGGATACTGCACATGACCGTACTAGTTCTGGACAACCCTGACCTGCTGGCGAAGGCCGCACTGGCCTTCGGTGGCATGGCAGGCCAGCCTTCGCAAGACGGAAACCGTCCTCACCGCACCCGCTTTCACTATGGCTTCAACAAACACACCCCGGATGCCGGTGACATCGAGGTTCTGAAGCAACATGCAACCTACCTGAAGAACCACCCGGGCGTGCGGGTAAGAATCCATGGCCACGCCGACCGCTTTGGCTCGGAAGAATATAACCGGTTCCTGGCTCGCCTGAGGGCCAACTCCGTTGCACGCCTGCTCATGCGCGAAGGTGTTCACCAGTCCGCCATTGTGCTGGCCACCTGGGGGTCAGATCGCCCCCTGGCCCGGCCGGAAGACCACGCGGCCAACCGCCGGGTGGAACTGGAATACCTGACTCTGGATATTGCCCGGGCTCTCTGAGTACCCGGTACCGAAAAACAAACGGGGCCAACAGGCCCCGTTTTCGTGACAGCATCAGGCTTGATCAGCCGTACACCTGCCATACGTTCCATAACAGCAGCAGCGCCGCCACCAGAATCGCCAGCCAGGTCAGCAGGATACCCGCCATCCGGGCCTTGTGGGGGCCACCCTTGCCGTTGATCATGCCCCAGGCATGGAGAATGCGGCCCACGACCAGCGCCATGCCGGTCCAGTAGATCAAACCCGAAGCAACACCGTTCAGCTCGGCAATCGCCAGCATGATCAGGCCAATGGGAGCATATTCGACCAGGTTAGCGTGGGCGCGCACCGCTGCCTCAAACTCCACATCATCGTTCACGCCCAGACCTTTCCGGTACTTCAGCCGGTATTTCACCACCTGGCCGGACAACACCAGCAACAACAAACCGAGGACGGCCGCGAACACAGCGGTTACGGGTACAATCATGTCAGCCCTGCTTGATCTTGTTAACCACCGCCAACAGCAGTACCGCACCGACCGTCGCTGTGACCAGCTCACCGACCATGCTCTTTACCGCCAGCCCCAGCACGCCAAACAGCACGCCGCCAATCACCGAACCGACAATACCGATACCGATATTGGCCAGTACACCAAAGCCCTTGCCTTTCATAATCAGGCCGGCTAGCCAGCCGGCAAGACCACCGATGATCAGAAACCAGATCAGGCTCATCTCCGCGTTCTCCCAAGGTTTACCAGTTCAGAATGTAATCCTGTTCAGAAGACTGCCCTGTTTTTCACGGCCATTCAAGCAGTTCCGGGAGTTCGTGCCAGCCCTGCGATGGCCTCCGACATCTGTTGGTGGCACCGGGCGATCAGCTCGGGTACATCGGCAGAGGTCAGCCCCTGGGTTTCGACAGGAGGAAGAATCCGCATCGGGACGGGCTCCCTGCGACCAGACCAGCCTCGTGTTTTGCCGTGATACTCACCGGCACACACCATGGTAATGGGGGCACCGGCGGCAATGGCAGTGTGAAACGCACCTTTCTTGAAGCTTCCCAGGCCACGGCCACGGCTACGGGTGCCTTCCGGGAATACCCAGATACTTTTACGCTGCTGGTTGATCGCCTCACTGGTGGCCTCCATCACCGCCACCGCTTTTCGGGACCGACCGCGGTTCAGAATGATGTTGCCACCCAGCCAGAATACCTGGCCAAAGAACGGCACCCAGACCAATGAGGACTTACCTACCGCCACCGTGCGCGGCGGTAGCAAGTCACCCATCAGGAACAGGTCGTCGTTCTGTTGGTGGTTAGCAATGATCACCGTTGGCCTGTCCTGCGGCATGTTCTCAGCCCCGTACAGGGGGCGCTTCATGCCCAGCAAACAACGCCCTACCCGGGCGACAATCCAGCCCAGCAGACGGTTGTTATCCGGGTTGAACGGCCGGGCCAGGTATAACACCAATGCCAGAAGGCACAAGACTGGCACGCTGATCCACGCCAGGATTTTTCTTACCACTGCCATACTGCTTTTCCGTTGAGACTCACTTGGCGCACAAGTGTACGCCAAACCTAAAGCGCGGCAACAGTATCCTTTTGTTCGAGTGCGTAAACGGGATGGGCTTCAACCACATAGCGCAGAGGGCCACGGGCATCCATGGAATTGAAGGGATAGCAGGTAACCAACAGCAGGGTGCCGGCCGCCAACGCGTGAGTGTTAATTAGCTCCTTACGACTGTCCACTACCCGGATACTGGTCACCCGATAGTCCCGCCAATGCTGATCCTGGCCTTGCAATCTGACCGGGTTGCCCGGAGCGAGATGTTGGAGGTGGCTGAAGTGGGTGTCCCGGTGTCCGGCCAGAATCACCGGCCCGTCGGCACCGGCCACCACCCGGCCCGGCCCGAAGGCCAGGCTTTCGCCATGCAGGCCATCCAACACGATCATCGACACGTCCAATTCAGGCATTTCCAGCCTGGCCACCGGCCAGGTATCCGCCCAGGGCCAGGGCCGGGCCTGAACCTGACGGGCCTGGGTTTCCGCCCAGGCAAGTGCCAGCAGCTCCTGTGCCACCAGCGCCTTGAAGGGAATCCACAGCCCAAACATGAGCACCGTGGCGGAACAGCCGAACAGTAACAGCAGCAGGCGGCTCACAGGGATGGCCTCCGGTTCAGCATGGCAATCGCCAGGGAAAACATCAGCCCCAGCAAACCCAGCGCAGTGAACAACGGTGCGAATGTGGCTGTCTGGGGGTACCTGAGCATACCGGGCTGGCTACCTGCCGGCAGCAGGGTGGGTATGCTCTGCGACCCTGCGCTTTCGGTTTCCGGACGAGCCTGGCGCTGCTCCACCACCACAAAGCTGGTGAATGGAGAAATCACGCTATGGCGAACCGACAGCTCAGTGATCTGCTGCTCAGCCGGCGTCTGGCCCTGAAGCCGGGCGGCATCGGTCAGCTCATCAATCCGGCCGCGGGCCCAGTGACGATTCAAACCACTGGCGGGCGCCGCCTGGGCCAGGTCCAGAGATGTGGACCAGCGACGGCCTCCGGGCAACTGGCCGGAAACCTGCAACTGCCCTGCTGCCGGCAGCCCCCGGACTACCTGGACCAACGGCGTGCCGCGAAACAGATCCCCGGGCCTGGCCGGTACTGGCTCCAAAGGCTGCCCCTGATCCGGCCAGCGGACGTCCAGATTGGTCAGCACCGGTGCCTCCATGGCGGCAAACAGACGGTTCAGGGCCCGGTCTACCTCGGCGCCTGAGTGAATTGCAGTAAACTCACCCCGGCCCCACCGGGCCGCCTCCCGCAAAAAGTGCATATTGGGAGCAGAGCCAATCCCCACGGTAAACAGTCTTCGGTCAGTCAAACCCGAGCGGATCTGGTTAAACAGGGCAGACTCATTGCCCACGGCACCGTCGGTGATAAACACCACCTGGCGCACCCGTTCACCACCCGGGCCAGAGTCCATTCCCAGCGCCAGCGACAGGGCACCCGCCATTTCGGTACCGCCATTGGCCCGCAAATCCTGGACATAACGCCGGGCCCGGGCCAGATAATGGCCTTCTGCCGGCACAGGCTGGGCGAACAGGGCATGGGCCTGGCTGTTAAACTGGATCACATTGAACGAATCACCGGGGCGCAGGGTTTCCAGCCCCTTCAGCAGGGCAGAACGGGCCTGGGCGATTGAATCCCCCGCCATGGAACCCGAGGTATCAATAACGAACACAAGCTCCCGGCGCAGCACTGGCCCGACCGTTTCCGGCGGCAGCACCATGGCCATCAGATAATCCTCACCCTGCCAAGTCTGGTGAAACACCGCCGCTTTTGGCTCACTGCCAGCCACCGGGCGCCACCTGACGATCACATCGCGGTCCATGAGCACCTTTTCCTGTTCCGGCCTCACCGTCGCCCTGGCACCGTCCAGCTCGGTATGCAGTCGATGGCTTGGGCTGGAGACATCCGACAGGGCCAGGCCGCTTTCGATCTCTATTCCGATTCTGGCCCGGTGGCTGCCGCCATCAACGTCCTGGGGGCGAACGGTAAACGGACTGATTTCATGGGCATCTGCAACCTCTGTGGTGGCCAGCGCCCAACCGGACTGCCACGGACCTTGCGTTTCCGCCAGCGGTTCGCCTGGCATATAACGGGGAGTCAATGTAGTGGGCAACCGAAGTTCGAATTCACCGTGCTTGTAGGCCACCGGTTGCTGATAACGGATTTCCACCTGCACACTTTCGCCTGGCGGGATATTGGCTACCCGGCTGGTGAACAGGTTCGGGCGATGCTGCTCCAGCGTGGCCGCATGCTGCCCGGCCTGCCTGGCCCGTTCATAGGTTTGGCGGGCCTTGGCTTTGGGCTCGATGTGGCCCACGATTTCACGCTCGCCAATGGTCATGCGTAGCCCGAACACCGTGGCCTTGTCGGGTAACGGGAACACGAAAATGCCCTCCTGCCACTGGTCGCTGGTATTACGAAAAACCCTGGTCAGCCTGGTCTCCGCCAGCAGGCCAGACACATGAACCTGGAAGTCACTGTCGAGAATCAGGGCCGGCTGCTGCCGGGCACTTTGATCATTCATCAGGTACAGTTGACCCGGCTGTTCCATGTCCATCTGACGCGCCTCCGCATACAGGGGGTGGACAAACAACATCAGCAGAACCGCCAACCAGAGGCTGATACCCTCGGCCATCCGCAACCACCTGGATTGTTTAGCGGCTGGCTTCGCCCGGCGGGCAGTGAACAGGTCGGGCCGTACGGCCGGATTGGCAAGCAGCGATAGCAACATCATCACGACATCCTTTTTGTGGAAGTTAGTGATGCCATTGCAACAGGCTGAATGGGCCCTGCCGTGGCAGAAACGGGCAGGCTGGCGATAGAAAATGATGAATTATGGCAATCCCGCGGCATCGACTTGTGCCGCACAAGGAGCATGGTTTAATGGCAACACATCTTGCTGAACAGCATCACTCATGAAAAAACACATTGTTCTGATTGAAGACGAAGCAGGCATTCGCGATAACTACCGGGCGGCGTTCGAGCGCCGGGGTTACCGGGTATCTGCCTATGGCGACCGGCCATCGGCCTGGCAGGTGCTGCGCCAGGCGTTGCCAGACCTGGCCATTATCGATGTCGGGCTCGGAGACGAGCCGGAAGGCGGCTTTGCTCTGTGCCAGGACCTTCGGTCACAGTCTGCCACCTTGCCGATTATCTTCCTGACCGCCCGGGACAGCGATATCGATTCGGTGCACGGCCTGCGCCTGGGCGCAGACGATTACGTCACCAAAGACATGAGCCTGGACCACCTGCTGGCCCGGATTACTGCCCTGCTGCGCCGGGCCGATGCCTGGGCCGAGGCGCTGCAGAAGCCGGATGAGCTGCTGCACCGGGGCCGGCTGTCGCTCAACGTCGACCGCATGACCGTGTCCTGGGACAACCAGCCGGTGGACTTGACGGTAACCGAATTCTGGATGCTGCACAGCCTGGTTCAGCATCCCGGCCACGTTCGCAGCCGGGACCAGCTGATGGAAGCCGCCAGCACGGTACTGGATGACAACACGGTGACCTCCCATATCAAACGCATCCGGCGTAAATTCAGCCAGCTGGACAGCAGCTTTGATGGCATTCAGACCGCCTACGGCATGGGTTACCGCTGGAATGCCCGTGAGGTCTGACCTTGAGCCTTAAACGCCAACTGTTTCTCGCCAGCCTGCTGATGCTGCTGATCCCCTGGGCCGGGCTGAAGTTTGTGCTGGAACTGGATGACGCCCTGCGCCAACAGGCCCTGCAACAGCTCCAGGAGCGGGGCCAGCGGATGGCAAACCTGGCCGGCGACCTGCTGCTGGGGCAACCCACCATCGCCACCCCGAACGCGCTCTACGCCAGCCCGGCAGAAACACCGATCAAACCCGACGGCCATGCCGACGACTGGCCCGGTTACGATGAGCCCGATCACCTGCAGCCCTGGCAATCGGCTGAGCCCCTGCCCGTGCCCGGCGCACCCCATCTGCGATGGCAGGCCGCCAGTGATGGCCGACACCTGTTCCTGCTGGTCCAGATGCAGAACCAGGCCATGCAACTGTTTCAGCAGAACCGGCCTGACCAACCCCACGATCGCTTTGAGCTGGTGCTGCAACCGCCGGTCACCGACCTGCAACAGCCGGTGCCACGGCAACGCTGGACACTACGAACCTCAGCACCGGGCAGCGTGAATGCCATTCGGGAAGATCGCCAGCAAACTCCGGATTATCGGGTTCAGGGTGCCTGGCGGGATCGGGGGGCTGGCTGGCAGCTGGAGCTGCAGATGCCGCAGCCTGCGCGGGGCAGCTTGCTGGGCTTCCAGGTGACCCAGGGAGGCCAGGAGTCGTCAGTACCCGGCACCGGTACTGAGCCACCACCCCCACTGGTGCAACGAATCCCGGAGCTGGAACGGGCCTTGGCGGACCAGCTCGGTGACGGCCAGCAAGTCACCGTGGTTGAGCCGGCGGGTTGGATAGTTGCCCATCACCGGCATCCGGCCACGGGCCAAGGCCCGGATTTTGATGACCTGTCCCCCGTGCAAGTGCTTGAGAAAATCACACTGAACGCTTTGCGAGCGCTGATTCAGCTCTACCAGCCAGAGCCGACACCGCTGGCAGAAACGGGCCATCGGCTGATCACCGGTGGTCTGCCAGACAACCATCTGGTCGGGCGAAATGACGGCTCGGTCTGGCTGGCCACCGAGCATGATCTGTTTGGCGGTCGCTCGCTGGTACTGGAACAATCCCTCGACCAACTGCTCACCGTCTCCGGCTCGGCCCTTGGCAGTGTCCTGGCCCGCAGCCTTCTGATCATTCTCGCGCTAACCCTGGTATTGCTGGGTTACGCCAGTTGGCTGTCCTGGCGAATTGCCCGCCTGCAGCGCCTGGTCAGCGCCAGTGTGGACGAAGATGGCCGGATTCTCAGCCAGGTGCCCTCGGCCAGAACCCGGGATGAACTGGGGCAACTGCAACAGCATTTCAGCCAGATGGTGGAACGGCTGCAGAGTTACAACCACTATCTGGAGAGTTTCTCCCGCCGTCTGTCCCATGAGCTGAAAACCCCCGTGGCGGTGGTCAGATCGTCCCTCGAGAACCTCGCTCATAACAGCTCCGAGCAGGAACGGCAGCAATACCTGGAACGGGCCGCCGGGGCCACCGAGCGGCTGCGCAGGATACTGAACAGCATGAGCGAAGCGGCGCGGCTGGAACAAAGCTTCGACCAGGCCGACAAAGAACGGTTCGACCTGTCCGAGGTGGTCGCGCAAGCCACCGCGGCGTACCAGCAGCTGGATGCCGACCACCAGATCCGTTACCAAACGCCCGATGCTGAATGTCCGCTACTGGGCTCACCGGAAATGCTGGTGCAAATGCTCGACAAGCTTGTGGATAACGCCCGGGATTTTACCCCCGAAGGCGGCACCATAGAGGTCAGCCTGCAACGCCATTCGGACCATTACCAACTGAGTGTTTTCAACGAAGGCTCACAATTGCCAGAACAGGCCGGTGTGGACATTTTTGGTGCCTTTGTCTCCCAGCGCCAGGGTCAGAGCGAGGGGCACCTGGGGCAGGGATTGCTGATCGTACGTCTTATTGCCGACTACCATGGTGGCCATGTGGAGGCCCGAAACACCCGCCAAAGTGGCATTGACGGGGTGAGCTTCCGGGTTATCATCCCGGTATACCGCCCGGAAACAGGATCAACATTGTGAGTGCCGAAACGTCATCCCTGGATTTTCACCCCTTACGGGCAGATCTTTACCAGGAACTGCATTCGCGCCCCTTCCAGGTGATTCCCTCCACCGCCCGGGTGACCCACATTGCCGTGCTGGTCACCCCGGAGCAGCGCCGAACACAATTCGCGCATCTGCAGCGCCTGCACCGACTGCTGGGCGAGCCCTGGC
Source organism: Marinobacter sp. THAF197a (assembly GCF_009363275.1). NCBI lineage: Bacteria > Pseudomonadati > Pseudomonadota > Gammaproteobacteria > Pseudomonadales > Marinobacteraceae > Marinobacter > Marinobacter sp. THAF197a. Next base: position 3,906,391 of record NZ_CP045324.1, read on the forward strand.
CGGAACAGGAAGTCAGTTGCTATGAGCACAATTTCGGCAAGCTGCGAGTCCGACGTGAAGTGCATATGGAGTTTGCCTCTTACACCTTCACCAACCTGGACGTTTCCAGTGCCGACCCGTTTGCCGAGACCGGCATCAGCTCATTACCTGAGGGTTGGCTGGAACAGCTGGACGGCACCATTGTTGGCGCCTTTCACATTGAAGTGCGCCCGTCAGAAGAGGACGCCCGCAGCGAACTGGCGTTCATGCGCAAGTATTTTGAAGGTATGCGCCTGATTGGTAGCAGCCCACAGGAAGGCGCTGCCCGGGTGTTGGGCTCGTTCCAGTTGCACAGCGACCATTTCGGCCGGTTCATGGTACTCAATCACAAGATGTCCAATAGCCAGCTGGGCCGACTGGTACAACGCCTGATGGAGATTGAAACCTACCGTTTGATGTCTTTGCTGGCGCTGCCACTGGCCAGGGAAATGACGCCCAGTCTGAACGACATGGACCACAAACTGGCCACCATCACCCAGTCCCTGGCGGATAACGAATCCCTGGACGAACAACAGATACTGGCCGAATTGACCCACATTGCCGCCCGGATCGAAGCCTACCGGGCCCATTCCACCTTCCGCTTTGCCGCCACCCGGGCCTACCACGAACTGGTACTGACCCGGTTGGAAGAACTGCGGGAAGACGAAGTCTCCGGCCACCTGACCATCAGCGAATTCATGACCCGCCGGCTGACACCTGCCGTGAAAACCTGCGAAGCCGTGGGAGAACGCCTTGAAGACCTGTCCCGCCGGGTGGACCGCGCCTCCGACATGATGCGTACCCGGGTGGAACTGGCGATCCAGAGCCAGAACCAGCAGTTGCTGAGTTCCATGGACCGCCGTTCCCGCATTCAATTAATGATGCAGCACACGGTAGAAGGTTTCTCGGTGGTGGCGATCTCCTACTACCTGATCAGCCTACTGAAGCTCGGCCTGGACGTGCTGCAGGACAGCGGCCTGGCGTTCAATAAATCCCTGGTACTGGGCGTGGCCATCCCGGTGATCATGGTGCTGGTGTTCCTGGGCATCCGGACCATCCACCACCGGTTTATCCGCATGGCCCGCCGGCAATAGCCGGCGTCAGCGGAATCTGGGGTCACCGGCAAACTGCCGGTAGAACTGCTGGGCTGTGCGGCCGTTGCGGACGCCTTTGCCGGTGGCAAACCGGACGGCCTCCTGGTGCAGTTGCGAGCGGTCTGCCACCTCCGGAAACAGCGCGTCCACCGCCTGCAGATAGATATCCTGGGAAAACGGATAGAACGACAGCTGCAACCCGAACCGGTCTGCCAGTGAGACCTGTTCTTCAATGGCTTCCGCCGGGTGCAGCTCGCCGTCGCGCACCTCGCTTTTCAGGTTGTCATTCATAAACTCTGGCATCAGGTGCCGGCGGTTGGAGGTGGCATACACCCGCACGTTCTCCGGGGGCAGCTCCAGCGATCCCTCCAGCACGCTCTTCAGCGCCTTATAGCCGGTTTCCCCCACATCAAACGACAGGTCATCACAGAAGATCACAAAGCGGTACGGCAGCTCGCAGATGTCGTCGACAATCTCCGGCAGGTTGACCAGATCATCCTTGTCCACTTCAATCATGCGCAGGCCATCAGCCTGGTAACGGTTCAGCAACGCCTTGATCAGGGACGACTTGCCGGTGCCCCGGGAACCCCAAAGTAACGCATTATTCGAGGGCTGCCCCGCCAGAAAGCGTTCGGTGTTGCGGGCCAGCGCCTGTTTCTGCCGGTCAATACCCGTGAGATCAGCCCATCTGACCGGATCCAGCCGGCGAATGGCCCTCAGGCCGGAGCGGTGCCGGCGCCATACCGCGGCCGGAACCTGCTGCCAGTCAAAACCCGTTTCTGTCATTCCCCTACTCCATCAAAGGCGTGCCGTTTCATAGCCTGAATCTGTATTCAATATAGCCACACACCACTGTCAAAGGTTACGATCTGCAACTACACTGGCACTGTTATTCACAGGGAAGGTATACCTTGCAAAGCCGCCTGCCTCAACCGCCCCAGCGAAAATTCTGCGCTGCCTGGCTAACGCTGGCCACACTGATGATTGCGGTGCTGACGTTCGCAGCCCGGGCGGAAGAGCCGGAGAGCCTTTCTCCCGTGGTCACAATTGGCGTGGTGGCCGACAACGAACCCTACACTTTTTTTGAAGGTCGCAATCCAGCCGGGTTCTCCATTGACGTCCTTCGGGAAGTGGCCAGCAACAGCAACCTGGTCTTTGATTTTCGTGCCGGTAGCTGGCCAGACATCTATGCGGCCTTCCTGCGCGGAGATCTGGATGCGATAGACGGTATTTCCTGGCGTCCGGACCGTGCTGAAAAGGTCCTGTTCTCCGAACCTTATCACTACCGCGAAATTTACCTGATGCATGACAGCGCCCGCCCGACTCCCACGATTGAGGCGCTGGACGACTTACAAGGCCTTCGCGTTGGTATGGTAGAGGACATTTTCTACCGCACTGAATTCGCCGACGCCGGCATTTCACTGACCACCTACGACTCCCTGACGAGCGTTGTTCGGGCACTGGCCTTTGGCTGGATCGATATTGCTGTGGGCCCCAAACTCACTATGGAGTATCTCGCCAACCAGGCCGGTTTCCGTTTTCTGGAACTGCTTGGCCCGGCGCCGCTGCAACAATACTCCGGGGAGGATTTCCGTATTGGTGTTCTCACCGACAACTTGAACCTGTTCAATCAGATTCAGGCCGGGCTGAATGCCGTACCGGAGGAAAAACTGCAGCACCTGCTGCAGCGTTGGCAGGAGTTTGGCGGTTTGACCGGCTCCGCAGGTACAGAGCTGGCCCTCAGCTCGCAACAACGACAGTACCTGGCGAGTCTGGGGCCGGTTCGGATCGGATTCATGGATGATTATGCGCCGTTCAGTTTCACCGACGGCGGGCGGGTCAGAGGTCTGAGCGTTGATATTATGAACCGGCTGGTTGACCTGACTGGCCTGCAGGCTATTCCTGTCAGCGGCCAGTGGGACGAACTGATTCCCATGCTCAAGAACGGCGACATTGATGTCATGGCCAACATGTCCCATCGCCCGGAACGGGAGTCCTTCGCCCACTTCACCTCGCCCTATCACATCATTCCCAACGTCATCTTTACCCGGGATGAGAGTCTCAACTACCGAAATCTTGAGGACCTGAAGCACTATCGGGTTGGACTGGGCGCGGGCATCTACTATGAGGAAACGCTTCGGCAATTGCTGAGTAACGGCACATTGCTCAGCTTCCACTCACAGCAACCCATGTTCCAGGCGTTGGCGAGCGGCGATGTGGATGTCGTTATCGGAGCCCTGCATTCGGGCAATTACTGGATCCGGCAACTGGGTATCAGTGGCACCCGAATCGCCGGAGAACTTCAGCTCCCGGGCTTCAGTGGCGAGGACCTTCGCTTCGGGGTGAGACCGGCCCTGGCGCCGCTGGCAGACATCCTGAATCAGGCACTGACCAGCATTACGCCAACGGAACAACAGGTGATCGAAACCCGCTGGCTCGGCGCCAGCAACCAGCCCTCGCTGAACACAGCGGAACTGGTGCACTGGACAGACACCGAATCCCTATGGCTGGAACAACGGAACCGGGAAATTCGCATCTGCGCAGACCCGGACTGGATGCCCCTCGAAGGTGTGAGGGATGGCAAACACACCGGCCTGGCCGCAGATGTGCTTGAGCTGTTCAGCCAACGAGGTAACCTGCGTTTCCGGCTGGTGCCCACCAGCAACTGGCAGGAAGCCATCGCCGCGGCGAAGGATCGGCGTTGCGACATGTTCCCGATGGCCATGCGTACACCCGAAAGGTCCGTTTATCTGGACTTCACCTCACCCTATCTGGAAGTACCGAACGTGGTGATTGGCCGTATTGAGGCCCCGTTCATTCAGCGTCTCAACGAGCTGGAGGGCGGCCGCGTTGGCATTGTGGAAGGCTACGCGTTTGCCGAATTGCTGCGCAAACGCAATCCATCCTTGCAACTGGTTACCGTAGAGTCAGAGCAAGAGGGCCTGAGAAAACTTCAGAACCGGGAGCTGATCGGCTATGTCACTACACTGGCCACCGCCAGTTACTACATGCAGTCAATGGGCCTGGCGGACCTGAAGGTGATTGGCCGGGTACCGGCCGACTGGTCACTGGCGATCGGCACCCGCAATGACGAACCCACGTTACACGGAATCATGCAGAAACTGGTGTTGAGCCTGACACCTGCAGAGCGCACTCAGCTTGAAAGCACCTGGCGCAACCTGCGAATCGAGGAACGCGTGGACTATACCCGGTTCTGGCAAATACTTTCGCTGGGCCTGCTGGCCACCGCCCTGCTGGTCTACTGGAACCGGAAACTCGGCCGTCTCAATCGGGAACTTGCCGAGGCCAATACCGCTCTGTCCCGTCTGAGTGTGACCGATAACCTCACAGGCCTGGGCAACCGCACCTACTTCGACCGGGAGTTCTCCAACAGCTTTCAATGGTGCCTGCGGCACCAGACCGGCTTTGCGGTTGCCATGGTCGACGCGGACCATTTCAAGAAAATTAATGATAATTGGGGGCATGAGGCTGGTGACCGGTGCCTGGAATCTCTGGCAAATACCATGCGCGAACATTTCCGCCGCGACACTGACCGTCTGGCACGGTTTGGTGGAGAAGAGTTTGTGATTTTTGCCAGTTATCAGGATGCAGATGACATAAAGGCTCGGCTGAACCGGTTCCGCGAGGAAGTCGCAACCCGGCGCTGTGATACCTGCAAGGATAAAGGGATTGATCTGACCGTCAGCATTGGCCTGGCATTGGGGTTTCCAACACCAGAGCACACATCTGCGGAATATCTCCGGCTGGCCGACCAGGCGCTATACACCGCCAAGCGTAACGGCCGGAACCGCCTGGAGGTTATTCCAGCAGGGCAAACATCGGGGCCAGACGAAGCCGAACACCCTAAGGCGTAAAGAAAGGGGCGCCGGCCTGCTACAGCCGGCGCCCCAAACCCGCAACGAGTCAGAACTGGTACTTCAAGCCAACCCGGCCGGTGTCGAAATCCGGACCATTATTGGTAATCTGGCCATTGAAATCGTCTTCATCGATATCCACGTTGTAGCGGGCATACTCGGCGAAGGCGGTCAGGCTATTGGTCACCCGGAAATCCACACCGGCGCCAATAAACGGATTGACCTCGTCATAGGTTTCACTCTCATCGAAGGCATCCACATCAAAGGCCGAAGCGAATGCACCGGCCTTCGCATACACCCCGAAACTCTGAGTGAGAGGCAAACGGCCAACAGCGCTCAGGCCAACCCCTTTGAGCTTGGCTTTAACGTCGTCATCGCCGAACTTGCCGAAATCAATGTATTCCGCTTCCAGGGCAAAGAACTCATTGAACTGGTAACCCAGCGCCGCACCCAGCAGATCGTTTTCATCCTTGAATTCACCGCCGTGGGATTTGTAGCCCCCGTAACTACCACTGATGTATGGCCCTGAGTTATCCCGGCTCACTTTATCCTGTGCCCAGACGGCAGGGGCTGTCAGTACAGCAGCAGACAGAACCGTGGCACACGCAAAACTGGCTTTGTAGCTCATAACGCGTTTCCTCTGTGGTTGGGTTTTCCATTCGTCGAAACGAACAATCCGGATGTCTCTATCCCGATTGCATGCGTTTACCCTACAGAGATAACGGCTGGTTGGGGGTTAAAACCCTACTAAGAATCATTCATGTTTCAGTCATGTCTTGCCGACGCATCGCCAAACGGGCACCGGCAGACGCCGCCCCTTCGGCAATCACACGACCGGCCAGCGACACGCTGTCGTAACTGACTCTGGCGATACCATGGTGGCACACCCGAACAAGCCGGCTACCGGGCCGAGTGGCCGGAATGGCGTCCAGCACCCGAAAACTCTCGTCTGCAATGGAAAGGTGCACACGTTTCAGCTTAACCGCGCCGTGATGCATGCCTTGGGCCACCAGCTCCGTCACACCCAGCCACCATTGCGTGTTGTTGTCCGGTCCTTTCATGCCAGCCACTCCTGCAGTTGCTGGCTCACCAAGGGGTGGTGGGCCAGGCGAATATGGTCAACACCGGGAAAATTGGCGATGCCCGCCAGCTCCCAGCCTTCACGACGATCACCACGGGCGCTGGATTGATGCACCAGGGCATCGCCAAACAGAACGTTTACAGGGTGCCGTTCGCCCTTGGCGAGCAGTCCGCTGATCACGTAATGCCGGGCACCGTGCAACAGCGGTTGATCTGAGGTACCCGGTTCAAAAGCATCCCCCCGGGATAAGTTGCGGATACCCTCGCTGCGAAGGTCAATCACCTCGCCCACCACTTTCAGATAATCCCGGGGCACCCGATTCAGCCAGCCTGCCGCTTTATGGGCGCCCACCGCCAGCCAGGAGCCGTCGTGGGGTGAGCCGATGTACACACAATCCGGGTTCAGGCTGACCCAGCGGTGATCATTCGCAGCCCCATAATGACAGGCACTGCGAATCAGCAAGCCTCCCATACTGTGGCCGATCAGAACAATCCGCTTGACCGGTGCCGGCCAGTTACTCACCAGCCGCTCCAGCAACGCGGCAAGATCCTGGCCGTTACGGTAAATGGGCCGGCCGGTATTGAAACGGAGCTTGAGGGCCGACGTATCGCCCAACGTGTTGGCGAGGTGGGTGCCGTAGTGTTCATCGGGCCTGGCCGGAAAATCCCACACCGATTCCAGCTCCATCAGCCCATGGATGGACAGGCAAAGCACGCTCCCCGGCGCTGCGGGCTGGGGATTCTGCAGATCCAGCGCTTCGCCATCGGCAAACACCGTCATCGGCACCGCCAGCGGATTGCCCCGGTGCTCCAGCCAGTCACCCAGAAAGCCGCTGGCAATGGCGGAAATGTGCTGCTGGACTCGCCCAGCGGAAGGAACAGACACCATGGTTAGTCTCCCGAGTATTTTTTCAGTGTACGCCCTTTGCAGTGCATTACACTGGCCATTTTCGGGCCAGAGTGGCGGCCCCGGAGCAAATCCGGCAAGACAGGCTCACGGTTTGTTAATCTGCCCGAAAGGGCTACAGGCGACCGACCCTGATAACCTTGCTGGAATTGCACAAAAACGGACCGGCCCGTGCCGCTCCACCTTTTCAGATTGACCAGCCAAAGGAAGCATCCAATGCGATCTGCTGTCATCGCCCTGACCAGCCTCTTGTTCTCTGCCAACCCGGCCACGGCCGAGACTCAGTCACAAGCATCGGCGGAGCCGGAAGTGATGGGCTTTGTGGAGTGGGTGGTGATGGGCGAGACCGGCATCCGGTTAAAAGCACGCCTGGATACCGGCGCCAAGACCTCGTCCCTGCATGCTGTGAATGTGGAATCTTTCGAGAAGGACAACGAGGAATGGGTGCGCTTCCAGCTCCCGCTGGGTGACCACGAAGACCAGCCCAGCGAGGGTGATCTGAAACACGACGAAGTGATTCTGGAATTTGAGCGGCCGGTCTATCGCACCGTACTGATCAAACGCAAGGGCGCCCCCTCACAGCGGCGCTATGTGGTCGAAATGGACTTCTGTCTCGGCGGCAAGGTCCATGAAACCCAGTTTTCCCTCACCGACCGGGGCAAATTTTCCTACCCGGTACTTTTGGGCCGCCGACTACTCCGGGATGACAACATCCTGACCGATTCCGGCCGCACCTTCATCGCTGAACTGGAGTGTGAATACAGCACGCTGGAGGAGCTGGCCCAGAGCAGCAAGGCCATCTCGCCCTAATCGGCCTTCGGCACCGGTTCATCATTCCGGACCCGAAGAAAGCTGGCAAATCTCGGCAAGCCGGTGGCGGTCAAACCACGGTAGCGGAAGGTAATGATTGAGCCAATCGCCGGCGGGTTGCGCCTGTCCGCATCGGTAAACCCGGTTCCGATGCGAAACTGCCGGCCATCGTACAGCTCCACTTCCAAAGCCCCCATCAGCCCCTCGTACTTGCCCTTGCCCGGCAGGTGACCAACGACTTTCGCTTCCGCATCCTCATGGGTTTTCACTTTAAGCAGATCATCGGAACGACCGGCCTGATACCGGCTGTTTCTTCGCTTTAGCATCAACCCTTCAGCACCGGCAGCCACCACCTGTTCAAGCTTTGCCATCAGTTCTGAATGGCTGGCAACCGGGCGCTGCGCCACCAATTCCAGATACTCAGAGCCAGAGGCTGCAACCAGCTGTTCCAACTGACGGTAACGCTGCTCGAACACGGTTTCAGGCTGTGGCAGATCAAACACATGAAACCTCACCTGACGCCACTCATGATCCACCGGCTGCACTTTGCGCACCACCCCGGACAGCTCAGCAAAGCGCCCGCGACCACTCCAGAGTTCACCATCCAACGGCTGCCGGGGAAACTGCGCCGTAAACCAGTCCGGCGCCGCGTATACATGCCCGCCCCGGGACCAGAGCTGCTCGCCATCCCAATAGGCCCGGACGCCGTCCAGTTTTTCGCTGACCCAGTATTCCTCGAGGTTTACACCCGAGTGATAGACATTGGCCAGAGGGATGGCAGGCGGCCGTGCATTGGCCTGAATGGGATCAATGGCAAGTAACGAGAGAAAAAGCAGGCAAAGTGTCAGGGCTGTTGCCCTAACACTGCCGGTAGTGAAGAGTGGCATGTTCCTTTGCCCTTTTTACATCCTGTTGATGGTGTTACGGAAAACGCTGTACTCAGGCCGTTACATACTTCAGCAGCTCAACCACCTGTTCCGGCGTCTGCGCCCAGGCCATGGCGGCCGCGTCCACTTCCTTGAGCGGGTGCACGATGTCTTCATCATGCAGGGTGATATAAGGCGTTCCCATGGCGGCGCAGTAGCCGGCATCGAAGGCCGCGTTCCACTGCTTGTACTTGTCGCCAAAGCGGATAACAGCCAGGTCGCACTGCTCAAGCAAAGTCTTGGTGCGGATGGCATTCACCTTGGAAGACTGGTGATCACGCCAGAAATTGCTCTCCGGCTTACCCAGGAAATCGCCCGCGGCGTCGCTGGATTCGTGGTCGGTGTTGGCAGAGGTGAACTCAACCGGCAGGCCCGCCGCCTCGGCACCCGCAGCAATCTGCTCACGCCAGTCGGTGTGGATTTCGCCGGATAAATAAACGGTCCAGATCATATTGGGCTCCTGTGGGGCTCGTCAAAAGTTGAGGTGGAGATCATACGCCAAAGAAGGCGCAGGTTCACGGCAGGTCAGCGCGCTTCACACACCCTGACCCACCGTCGCTCAACTTACCGACCGCTGTTCACGTTCATGCAGTTTGCGTAATAGGTCGTGGTCGCCGGCCAGTCGGAGAATATCCCGATTACGCCAACATCCCGGGCCAACACATCAATCACGTTGAACACATCGCCGTCGTTATTGATGGCGTCTGTGACGGTCTGATAATACCAACCACCACCGGTGGCCAGCGGACCGCTCCGTTCAACCGTCCAGGCGATCATATCCAGTCCCGCCGCGCGGGCATTCTCCGCATACTCGGAAGGCACAATCTCGCCATGGCCATCCAATGTCAGCATTTTCCAGATTGCGGGCGCCAGGATATTCACACCACGGGCTTTCAGGTTCTCCATGAAGGCCAGGGACATGTTGTCTGGGGTAATCGGTTCCTGATCAAGGAACACCGCTTGCTTGCCAAAGCGGGGTGTTTCGTTAACCCAGTAGAGCACATCGCCCAGGTTGAAGGATTGCGGCCAAACGTCTCTCGGAGGCACGCCGGCATCAATGTAATCCTGGATCATCTGGCGGGCATAATCCTGCTGACTGTAATCGCCCTCAAACGGCATATCCACCACCGGGAACTTCAGCTCCGGAGTGAACTTGACCCCCAGCGCCTTAAACAGCTCAATGCTTTCACGATGACTTGCCAGAGTGCCGCGGGCGGTGTAGAGGTCCGTCCGCCAGTCGGCCGTCCCGCCAAGGTATTCCTCCGGCGTAGTTGCCTCCGAGTTGTAGGCATCCATCTTGCCCTTCAGGGTTTTGAACTCCGCAAGTGTGATGTCACTGGTACGGCATTCGGCCTGCGCAGGCGCGCCGGAAGCCGGATCGGCCGGCACGAAGGGCTGCGTGCATTTCGCGTTCAGCTCAGGAATGGTAACGATGTTGGTGGTGGTGTGCAGATCGTTCTGGGCATGGCGGCAAACCAGCTCCCGGTCCTTGGTAAAGGCTACGTCACATTCGACAATGCCCGCCCCCATTTTGGCCGCAGCAATGTAGGATTCCCGCGTGTGCTCCGGAAACTGTAGCGGCGCGCCTCGATGGCCGATGGAGAAGTCCGAGGGTTTGAACGAACGGGCACTGCAGGACTGAAGCCGCTCCTTCAACGGTCCCTCGTCCATATCCTGTACCAGCCAGAACGGGCGCGGCCCAAGCTGCACCGATTCCTGCCCCTTGAACTTCCCGTGGTGGTGCTTACCCCAATCCGATGAATCCTGCCACTTGGCAAGGCCCGGCGGCAACCAATTCTGCCCATCCTGATTCTTCGGCCCGGCGTGGGCGACGGCGATAGAGATCGAACACAACACGATGCCCGCCAACGTGAGTAACTTCATAACCAGCTCCTTGTTTAATGAATGATACTGCGGAGCCAGTGTTCACAAACAGGGTTACCTGTGCGTGAAACTTTTTTGACCAAGGCTGATGAATTTCAGGAGCTGAAGGACGCCGCCATCGTCATGCCAGACTGCTGCGTGGATGGTGAGGCTGAAGGTCATTCTTTCAACTGAACTGTATCGACTCCGCAAGAGCGCTCTCAAGCCGCTCCCGCACACGCCGGATTTCGTGGTCATCCTGCCCGGCAAGCACCGCGTCAAATTGATTCAACCAGTGCATGACCTCTTCACGTTCTCGGCCCAGAGTCTGGGCATAGGCACTTTCCAGCCTGGCTCGAAGCGTACGGTTGGGCATCTCATCCCTAGGATGAATTTTCATGGCCCTCAGTCGCTCTCGCGATGCCTGCTTTTGGGTTTCACTCAGCCCATTCGGGCTACGATCAATCAGGCGCTCAATTTTCTCGCCGGTGCTCTGCACGGTCACGTCCACTTCCAGCAGACCATCCACGTTATAACTGAAACGCACAACAATGCACTCTGCACCGGCCGGCGCCGGCGGAACAGGCACCGTAATATCGCCAATAAAGACATTATCCCGCACTCTCGGGCGTTCGCCCTGAAAGACCAGCACATTAACCGATGTCTGATCGTCTGCTGTCGTGTAGTAGTGCTGCTCGCGGGACGCGGGTATCGTCGTATTTCGCTCGATGATCGGTGACATCAAGCCATTCATGCGCTCACCATTGACCTCACTTGAGATCGCGATGCCCAAGGTGTACGGGCACACATCCGTCATGATGATTTCCTGAACGGCCTCATCCCGAAGGCGGCAAGCAGCCTGCACCGAAGCGCCCTGAGCCACAACGGTGTCCGGGTCCAGGTGACGCAGGGGCATTTTTCCGAACAGTTGGCTCACCAGTTGCTGCGCCTCCCACAAGAGGGTGCTGCCACCCACCATAACCACGTTATCTAGCTCACGGGGGTTTATTCTCGAGTCTCTCAAGGCGCGCTCAACAGGTTGCCTCAGCCGGTCGATCAATGGCTGCCATGCCCGGGCAAGGGCCTCTGGCGTAAACCACTCAAATTCCTTGCCCTGCCAGGCCCAGCAAAGCTTGCCACGCTCGCGGACCGGCCTGCATTTCAGCTGTTCGGCTTTTGCGAGCAAGAGCGCCATAGATGCAGAATCAACTTCGCTTGCCTTCAGGCCCCAAGAGTCGAGGCAGGCATCGGCAATCGCCCTGGTAAAGTCTTCCCCACCCAGAAAGTTGTCGCCGGCAGAAGAGCGCACCTCGATCACCGGACCCACGTACTCCAGCAGAGTAACATCGAAGGTTCCGCCACCGAGGTCAAACACCAGGGACAACCGGTCCGAGTTTTCGTGCAGGCCGTAGGCCAACGCGGCGGCGGTCGGTTCGTTGATCAACCTGACGACGTTCAAACCCGCCAATTCTGCCGCAAAGGCCGCATGCTTGCGTTGTTCATCGTTGAAATAAGCGGGGACCGAGATCACCACATCGTTTATTTCCTGGCCAAGAAAGCTCTCTGCATCCTGCTTCAGGCTTGCCAAAACAAACGACGATAACTCCGTCGGTGTATAACTGTGGCCATCACCAAGTTCGAACCGGTGCTCCGAGCCCATAAAACGCTTGAAAGCCACAGCTGTGCGCTGCGGGTGTGTGACACGTCGTGCTGCGGCTGCCGCTCCAACAAGCAGCGAACCGTCTTCATCAAGGCTGACCGCTGAAGGGGTCATTATTTGGCCAAGGCTGTTAGGAATCAGCTTTGACTTACCATCCTGCCAAACCGCTATCAGGCTGTTCGTGGTACCAAGGTCGATACCTATGGCAAGTGATTTCATCGCACTGTCCTTATGCTTTACGGTTTCCGACCGGCTTCGCCATAGCCCGACATTGCCGACAATAAGCCACTGGCTTCGTCAGGCTGGTCGGAATGGCTGTGAACCGAGGGTTTGAATATCAGTACAGTGGCTATCACCAGGCCAATGACAGGCATAGCGACGCTCACAAGTGCAGCCAGAGTCATCCTTACCTTACCCAGGCCAGCGTCTCTCATCCGACGCACGAGACTGCTCAACATCGTTGTCGTCATGGCCGCAAGAAAGAGTAAAAACACACCGAATGGCGGCGTGGCCGGGTAGTACAGCCAGGCCAAACCCGCGGCAAAGTAGCAAAGCAGATGAAGTGCAAAACCGCGGCGGCTCAGCAGACCCCCGAACCAGAATGGGTAGAGGGTCGTGTCTTTGGGCGGTTTAGCCTGCTCACGCGTATCGATGAGTCGTTTTTTTAGACTACCCAGAATCAGTCCGCACAGCAGCCTGCCGGCGATTTCCTGATGCTCACTTTCCCCGGCATAGGTCTCATACACCCGTCGAACCAGGTCTTGTGAAGGCTGCTCATGGGGTTGGTGCCGATTCAGGACTGCCAGTATGTCGACCGCCCCTTCAACAAAGTCCGGGAAGCCGTCACCCCAGTTATTAACCTTGGCACGGTCACCAGGCGCCATGGAGATGGCCTCGGCAAACCTGACACCGCCTGGTATTTTGAGACGGTGCAATGCGGGTGCCTCTCGAGCTGCCAGCCGATCAGAGAAGGTTTGCCCGAGATCTTTATCAATGGTGAGGAGCGCGTAGAACAACATGTTATCGACGAAGCTGGCCTGACACGCACCCAACACCGCAGCCAGAACAGGCACCCAGCTGGCGTCAGGGAGCTGTTCTTTTTCAAACCCATTCTGCAGAAGGATGTAACTCATCCGAGAGGCACAGAGCAGCCGTGCAAAAGTGGGGCTAAATCCAGAGCAGTCCATAAGGTTCACGTTGGCCCGGCAGAACTCTTTAATGTCCTCGATACCCTTCGAGCCATCGCTCAGCCCTAACAGCAGGCCTGACAAGCGCCGGAACAGCGTGTTCTCCTGCTGATGAGAAACACGCTCCAGCAAATCCCTCCAGGAAGCCTCCCAAAGGCAGCCCGGATGACAATCCAGGAGAAATCCAAAACGAATACAGTCGCTGATGTCATCATCGCTTAGCGGAAAATCAGCACAGTCGACCCAATGCTCTCCTGCAAGGTTCAGGCGCAGCTCCGCCCACTCGACAGCTGTCCGTGGTATCAAAGTCTGGTTTGCGGTCTCCACGTCCATGCCTGCGGCATCGGCAAGCCGCTGCAGGGCCTCGATGGACATGTCTGGCTGGCGACTGATTGCACTCAACAAGGTAAACCGTGATGCGGCCGGCAAGGTGCCTTTCTTCGCGGCTTCGATCAGCTCATCAAACTCGTAACTCAAGATCTTTTGACGAGAGCTGTGTGCTTCCACGAGGTCTAACGCAATCTGGAATGACACTTCAAAATTTGCCGGGCCACAATGCTGTTTGCAACGGTGCGCGAACTCATTCTGCAAGAACGACGGCGCGCCTTGTAATTGCATTACCCATCCATAGAGTGACGCGAGCCCATCGCCATCGCCAATGGGAACCATGTCAGCAATGACAGCGGAAGCCGAAGGTGAAAGTCTGGCATCAATAAACCGCCGCACCTGCTTGCTCAAGGGGCTGTCGACACCGGCCAAGGCGTACTTCGACATAACCAGGACCATACAATCCGCGGCATTCGGCATGTCCCGCAAATCCGGGTTCAGCAATACCGTCCACAGAGGGACCCACTCCTGACCACAACGGCGATGCAGTTCAATCACAAAACTCTTTACCGCAGGAGCCGCATCTACCGAAATCATCGGCCGAATAGCGGTCATGGCGGCTGCATAATCCTTTCTGTGGAAATGCAGGTGTGCAAAAAGCCAGGCCGCGTCATCCGGCCGCTGGTTGGCAAGCGCCGGCAGTATCCGCTCAGCGCAACTCAACCAGACATCAGGCACACGTTTTTCTATCGCGACATGGCAACGTAGCAGCAGTATCGCCAATTCCCGGCATGCCGGAATCACCGTGACCCCATGCTCGTTCAGCAACCGGTCGATCTCACGCAGATTGCCGCGCCCAAATGCCGATACCAAGGCAGAAAAATAGCTCAGTGCGGCACTTTGAGCATGGGTCGGAAATGGTGCGAGCGTGGACAGGTCGAATACGTCCGCTGCATCCAGCCCGTCGAGAAACCCCTCAAGCTGTGCGCTCTGCTCCGACGAATACCGGAGCAACAGGCTTCGCCAATCCAGGAAATCCCTTAACCTGGCTAACACCTGATTTGGCAGCCAGCCGTTATCGAGAGCCCAGTTGAAGGTTGGCTGGGCCAGTAAATAACGGACCTGCAGTGAACAGGCCGTCAGCTCCTGGAGGACAGTTTCATACGATGCCTCCAGAAAGCGCTGTTCAGGATCATTCGCTATAGAGATCAGCTGATCCATCCATCGCTGCGCGTCGATCAGCTCTGGATCTTCAATCGTTGCCTGCGGCTCATCATCTCCGTCCAAAAGATCGTTCTGCCGGGCACTTTCGAGAGCAAACTCATAGGCCTCCCGCAGTGCCCTGAATCCGTCCGGGTCCTCCTCTGGATGCACTCCCGGCAGGAGCGATAGGTAGGCCTTTCGGATCACCCGTTCATCCTCTGTCGGTGTCAGCCCCAGAACGCCCCAATACGCCTCGTTCATAACCCCTCCTCACCGAGAGAGTTCGGGCGCTCGATCTGGTCAAGAGCCATTGCCCAGGGTAAATAAGTGGCCGGGTTGTCGGGATCGGTCAAAACTTCATTAAAAATGCGGCTCAACCAGGGCGGGGCTTCATCGAACAAAAATGCCTTTAATTCATCCGGGGACTCGATTTCCAGTGCCATCCAGAGCATCCGACCACTGAAGTAACCGCACAGGTATTGATCCCAGGATCGATACCAGTAAAGCGCGCGATATCCCAGTTGTAGATGAAGATACTGGCATTCCTGCTCGCTGATGTACCCGAGGTACAATCCGTTGCGCAGAAGATAACTCATGCGCCCCAAATCCCAGGCACGAATGCCCCCGGGGCCTGTAAGCAGGGCTGTTCTATCCAGAAACAGATCCCGTAGGCGGTTCAATTCAGGCATCTCTGATCGAGCACTTTCCCGGTCGCTGGGCAAAACCTGATGCCAGGCCCAATAGTTCGCTCCGATCGAAACCGCGTGGCCACGGTCAGCCATGCGTGAGACGGTCTCAAGCAGGCCCTCTCGATCTTCAATGCCCCAGGCGGAGCTGAGTAAGTCGCCTTGTTCAGTGCCTGCATCTGCTGCCCAGAACGAAGGGACATCGTATCTAGCCCCCGCTTTGCGGTTCAAAGCGACCAAGGGGCCGCTCAACGCCAAAAGCCAAAGCTGTTGCTCTCCAGGTGGCATGTCTTTCATCCTTGAAGCTTTCATTCCTGCTCAGTTCAAGGTCAGACGCCAGATGATCTCCAGCGGCCTGCCTGTATACCATCAACATTTACCGACTACTGGGTCAGCAGCCGCTCCTGCAACTCCCGAATCACCCTCAACACCCGGCTCATTTCCTGCTGGGTTTTCAGATCCAGGTCCAGCTTGCCATCCATGGTTTTCACAAGCGGCACAATGGACTCCTCGAAGATCCTCGCAAACGCCATCAGGGCATCGCCCACCTGGGGTGGGCTGTCCAGGTTGACGGTGACCGCCGGGTTGAGCTGCACCGATTGCAGGCCTTCGGTGAGGCCGGTTTCCAGCGAGCGGGACAACTCGCTCAAGGCCTTGTCGAGATCTGGTTCGGACTCCCTTCGGCTGTCCATTCCGGCCACCAATTGCTGTCCCAACTGCTGCATGTGCTCGGAAATCAGGCCCAGCTGGCGCACTACTTTCACGCCGGTTTCTTCATCACCACCGGCCTGTTGGCGGCGGCGGTATTCTTCGCAGATCGACTGCCAGCGGGCGGCTTCTGCCTCGCTCAGGGTGCCGCGCATCTGTTTGAGTTTCAGCAGGTTTTCTTCCGCGCCCTGGGTCAGCAGCTGGGATTCACCCTGGTAGTGGTCATCAATCAGGGCTTCCAGTTCCTCCTCACTCATGATCGGCGACAGCTTCTCTGCCAGCTTGTTCATGTTCCGGTAACTGCCCTGCAGCTTGAACGTCGGCTCGGTGCGATAGGCCTCGGCCTGGGCACTGGAGGCTATGTAGGCCTGATTCACTCGCAGCACGGTTTCCCGCACCCGGATCATTTTTTTCAGCAGGGAGACAATTTCGTCCCGCTCGGCGGCGCTGTAATCGTGTTCAAAATCGGAGTCCGCCACCGACTTGCCTTCGGCCAGGTCGGCAAAGCGGTAGAAATCCGCCATGCCACGGGTGGCCAGGGGCGCCAGCACCGGGTTGGAGCTCAGGCTGTTCTCGATGTAGGACAGTGCAAAGGCGTGCTCCATACCTGAGAGCACGTCACCCAGGTTGTAGATATCGGCCCGGTTGGCGAGCATGTCGGGCACTTTGAACACTTCACCGCTCTCGGTGTAGGGGTTACCGGCCATGACCACACAGAAGCGTTTACCGCGCATGTCGTAGGTGCGAGTGCGGCCGCGCCAGACCCCCTCAATGCGCCGGGTGCCGTCACACAGGGAGATGAATTTCTGCAGGAACTCCGGATGGGTGTGCTGGATATCATCCAGATACAGCATCACGTTGTTACCCATTTCCAGGGCCAGGTTCAGTTTGATCAGCTCTGCCTCGGCGGTGGAGTGCGGCGCTTTTTCCGGGTCCAGGGAGGTGACATCGTGGCCCAGGCTCGGGCAGTTGATCTTCATGAAGATCAGGCCCAGGCGGTTTGCCACGTATTCCATCAGGGTGGTCTTGCCGTAGCCGGGTGGCGAAATCATCATCAACAGGCCGGACTGGTCTGTGCGCCGGTCTTCACCGGCGGTACCCATCTGCTTGGCCAGGTTGTCGCCGATGATCGGCAGATAACTTTCGCTGATCAATTTGTTGCGCACAAAAGACGACAGCGGCCGGGGCCGGAACTCCTCAAGGCGCAGCTGATCGCGCCAGCGCTCCAGGACTTTGTGGCGGACTTCCTGCAATTGCTGCCAGCCGGGAATGATTTCCTGCCGGTGGTAGCGCAGGCGCTCATCGAACTCGTCCAGCTGCAGGCTCAGGGCGCGCTCGTTGATGCGGCTGTGCTGGCCCAGCAGGCCTTCCACATGAAAGGCCAGCTCAACGCTGCGAACGCCGGTCTTGATGGCATCGCCCACATTGAGGACGGCCACCACTTCCGGCAGGTAATGCATCAGGTGTTGCTGGTCGGTTTTGCCCATCCAGGCCTTCAGCCAATGCTGGGCAATGGTCCAGCGAGCCGCCGGCTGGCCGCTCACCACATCCAGTGCTTGCTGGTACTGCGCAAACTGGTTATCCCGTTTCAGGGATTCGGTGAAACCGGCCGCCAGCTCACCCGCATAACGGGTGATATCAAACTGCTCGTTTTCCTCCGCCAGCTGCTGCACTAAATACTGGGCCGCCGACTCAATCAGGGTACGCTCGGCACTGCCTTTTTCCGCTAGCGCCAGCTGATGATGGGCGACAAACTCCGACATCTGCGGAGCAAGTTCCTGCTCCAGGGAGTACAACAATTCATTCGACTGCATCATCCGGCTGAGAATACCGGCAGACAGGCAGCGTGAACGCAACTGTTGTGCCGCCAGATCCTGCCGGGCCACCTCGGCCCAGTACAGCATGGCGAGGGCACGGGCCTTGGGGCTGAATCGAAGCAATCCGGCGCTCTGGATAGCCGGCCAGAGGGTACTGACGATCAAGGCGGCATCGTGGTCGTGAATGCCTTTTTCATAGCCCTCACGGTAGCGGGGGGAGGCGAATTTGCGGATGTAGTCGGTCAGCTCATCCAGATCGGCCACGTTGACGGGCAGATCAGATGCCTGCCGGAATTCCTCAATCACCAGTGCCGCAAGGTACTCGGCCCGGTAGACCTTGTCTGACTCCGACGGCTGGCTCATGTTCCAGTAGCCGCGCAGGCGGTCCAGCTCTGGCTCGTCCAGGCGCTCATAATACTGGGTACCGGTCAGGTGGAGCAGCACGTGGTCGTCTCGCGGGATTAGCGTCAGGTCCAGCTCCTGCTGGTTGACACTGAACCGGTGCTTGCCCAAACGGATCACGGCGCCGCCATCTTCAAAGATATCGGCTTTATCACGAACACTTCTGAGCGCGGTGTCCTGGGCGGCCTTGAGCTGCCCCAGGCAGTCATCCGCTTCCATGGCCGCGCCCAGCTCCCGCAGCTCTTTGGCCATGCTGCGCAGGCGCGCCACCATGGCATCGGAGGCGAAGAAGGCGTGCAGTTCTTCCGGGCTGGCGAACCGCTCGGTCCGCCGGGTGACGTTCCGGAGTATGCGTTCGGCGGCATCGGTGAGTGTCGTTACCCGGCGCTGCTGCTGATCCTGCAGTTGCTGGCGCCGGGCCTCAATGCTTTCGTGGGCGTTCTCACGCTGCTCCAGAATGGCGGCAAGAAACTCATCGTATTCGCCAAACTGGCTTTCCAGTTCCTGCAACTGGTCGAGCATACGGGTCATCAGGCCATCGCATTCCCGCACATCGGTCAGGGAACTCACGCCGTTGGCCAGGCTCTGCTCAAACAACCGCAGCCGGGCGGCAAACTGGGCCCGGGCCTCGGCACTGCCCTGCTCTTTCAGGCGCAGTTCCGCTTCCGAGCGCTGCTGGTTGATGGTGGCGTAGATGCCGGAGATGTTATCGGTGATGGCGGTTTCCAGGGCGGCATCGTCACCGGCCATGGACGCCAGCATGCCCTGAATCATATCCAGCCCGGAAGTCAGCTCCCGGTAGCGGTCTACAATCTTGCGCAGGGTATCCCGGGTGTCGGCCTCGGCCAGGTCGGTCTGCAATTCGGTCAGGGTCTTGCGGTAACCATCCAGCGCCTCCGGTGAGGCCAGAAAACGGAAGGTTCGCTCCGTCAGCCGCTCCTCAGCCTCGGCCAGATCGCTTTCCAGCGTTTCGATACGGGCCTTATCGGCATACCGCCGATCATTCAGGGTGCGCACCCGCCCCCGATGTTCGCGCAGGCGGGCCAGGTAACTGACGAACTGATCCGGCGCTTTCCAGCTGTCCGGCTTCAGGTCTCGCATCAAAATGCCCTGAGCCTCAGCCACATCATTAATGGCGGTTTCCGTCTGCGCCCGGATGCTCTGAACTTTCTCATACTCATCCAGTACCAGTTCCGCAGTGCCACGGATGGTTGTCAGGTGCTGATGAAGCCCAGAGAACAGAACCTCTTCCTGCCTGCCAGACAGCCAGAAGAACTGGTCGAGCACCCGGTCAACGGTGCGAATCAGGCTGGTGAAGTGGCGCTCACTGGCGCTGGAGGAGTCCACCAGCGTCACTACCGTGTTTAATTCGGCAATGCCCCGCACCAGTTCCGGATTGCCAATCCGAGCCAGTTCCGAATCGTTTGCCACGCTGGCCTGGGCATGGAAGCTCTCGGAGGTAAACGGGGTTTCCCATACCTGCAGCGGGTGCACCAGGGTCGGTTCGTTATCGGCATTGAAGACCACCAGATGACCGTTCTCGAACAGTGCGAAGCCATGGCCAATCAGGGGCACATCCGCCTGTTTCCGGATCAGGTTGTATCGGAACAGAATCACCTGCCCGGTGAGTTGCTCGTAGAACACATACAGCATGTCCTCACCGTTCGGTGAGCGCAGGGTGCGCTTGAGCCGGAAATCCCCTTCCGGAATCTGGAAGGTTTTCAGTTCACCGGTGGTGAGGTAATAGCCGGAGGGGAATATGAGGCCATGATTGTCCGGCAACGACGCCACCGAGCCGGCCATGGCATCCACCCGTTCAACCTTGCGCTGGGTGCGATTGAACAGGTAGTAGCGCCAGTGTTTTTCGTTGAACGGCAGAATCCGCACCAGCAGAATCTCGCCGAGGTCAGCGTAGTCAAAGCTGGCGTCGTCCAGGGACTGGGAGTCAGACTCCACCGCGTCCTGATAGATGCCCTCGCCGGTGGCGGTGTTGTTCTCCACCTTGAAAGTGATGTTGCCCCGAAGGTTGTCAACAAACAGGGTGTCGGCAATGTTCAGATGCGGCGAACGGCCCTGTACCTGGCTGTCACGGCCAACGGTTTTCCAGGGGAAGCTGAAACGGTCCGGGAAGGTCAGGTCGCGCTCGCCCCGGTTGTCCACGTATCGGTTTACGTTGCCATCCGGCTTCAGTTCCCAGCGGAACACCCTCAGGTCGTCCAGCTTGTCCCCAATACGGAACGCCATCAGCAACATGCCCTTGAGGATGACAAGCTGAGACAGGGTGGCGGTGTTGTAGTACTGCTGCAGTTCCCGGAAGTCTGTGGCGAAGCGGGCATCGGTCAGGAAAGAGCCTTCGATGGCGGCTTCGGTCATTTCGAAACCGCTGTCGCCGTCATTCAGGTGGTACAGCCGGAACACATCCTCAACCGCCAGAGACTTGCGCAAGCCGAGCTGGAGATTGAAGCCGAACAGCAGTTTGTCCCCAAGACGAACCACATCGCGTGCAATGGCATTGTTTTCGGTTCTGACCCGGGCCCGGCCAAGTACGTTCATGCCGGCACTGCCGAAAACCTCTTCCCGGGCCTGATTCAACCCGGACACCTGCTCCCGGAGCTGCCCGCCCTGCTCTTTCAGCCGCCGCTGGATGGTTTCGAAGGCAGAGCCTTCCTGAACAATGCTTTCAAGGCCGGTGCGATCCGTCGACATACCAAATCATCCTGAACTGAAGGGAAATCTGAAAGGGAACAGTGACCGCCGAAGCTAAGTCCGGCGGTCACTGGAGCTTCAGGCGGTTTCCGAAGTCCGGCTGGACTTCTCACCGGAAACCCGTCCGGCGATGCCGGCCAGGGCTGCCTGCAGCGAGGGCGACTTATCCAGAACGCCCTGCACACTTTTGCCGTAACCCAGCCCCTGGGCAAACTTCTCGAAGATGCCGCCGTCGCCGCCAATCATTTCAAACTTGGCGTCTTTCAGGGCCGCCGCCATCACGCGACCATTTTCCAGCAGGCCGGTTTTCTGGGCTTCGATCTGCGCCATCACTTCCTTCTCATGAACTTCCAGGTTCATGCGGAACTCTTCAAAGTGACGTGCCTCTTCAGACATGTTGTCGTAGGCTTTGAGCTTCTCGACCAGGCCAGATGCTTCGGCCTTGGCCATGGCTTCGCGGGCATCGGCCTTGGCCAGACCCATGCGCTGCTCGCCTTCCGCATCCGCCAGTACCATGGCTTTACGGGCATCCGCTTTGGCCAGACCCAGCTTCTCTTCGCCCATGGCTTCGGTTTCAAGGCGTTGCTCCAGCACGCGTACTTCGGCCAGGCCGGCTTCTTCGTCAGCCTTCGCGGTGGCCGATTTAACTTCAGCACGGGCCAGACCATCCGCACGGATCGCGGTTGCCTGAGCTTCCTTGACCTGGGCATCGGCCAGGCCATCGGCCGCTGCCATCGCCTGACGACCACGGGCCAGCTTCTCATCCGCCACCGATTTCTTCTCGGCCGCGTCCATATCTGCCTGTGCTTTAACACGCACCTGCTCGGCTTCCAGCTTGGAACGTTCAAACGCTGCTTCCGCAGCCTTCACATCCATCAGCTTCAGCTCTTCGGCGTCGGCTTCGGCCGCAACCACTTTCTTCACCTTCAAACGCTCAGCTTCGGAACGGTTACGAACATCCTTGATGTTCTCTTCCTCTTCCGCCACGTTTCGCTCAACCGCAATACGCTGGCTGGTGATGTCGGCAATTTCCTTGCGCTCTTCTTCCAGCGCTTTTTCCATGCCGATGCGCTCGATTTCCACCGCACGCTCACGGTTTACATCTTCCAGCTCACGGGCCTGGCGAATGCGCACTTCCTCAATCTGCACCGCACGCTCACGGGCCTTCATGGCCATCTCGATCTGGCGCTGTTTGTTTTCTTCGGCAATGGCCAGCTCTTCATCGGTCTTGATGCGAGCCGCTTCAGCGCGGGCGCGCTCCTGCTCACGAACCTGCTCGGTTTCCGAGGTTTCGCGGGCCTGCAACGTCTCGATTTCGCGGCGCTGGCGGGCTTCGGCATCCGCCTGACTGCGTTCCAGCTCCAGAGAAGCCTCACGAGCGGACACATTCTTGCGCTGGATTTCCAGCTCCTGGTCACGCTCCAGGCGGTTGGTTTCTACGTTGTGCAGCGCAGTGATTTCAGTGATGCGCTTGATACCCTCGGAATCCAGAATGTTGTTCGGATCCAGAGAGGTTTTCGGCGTTTGCTCCAGGTAATCGATGGCCACGTCTTCGAGGATGTAGCCATTCAAATCTTCGCCGATGGTTTCAACAATGGAATCCCGGAACCGCTGCCGTTCTTCGAACAGCTGCATGAACTCCAACTTCTTACCAACCGTTTTCAGCGCTTCACTGAACTTGGCATTGAACAGTTCGTTGACCGCATCGCGGTCAGAGGCACGGCCAACCCCAACCGATTTGGCAACCCGCAAGACATCATCTGCGGTTTCGTTGACCCGCAGGTAGAAAGCAACGGTGATATCCGCCCGCAGGTTGTCCTTACAGATCAACCCTTCCTTACCGGTGCGGTTCAGCTCCAGGGTAATGACCGAGATTTTCATGGTCTCGGAACGGTGAATAACCGGCAGAACCATGGCGCCGGTGAAGTACACCTTCGGGGTGGGCGACAGATCGTTCACGATCAGGGCTTGCCCCTGATCAACCTTGCGATAGAAAGCCTTGAACAGGGCCAGAATGCCCAGTATCAACAAGACCAGAACGCCGACAGTCATGAAGACCGGGATGATCCAAGATAAATCCATTTACGCTTTCTCCTGAGCTGATTGGAAGGACGCTTGTGCAGGGTTAACCGGCGGAGTCGCCGGACAGAAATTCAGCTTCCGGCACCACCCACCAGGCGTTGGCATCCGGAATATGTTCAATGAGGATGGCCCGCTCCCGATGGGACAACGGGGAATGGCTACGCACCTGCAACACCAGGTGGGCACCGTCCAGATGGGCTTCTGCCCGCCCGAATGTTTCAGAAACCGAGGAGGAAATCACCACGCAGGGTGTTCCGATAATGCGTTTTTGCAGAGGCGGCAGATAGGCACGGCGAAACAGGGGCCGAAGGGGACGAACGACAATGGACGTGACCAACAGGCCGGCAACCAGGGCTGTGAACAGCACCGCCAGCGCGTACAACCAGTGCAGAATGCCCGACGGCACCAGTGCGCCCAAGGCCAGAACAATGAAATAACTGGTCAACCAGCCAGCCAGGAACAACAGGGTGAGCACCAGCGGCAGGGGCACACCTTGCAACCCGAGGGTCACCATCAGACCACTGAAATCACCGGCAACATCAAGATCACCCTCGGCATCGACATCGCCCATACCAGAGAGCGAAATCAGCCAATAGATGATGGCCACGCAAAGCAGTACGGAGAAAACCACCGTCGGGAAGGAGAACGCAACTGCGAAGAATGTTTCCATACGCGACCAGACATCCGTTCCGGTAAATCCAAGGGGTGACAGTTCATGTCAACAATTAGGCGTTGTTTATAACGCAAACAAACTATTTCTTGCAAATATTTAATTGCGGAGTATAGACTCGGCTTATTGACATAAAATGTCAAGCGACAGGACAAGGTTCGTCCGGATCGGCCGAACCGATTCAATGCCACAGGAAGGAGCTATTCGTGGACACTCAATCCCTCACCCTGGCCTTGGGTGATGCTACCCATGCAGGCCGTACCTTTGATGTGATGCCCGTAGCCGGTGACGAGCCGGTACTGCAAGTGGTCGTTTCCGGCGCTGAAGAAACGCCGGTGTACGTTACCGTAACCGACACCCAGATTCTGTGCCTTGCGTACCTTTTTGACGAACAGGAACTGAACCCGGAACGCCTGAACGAACTGCATGAAAACATGCTCCGGCTGAGCGTACCCATGCCCCTCAGCGCACTGGGAAGAACCGGCGATCATTACGTGGTGTATGGCGCCTTGAGCCCCACCTCCGGTACGACCGAAATCATGCAGGAACTGGTCACGCTTGCCGAGAATGCCATCGACCTGTTACAGACTTTTGAAGACTACCTGGCTTGAGTGAGGGCTGAACCATGAGAACCGTACTGAAGAAAATTCTGACCGCCATGCGCGGTGGCGTTAACGAACTGGGTGAAGCCGTTGTGGATGGCCAGGGCAACCGCATTCTGGAGCAGGAACTGCGAGACGCCGAACAGGAACTGAAACAGGCCAAGCAGGAACTGGCTGCCCTGATGGCCGAATCCGCATCGCTGGCCCGGCAGATCCGCGTTGAGCAGGACAGCGCCAGCAAACGCGAACAGGACGCCAGCAAGGCATTGGCCGCCGGCCAGGAAGACCTGGCCCGGGAAGTGGCAGAACGCATTGTGGGCCACGAACGCCGCGCCGGGGAACTGACCCAGACCCGCGAATTGCTGCAACAGCGCATCAGCGGCCTGAAAGAGCGCGTACAGCGGGCAGAAAAGCAGCTGGCCGACTACCGCCGGGAACTGCAGGTGGTGAAAACCAACGAGCGAGTACTGCGCACCACCGCCCAGATCGACACCAATATCAACAGCAACCAGTCGTCCCTGAGCACTGCCAAGGAAACGCTGGAGCGAATCCGCGATCGCCAGGCCCGGGAAGAAGACCGGCAAACCGCCAGCGCTACGCTTGAGAAAGAACTCACCGGGGCAGACCTGGATGAGAAACTGAAGGCCGCTGGCATTGATAGCGAGCAAGACGCGGTAAACGATGTCCTTGCCCGCCTGAAAGGCAACCAGGCTCAGTAACACGTTGCGCGCCCCCAACACGGGGGCGCCTATCCAGGCTAAGCCAATGGCAAAGAAACCGGACTGGTCAAAAGAAGAGCAAGCGGTTCAGGCGGTACAACTGGCCTTTGATCTCTCCAACGACATCCAGCGCGCCTTCCGGGTATCTGCCGCCCTGCAGGACATGACCACCGCTGATATGGTGCGCAAAGTCCTGCAACTGCCTTACCGTAAGAATCGCGCCAGGCCCCGGTTGACCATCACCCTGAGGGATGAGGATTTTGAGGTACTGGCGAAGAAGTACGGGCTAGATCCCAACGACCGCGCCGCGATTCGGCAGCGGGTGGCGGGGGAATTGCAGGCGTTTGCGAGCAACTACCTGGCAGGATAGCGGCGCTCGTCAGCCGTCTATGAAATGCGGGACGAACCGCGACGTGTCGCGCGTGATAGCCGTATTGTCTTCACGGATACCCATCCCGACAGCCTCGTTACCCACAACCCAGCTCCCGATTAGGCAATAGTGTCCGGAGAAACGGGGAGGCGGACACCAACCCTGAATGATGGTTGGCCCATCGCCATATGGCCCCTCAACCTGAGCCTCCACTCCGGCGCCGGTTTCAATCGCAATGTTTGCACCTTCTCTGGAGAACAACGGCTTGCGAACCCAGCGTTCGAGGCCCGGATCACATCGCTTATCGCTTTCAAACCAGGCTGGCAAAAGATTCGGATGGCCCTCATGGCGCTCCCACAACAAAGGCAGGATACCTTTGTTCGACAGGATCAGCTTCCATGGCGGTTCGACAAACTGGGTGCCACTGGCACCCACATAATCGGAAAAAGATTCCTGCCACATCCATTCCCAAGGGTATAGCTTGAACAATTGATCAACAGGCTCATCATCAAGGCCAACAAATCGCTGACGCTCTCCAAGGCCAATTTCATCAATAAACAGGGTCTTGGGACTGAGCCCGGCCTGATCCGCGCAGTCGGCAAGATACTCAATGGTACCGGCATCCTCGGGATGGTCCCGGCAGCAGGCCAGGTGAAACGACTGCCCTGCACGACCAATCATTGCCAACCGCTCGATCAGGGCCTCCTGCAAACGATTGAACTGATCGGCGCCTGCCGGCAGCTGCCCTCGCTCAATCTGTTGTTCAAGCCACAACCATTGGAAGAACCCGGTTTCATAGAGAGAGGTTGGGGTGTCAGCGTTGTATTCATAGAACTTCGCAGGCCCCGTGCCATCGAATGAGAAGTCCATTCGCCCATAGAGTGACGGTTCAGAGAACTTCCAGCTTTCGGCGATCAGGTCCCAAGCTTTCTCGGGTATCGCCAATTGATCCATCAAGCGCTCGCTTGCGACCACCTCACCCACCAGATCGAGGCACATTGCGTGAAGTTCCTCGGTGGGTGACTCAATACCGTCTTCAATCTCGGCAAGCGTAAACCGATAACAAGCGGTTTCATCCCAATAGGGTTCGCCCTCCAGGGTATGAAAATGGAATCCATAGGATTCCGCCTGAGAGCACCAATCCGGGCGGGGAGCCATTTGTATGCGTTCCATGGAGCGTCCTTCTCCTGAGGCGGGCCAGTCTATTACTTTCCTGAAGCGCGGGAGTCTACCGGTATTTCCACACCCGGGAAAGTCGCCAAATCCAACCGGATTGACCTTTCCTTTCGCTTGCTATAAATTCCCGCCCAAACTGCATACAGGAGAAGGACACTCCATGGCCACTCAGGACGAGGCAAACGCCATACTGCCAACCCGTACCCGTCGTCAGAAACGCTCCCAGACCGCAACGCTGGTGCTGATGGGTGCTACGCCCTTCGTCGTGCTTGGCCTGGACCCACTGCATTCGGAGGTCCGGGTTTTTCGGGACCTGCAGGCATGCCAGACCGCCTTGCCAGGCGCGCAGGACTATTGCGAGACACTGAACGCAGAGGCAGCAAACCGGCATCCGTCACTCGCCCCAAAGTACACCTCTCGCCACCAATGTGAGTCGGACTTTGCTCACGTAACCGTCAACAATTCGTGTGAAAATGGCTGGTGCGGTATTGACGATCTCTCCATCTGCGAGCGCACAGCAGATGGCTACTATCGCCCTCCCTTTTCGGGCTTTCTGGTCGATCAATCCATCCTTGATGGCACCTATGAGGGAAGCAAGCCCGCGCCGGAAACTCTGGATGACAGGCAATTGCAGCCGGTGTACAGCATTTCCGACGAGACCCTGAGCAGCAGTGGTGATGAAGGCCAGGGCTCGACTTATCGCAGCCACACGCCCTTCCTCTGGCACTATGTGATGGCCAACGGCCAGTACCTTGGCAACCAGAATCTTCGTGATCCCGTAACACGAACAAAAAGCCAACTGGCAGCCAGCACCAGCAGAACCTTCACCGGCACCAGCCAGCGTGGCGGCTTTGGCTCCACCGCCAGGCAAACCATGCAGGCTGCAAGGAGCTGATCGATCATGGTTAAACCCACTTTCAGCGCCTTGGCAATGGTAGCCTGCCTGTTCACCACCGTAACAACGCAAGCAGAAACAACAATATCGGCACTCGCCGAAGACCTTCAGCAGCGGCTAACGCAAACACCGGAGACCCTGCGCTGGCTGAAGCCCAACAAAGACGAACCGCTAGCGCACACAGACCTCGGCATTGACCCGGAAACCTGCGAAGCCCCAGTGCTCGCCCGGGCAGGAACTCATCCCCGCTTTCTGGTCCGCTGCGTCAACCGCGCCTTGGTCAATTTTCGCGTTACGGACATTCAAACGCTGACATCCTGGGCCTACGCCGACGGCGATTGGGGCACAGGGCAAATCATCGCCATTCGCGGTATCGACAATTCTCCTACAAGCCGGTACAGCTCAAGGAAAGTGGAGTACGAAACCGTGTGGCATAAAGGCGAGCCGGCCGGACCGTACGAACGCAGCCTTACCGTCTTGTCAGAGACCGATCTCCGCAAGTTGGCTAAGTTCTGGAATGGCTTTGACACCGGGGAACTGCCGGTACTGGAATCCCTGGAACGATGGCGCCAACTGACGTGGCCCGATGCGGTGGTCGGGCTCCGTCGCAATGGCCAACTTCTGCTTCAACATGGAACGCTGGCAGGCACCAGCGACCTGCTGGAAAAACTGTCCTCAAAGGACGCGCTACCACCTTTTGCCAGAGGCTTGATCCGCCCGGTGAAAAAAGTCTGGCGCGGCACCACGCCTCCCGGTGAGCCGATGTTTCTTCTGCACAGCCTGCGAGCGAACGGCACAGATTACGCTTTAGCACTTTCCGATGTGACTGGCGGGACCGGCTCCCAGAACATACAACGGCTCAGTGCCGGTTTGCCCTATGAATTGGTATTTCTTCCGATAGAAAGGAATCTGTAAGTCATGACGACCGCCAGCATGGAACCGTCTCAGGCGGTTACTAACCCGCTAGATAGCCTGAAACAAATCCGAAACCACAACCGTTATGCAGGGCAACTTCTGCTTGCCGGCAACCGGTCGGCCTTGACCAGTTTGCTCGTGGTTTGGTTCCCGGTAATCGCCGTGCTGACTTACGGCTTTGTGGTGCCGTTTACCTACACAGCATGGGGCGAGAACAACCTGTTACTGATTCTGTATTGCTGGGCGGGCCTCTGGCTGGCTCTAACGGCAGCAAGCGTTTCCTTCGGCACCGGGCGGCACGTGTATTCTGTTGATCTGGCCAATCGCACCATCAGTCATCTGAACTCAGAGCAAAGCACGTCCCTGGCACTCGAGCTTCGCCAAGGATCAGAGGGCAGTTACCTTGACCTGAAGACCCCCCTGGCTAGTGGCTGGCATCTGGACGTGGATTCCCGGATTGTGGCGGAATTAACCCCGGCGGAAGTGCAGTCGATCCAGCGGTGGCAACCGGCCAAACTCAAGGACCACATCCGAAAAAAGGTCAAAGATGGCTCGCTCACAATCCTGTTTGTCGTCGCGAATATCCCGCTAGTCGTTATACATCTTGTTTCCGGAACCTTCGGCCTTCTGATCATGTGCCAGATTTACATGCTTGCGGCCTGGACCCTCACCCAAACTCTTGACTGGTTCCTGGAAAAGCGTGATCAGCAAGTTATGGAGCAACTGTGAAATCCTACTGTCCTGCCTGCGGCACCCGCACCCTGAGGCCACTCCAGGGAGGCGACCAACGAATTGCTGAATGCCGGCATTGCCATGGGGTGTGGTTTGAGGATGGCAGCCTGAACTGCGCCATAACCGGCCACCACGATCATATTGAGCACTACGATCATGAACAGCACCTGGGGCCGAAACTGGGCGTAAGCAATCGCCAGTGCACCAGGTGCAGGGTTCCCATGACGCACTACCAGTTACTGGCCGATTACAGCGTGGAGATCGACTGCTGCCCGACCTGCGACGGTGTCTGGCTCGACCAGCATGAAGTGGATCAAGTCATTCACTCCCCGTTGCTTAAGGATGCCTTGGCGGAACTGAACAAAAAGGTCACCTGGAAATCCTGGGTGTTCCAGTTCTTCACGGCCATGCCTGTTGAATACAACATCCAGCCTCATCGCACACCCTGGATGACATGGTTACTCATCGCACTATGCACACTAGTCTTCTTCAGCGGCGTCTATGACGCCGGCTCCAACGAATGGATCTTTCTGAACCTTGGCCTTAACTCAGATTCCCCGAGTGCAGCCCATGTAGCCATGCAACTGTTTACCTACCAGTTTGTTCACGGTGGGCTGATGCACCTTGTCGGCAACATGTATTTTCTGTGGATTATCGGCGACAACCTGGAAGACGCATTGGGCCACTGGACTTTTCTAGGCCTGTATCTGCTGTCTGGGGTGGTCGCCGCACTGGCAGAGCTTATGCTGTTTGATGCCTCTCAAGGACCGTTGCTACTGGTAGGCGCCAGCGGCTCCATCGCGGCCCTGTTCGGCCTCTATCTCATGTGGTTCCGCCATGCCAGCCTGACATTCATGATCGTCATCTACCAGAAGAAACTGGCCCCTCACTGGTATTTCCTGATCTGGAGCCTGATCAATCTGTTCGGGATGTTTACCGCCCAGGGCGGCGTGGCCTGGGCTGCTCATCTTGGCGGGTTCGTATTGGGTCTATTGATCGGATACCTGATGCGAGACTATGTTCTTGCAAAGAATCCGCTGATCGCCATGCTGAACCAGCCAGAGGCAGCCATCAGCCGGTAGGTAAGCGTTCACCGGCTGACGGGTTACACAATCGCCCAAGCCAACGCAGACTCAGTAGCCAACCAGAATCATGACGAAAACAAAGACAATGGCGGCTGCTCCCATCCACTTCAGCAGCAATTTGCCGTCGGAAGCGTTGTCACGATTCTCGGAAACGGCTGGCCCTGAGGTGTCGTCGTCCTGAGAGGCAAAACTCAGAAGCGCAAGACTCCTGATGGTTTGCGACACGGTTTGGTCCAGCGACATCCGAACACCGTTATACCAGGGTTCCGGATATTCAATCAGCGCTGGCGGCACAACAATCGAGCCCAGCGCGTCCCAAAGAGTCATAACACCATCGACAACGACTAATTCCCGTTGCTGCAGCTCCGTGGCAACCTGCTCTTCATCCAACTCAACGTCTTGCTGAGGCCTACAGACATAGCTGCCATCCTGCATCCCGAGAACCAACACCGGCACCAGATTCTCACCGCAACGAAAACCAGCCAGAAAGGGAAACCGCTCGTCCTCCGGATCACTGAAAAAGCGTGAATCCGAGTTGTCGGGCTGAGCTGAAAGCAGGTCCTGCAGATGCCCACCCAAGAAAAACAAACCGTCTTCCAACCTGCGAGAAAGCACGCACAGCCTCCAGCTAATGTGCCGCAGGAACAACCCACGCAGGGCGTCTGGAAGTGGATGAAGCCCCGGCGCCTGCGGCAGCCGATACGGCATGCGTTCAACCTCTTCAACCCTCAGTGTTTCTTCATACAGTTTGAGCGACGTTATACCGGCACCAAAGCGGCTTTGCTGCATGTACTGAACCGCAAATCGAATGGCTCCGACAGGTTCTTCCTCATATTCGTTACCATCGTCGTCAACGGCGATTGGAGTAATCGTCGTGGGTGCCACTTCGAGTTTCAGGCCCGAACTCTGGTTGAACAACCGCTCCTCCAGCAACTCGTAAAACTGCTGTGCCGTGGCCAGGAGTGCCGGAGGCATTGTCTCAACGGCGGATAACCGGGGCTGATGACTGGCGTTCTGATCCCGCGTCAACGGCACGTGCCGGCCAAGCACCGGCTTTGCCCAACGATCAAATATCCGGCGCTCACCGTCTGACAGAGATGAGCGTGGCACTGCTGACTCCGGCAAATCCGGCAGCATGGGATTACCCTGCCAATCAACGGTGTCATCGTAAATCAGTCGCAAAGTATCGGTGTCGGCGTCTTCACCTTCGTCGTTCCAGTGCTGCAGGCAGCCCGGAGCCAGCTCCTCAGCGCCCTCACCCTCAAGGGGCAAAGTCGTTATCTTGTAATAGCGATCGCCGCCCTCTTCACTTGTGGCCAGCGCCATATGCCCCAGTGCTGCCAGGGGCCCACCTTCAAGAACGGTGCCTTGTTGGTGCCATGTCACGATGCCCCCATCTGAATGGGCCAAACGAGCTATTTCCCAAAGGGGCAAGGTTTTGATGAAGGGTTTGGCTGATGGGTTATGCTCAGCAACCGCCGAGACCAGATCCTCAGCCTCCTGCTGGTCCAATGTAACGATAGCAGCCTGATCCGGCCCGTACTGGACAAAGGCCACACGCTCGATACCCGAATGGTCCGTCGCAAAAAGTGTAAAAAAGGATTGCTCTGCCCAGCGAGTCAACAATTCCTTGGTATTGTTCTGGTCCAGCGCTTTCTTCAGCGAAGCAGACGGTGACGATTCTACAACTGCGCCCATAGCTACGATCCCTGTTGTAACTGATTTTCTTGAAACGAGCCTTGCTCAGCTCTGCTGCTCGGCTTCTGATAACTCCGCCAACGAAACAAATACAAGATCAAGGTGCCCGCCCGGGACAATCTGCCAGGTCATCACTCCCTCTTCAGCCGGGACGCCCGGTTCATTAACCAGCACGAAATGCTCGTCGACGTATGTTTGAACTTCCTGAATCACGGAAGGCGTGATCTGAGAACCGGCTACCAGGAGCATGACGCCAATGGAAAAAATGGGCCCGGGATTCAGAAGAATCATTTCCCAAAGGGTTGGGCCATTCCAACCAACACGGATAGAGCTCGGCCCACCGATCAGGATCAGGCCACCGATTACGGCAATCGCGATACCGAGCACAGTTAGAATATTACTGATGTTCTGCCTGGACTCGAGTTTCTGAGCAAGCGGGAAATTTTCAATACGGTGAGGTAATTCGTCGGCGGTAAGCCGGCGCTTTGAGGAAGATTCCATTCCTAACGTTCCTTGTATTCGAGTCCATTTGAGCGGCGTATGGTAAGCAGCTCCACTTCAGGATTCAACCGGTGCGATGCACTCTGTGTGCATCATGGTTAACTCCCAACTTTTAGGATAATCATCCTGCCGAAATCTTGCGTTCAATTTCCTGCAAGCGGCGGCGCATGGCGTCATCCACCTCTTCCGGTTTGATCCTGGAAATGATGTTCCGAAGTACCCGGATTTCGTTCTCATCAATCACACCATCGCGCTCGGCGATACGAACGATTGATCCTAGTTCTTCGGCATCCAACTTGCCGTCATCGGCAAAGCACTGGATTGACATGAATGACATTTCGAGATGATCGCGACTTCCTGACATGGTGTTCTCCTTGTGGTGACACGTTATTGATGGTTCTAATGATTAATGCATCAACCCTGGCAGTTTACCCGACCAAGCGTTCGGGCAACTTGACCCTGGCATGAAATGCGCCAATTACATACTCAATGTTGAGAGCGATTCCACAAAACAAACTGACCGCTTTCTCGCGCCTCACAGAGACTATTGAAGATGTCCTTATAATCGCCGGCATAGTTATACAGATTCGTAGCGACAATCCCTCCGTCCGATCGATGACGGGATAGGATTCGCCCAGGTTCTGGCAGGTCGTATGAATGATTGTTCTTCAGGTAAACGATCAGAAGTGCAGACCGTTTGATGCCCTTGCTGAAATGGCTTTCCAGCTTGAGGTGAGCGACATCCTGCCAGGCAATCTCTTTCACTATACAGTCATCAATTCTCAAGAATTGGGGCGTCACCTCAATCATGTGATTGATCTTGCCAAAATCCAGCCGCAACAAACCTAGCATGACAATGCTTATAAATATGACGAAGCCAAATGCAAACGCGGCAGATGCTTCCAGATAAAACAGATATCCGAAGCCCAAGGCCGTTCCGAACAATAGAACGCCGGTTGCATACATCAAGGCCCTGTTTTTCAGGTAAACCTGATGCTTGACGGTTGATACTTTTGAGTACGTTGAACCCATCGGAGTTAGTCCATTAACGGATGCTTTTAGAATTGATAAGTACAGGTACGGCAAGCCGTAATTGGTCTATTTCCAATCCCTTTGCGCATGTCCAACTGACGGCCTGGGTGCACGAGCCCCATTACGACCCTGACGGGAACCACGCCCATAGGCGAGCATGTCCTCTGGGGTCATGTGCGCATAGCGAACTTTCTTTGCCATCAGGTTCGGGCGTTGCTCGGTGTCAATGCTCAGGACCCGGCTAAGCATCTCATCCTCTTTTTGCTTGAAGGTTTTATCGTCCATATCCCGCCAGTAACGTTCCGGGCGTCCTGATTTCCTGTCGTGTTCGGCTGTTACCGGGTCTTTGTGCCTATGAGGCTCCAGCACCGGAAACTCCGGCAGGGCGCAGCTCACATCCATGTAGTTCTGGAGGAAATCCCAGAGCGCGTAGCAGGGGCGGGGATTGTGGTGCCAGCCTAAAAGGCTATCACCAATGTGCACCTTCAACTTGCTATAGCGGTGGCACAGGACGAAATCGAACCGTGCCCCATACCGGGCGACTCCACCGGCCACAAAGCCGTCAAACTCATAAAACGGTGCCTCGAAGACCGTTATTGTGCGCCGCCCAATGAAAGGTATTCTACGACGGTAGCGCCACACTCGGACCATCCCTTTGCGGCGGTCGAGCTCCCATTCAGGACCTCGTCCGGCCTTTACGCTCCATCGGGGAAAGAGGGTGAAGACAAGTGTTGAGGACAACCACATCAGGCCAGGAACTCCTGCAAGCACAAAGAAAAGTGGCCACAATTCAAAGAATGCCGACCGCCAGGTTGTATTAGGACCAAGCTCAAACACCCCTGTGACATACATGAAAATCGAAACGGCCAACCCGACACAAAAGAACCCTTTACCATAGACTTCAAACACATGGATCAACTTCGACCGGAATGCCAGAGGAGCATAACAAATACTTTCCTGGTCCAGCTGCCCCTGATCGCCGGCCTCGGCAAGCAGATCTTCGCGCTTTTCCATTCTTCTCAAATCTTTCGGCCGCCAGCGGGCAAATAAATTCGACGGCATTACATCCTGCGCGCCACCCCAAGGCAGCCGAAAGCCCGCTGAGCGCCCAAGTTTCGAGTGATTGAAATCCCGATTCTGAACGGGTTGCTCTGGAATCGAGTTCGGGCTGTAGGCTGCGGTGCCATAATACCCACCGAATTCATCCCCTACATTTGCCGGCTTATCCATAGTAACGGACCTGTTCCTCATACCAGAATGGGCGCCCCTTTTTACTGAAATCCGGTTGAACATGTTTAGGATCGTCCTTGTTGTAGGTCAATGGGTCCTCCGGATCTGGCGCGGGGAAAACCATGGGAGCCTTGCCTTCTTCAGCGTGAATTTGCACCTGAATGCGGACATTCCATTGATAGGTCCAGGTTTCTTTCAGGTCCACCGCTCCCAACCACCGCTCCGATTCCTCACTGCGGGTAGGAGGTGTTTTCAGATACACATAAGTCCCCCCATCGAACTCTTCCTCCAGAAGTACATGTTCCTTCAACTTGGGTTTTGCGAATGGCGTAACCGTCGTTCTGGACATGTCACTCACACCAAATAAATACCCCCGCTCGGACTTTGTCTCAACCAATTGAAGGTGTGGCTTCACAGCCACCATCTCAGCTCCCTTGAATAAACCAGGGAAAGCGCTTTCGATCCGCAAACGGGTGTTTGCCTCTCGGAGTACCGCCAGGCGATCCTCGTCCTCCTCAGCCAACTCCCCCCGGAGCGCCCGCCCACGCAGAGGGTTGGGTTCGATCACGACACTCACACCCATTAATAGACTCGCCAGGCGGTAATAAGCTTCCTGCGGCTCTTTCAGAAAGGGTTTCTCGGCCATCGACCCGAAAGGACCATGGCGCATCCAGATCTCAATGGGCTTCTCGTTGAACCAGGCCATCACTGCCGTACCCGAAATTGCCAGCGCCACACCCAAGGCCAGCCACCCAGCCGGCCCCAGAAACAAGAACCCTGCAGACCCGGCCACACTGGCAAATGTCAATGCCAGACCCCCAGCAGCGACTATTCCCGCACCAACCGACGCGCCAGCATTTCCCATACGGAACAAATAATTCGCGTCATGGGCATAGTCGAGGGCCATCAGGACGCCGCCCACTCCTCCCAAGACCTTTCCCCACGTTAGGGGACCACCGAGAACTTTAGCTAGCTCCCGTGCATACCGGCCACTCCACTCTCGTGATAGGAACTGGGTCGATATCCGCTCCACAATCGCAACATTTTGCAGAAATCGCTCCGTCAGCATGATGGAGGCATAGGCGATATCATATCGAGCACTTAACAATCCAATTGAAGCATGACGGCTACCAGTTGTTCTCACATCTCGTTCGTGCGCAGCCGTGATCTCCGTCACGTTATGCAGCTCCATCAACATCACCGCAACCGGTACAAGCGGAGAATTCAGAACCCGATAAAGGCGCCTTTTCTCCGTCTTAGTCACCGTTTCTTCGAGCTCGCGGACTTTGGCCCCAAGGGTATTTCTGTTGGCTTCCAGATCGCCAACAGCATCGTTGGCCGCTCGCAGGTTACCATCGACCTTCTCGAACTGGCTCAATGCCTTGTCTAGTTTGAGCTCTGCCTCTGCCACCCGCCGGGCCACCACAGCAGTCGCTGCCGCCGACAAGTTCGAGGATTGGGCCGCATAGCGCTCCCATATGCCCAGCTCCTTCAACGCCCCGGAGTATTGTCTTTGTGCCGCATCTAGGTGTTTCAGAATTTTCGCCATTCGCTCGTTCTCCGGCACAACCAGCAACAAGACTTCGCTCGCTTTACCGGAAGGCAACCCTTGTGCACGGGCACGAGACTTGTTCGTGGAGGCTCTATGGTGAACCTTTCCCTCGGTCAGTTCGGTAATATCACCAAACATCTGAATGGCCCTCATTCCTTCGGGAAGCTCCTCCAAGCCCGTGATCCCGAGCACGAGGAAGCGTTTTTGCTTCGCCTTTGAAAAGCGCTCCAGCCGGATGCTGCCCATGAGGGAAGGCAGGGATGCCCTGAGTTGCTCAATTGACCCTGAATACAGCTTCATTCGCGCTTGGATCAAGCCTGCGTATAACAGTTGTCTTTGTCCTGCCAGATTCTTTGAGCGTAGATCAATTTCAGACTCCTGTGCAGCTATACGCGCAAGGTTTGCCCGCGCTTTCTGCCTGGCCTGTTCGGCCTGTCGGTGACCTTCATTCCGCTCATCAGCCGCGTTATCCCTTGCCTCCGTACTCGCTCTCTCGGCGTCTGCCCTTTCCTGCCGCAACCGATCCATTTCCGTTTCGATTGCCTTGAGTTGGGCGTCAAGATCTTTAAGTTTCTGGTTATTGCTGATCAAGGGCTGACTGGCACTTTGAATTGCCGACCAAAGATTGCCATGGATGCTCAACAGTGTCTGGGTGCCTATCCGCATGCTTGAAGCAAAGACCGTTGAGAAAATCCCTGTCTCGGCCGCGGCGGCCAATTCCAGGCCATCCCGCGTCTTGACAAGATCTATTTCTGGGAGATCTTCATCCTCCAGCGATGCCAACTCGCTGGCCCGGAATTGACCGTCGCCTGTGTTTTCGTCCGGTTCGGCCGGAGTAACATAGGGCTGCCTCAGGTCCTCGATAGTAACGCTGGGAAACAGCAGTGTGTACAGTAATTGGCCGCGCCCTGCGCGACAGATGTCCAGAAGCCACTCTTTTCCTTTACCGGTCATCGGGCCGTCTGTTCTAGCCGCCAAAACGTCACATTCGGCAGGCTCCTTGATCACTTCTTGGATTAATGACACCAGAAAATGAAAAGCACCCGCATAGTCGTAACCATCATGCGTAAACAGATCCACCAAACTATGTTGGACCCAGCTACGCTGCAACAGATCCAGAAGATCAGTTTGCAGGTTAGCCCCATACTCCACTGCAAGCCTTCTCTCAGACACGGCGATGGAACGTTCAAGCTCCTTCCGCCCCTCATCATTTAGTTCAGACATGTACTTGTGCAGAGGGTTTAATCTCCCACCAATATTGCTGGGCACAACTGCGGCATTCATTAACAGGGCGGACTCAAAATAAGGCCGGGCCTTAGCCCGTCGCACTGCAGCATTAGAGAACCAGGCCGCTACCTGACGACGCTGCTGCAGATAACGTAGCCTTCCAACCGGGTCATCCAGCTGGACAGCTCCAATCAGCCGATCGCGTACGTCCTTAATACAATCTCCGACAGTTTGTATATTTTCAGGCCAATCCAGTATCCCGAGCCCTTCTTCATTACTCGTTGGCTCATCAGCCACTTCCACTTCTTTCAATGTTCGATAAAGACATTTGGCTAGCACCGACATCTCCGGACGCTCATCCTCATGTATCAGGTCCTCGGGGTCTGGGTCCTCCTGGCGTTGGTGGATTCCGACTGCCGCTTCCGCAGCCGACGCAGCATAGCTACCCTTGAGGTCAAAGAGGTAGTTCTCCGGGCGATCAAAATGCCACTCGATTAAAGGGTTTCGGCTCCTTTGGGGTGCGAGATGGCTAGCCAGGAACGCATTGGTAAGGCCTGGGTTGATTGTGTAGGTCTCGCCGTCTTGATGCTTCGGATCCGCAAGCTCCATTTTAATGGTGCTGCAGCGATCCACTCTGACCAGAGGCTTACCCTGTAAATAGTTAACTCGGGCCCCTGGCCACTGAGACTCACTGTACGCGGCGTCGATGCTGATCCAGTTGCCATCAATTCGTGCCGGCACCCAGATTTCACTAAGGGCGGCACCTGTCACAGCTCGATAGCCAGGCTCAAACTCACCACCGGTCTGCCTATAGTTCTCAAGCGCCACATCATGGTAACTCGTAACCCCTTGCTCGTTCATTCGTACTTCAAGTTCACGCCAAAGTTTCCCCTCGTGGAACAGATAGATAAAACCGGGACGCGACACTACGCGGTGGGCGGGGTTGTTACCTTTCAGGGTTACACCCGAGATCAGCGTGGTCGGAATGATGGGAAGTATGACATGATGCTGGCGCTCCGATTCACGTTGCACAGCAGTTGCACTTTTAAGAAACGGTACATGGATCGGAGCACCCTCATCTGCATCAATCTCCAGCCATAGGCTACGGTTCGGTTCCCCTTGCCACGGCCAGATATGAAGAAGCGAATCGCCAAGATCCTCCACAGCCACCCGGCTTTCCAGTTTTTCTTGCCGCTCGACATTTTGCTCATCAGAGATCCGGAAGGCATGCCCTTTCGGGTGATCCCTACCCATCACCTCAATAATCAGTGATTCGCCCTCACAGGCGGGGCCACAGCTTCCGGCAACCTGGTTCGAGTTGTTCTCAGACATCCCTGTCATTCCTTGCTTTATCTAGCGGTGAATTCATTCTCAGGCAATAACGGTGTTCAATGCCTGCCATTGGCTTTCGTTCAGTGTGGGCACAGGTAACATGTTAAACGGGCTTGGTTTTTCGGTGGTTAGCCAGCGGGCCTCACCGGAATCACCATGCCAGTAGATAACGCGCTCCACCACATCCGCTTGGTCCTGGACCACGGGAGATAGCCGATGCCAAACATTCGGGTCGTAGAAGCGCAAAAGGCCCTGTCGTTGCCCATCGAAGCGTACTTTCAGACGCGTTCTTAACCATTTCGTGACGGACTCGAGTCCTTCTGACGACTCCAGAATCAGGCCCGTTAATCGTCCCTCTTTCAGTCCTTTCAGCGCCCACTGGTATTCAGGGCTACTCTGGTTTGCTTCCAGGACAACGGGGCTTTCAGCCAGGTATTGCTGCCAGTCTGTTTCAGCAAACAGGTACACCCACTTCGGGTTGTCTGCCTGCTCATACAAAGACCGCACAACCGGTGGATTCTGGCGGACTTCCAACACCAGGTAACGCACTTTGTCAGATGAAGACTTTGGTAATGCCATGGACCGTCTCCCTCCTATTATGCCGACTGACTCTTGCCACAGGGGCAGTTCCCAAGCGGACATGAACCATCAGGTTGTTGCTGGCACTGTTCAACAATGGCCGTTCCCTGCATGCGTGCCTGCTTGAGGCGATGGGCAACGATGGCTTTCGGCTGAGCATCCAGACGTTGATCGACTTCCGCCAACGCCACCGGCGCCACAACCCCGCCTGCAGCGGTCACCAACCCAGGCCTCTCCGGCACCTGCACTTTCTGCCCACTGCCCTTGCCGCCAGCGCCACCAGCGTTCATCTTGATGCTCGCGCCACCCAAGGCCACGCCGCTGGGGTCGATCTTTACGAAGCTGCCGCCGGCCTTGAGGGTGATTTCAGCGCCGGCTTCGATCACCGCTTTCTGGCCGGCTTTGATATGCAGTTCGGTGCCCGAGTCACTGAGCCAGGCGGTGCCCGCTTTCAGGTGCAGGGTGCCGGTGACGTTGAAGCTGTGGTCTTTGCCGGTTTGTTCGCGCTTTTCGCCGTCCACGGTATGGTGGCTGTTGCCTTTGGTGTGGCTGAAGCGGTTGTTTTCCACCGTCAGGTGACTGTCGTTCTTGATGACTTCGGTGCGGTTGTTTTCGGTCAGCAGGTCCAGGTCTTTCTGGGCATGGACGTAGATCTGTTCCTGGTCCGCTTCGTCTTCGAAGCGCAGTTCGTTGCTGCCTTCACCCTTATGGGTCTTGGTTTTCAGGGTGGTTCTGGTTTTGTGTTCCGGCAGCGCGTACGGCGGTGTGTTGGTGGCGTGGTAAGTCCTGCCGGTAATAATGGGCTGGTCCGGGTCGCCGTCCAGGAAGGAAACTATTACTTCATTGCCGATTCTGGGCAGGGCCATAAAGCCGTATTGGCCGCCAGCCCAGCCTTGGGCTACGCGTAGCCAGGCGCTGGAGTGTTCGTCGTTCTTTGAATAGCGGTCCCAGGGGAATCTCACTTTCACTCGGCCGTACTGGTCACAGTGGATCTCTTCACCCTCGGGGCCGGTGACGATGGCCATCTGGGGGCCGTCCATCATGGGTTTGTGTTCGCACAGGGGCCGCCAGATTTTATCGGCCGGGATGGCGGTGAAGTCGTTGTGGTAGCTGGTGGGTTCGCTGCCACCCTCTTCTTCCATGGCCTGGGGCTGTTTGCCGGTGTGGGTGATGGCGGTCAGCAGCCATTCCCGGTTCAGGCTCTGGCTGTCGTGGTCCTGCAGTTCCACTTTGGCGCCGGGGGTAAAGTCCGGGCGGTTGCTTTCGCCCTTGGCCAGGGAGGCGTCGTTTCTCAGGGCGTCCAGTCTGGCCTGGGTGAAAGGCTGGCCACTGGCGTCGACTTTGTAGCGGCCGGGGTAGTCGTAGTGCTGGTAATCTTCACGGTGACTTACCTCACCTGCACTGTGCTCGTGCATCAGGGCG
This sequence comes from Marinobacter sp. THAF197a, assembly GCF_009363275.1. NCBI lineage: Bacteria > Pseudomonadati > Pseudomonadota > Gammaproteobacteria > Pseudomonadales > Marinobacteraceae > Marinobacter > Marinobacter sp. THAF197a. The sequence goes on from NZ_CP045324.1 coordinate 3,947,479, forward strand.
TAGGCGGGGTTCTTGAAGGTGTAGTCCTTCATGGCCACGGAGGAGGCTTTGATGCGTTCTTCGTAGGCGAAGCTGAATACACAGGCCTGTTTGCTGCTGCCGCCGGCCTGGGTGTTGCAGGGCACCGGGTCCAGTTTCGGGGCATCGCCGTGGTGGTCGGCGATGATTAACGCCGGTTGTTCTTCGCCGTCCACGCTGCCGTGCTGGTAACGGTAATGCCAGCCTTCTTCGGCGGCCAGGCGGTTGATGAACTGCAGGTCGCTTTCCCGGTGCTGGACGCAGTATTCCCGTTCTTCAGGAGGGCGTTTGAAGTCAAAGACCGTATCAATGATGCCCCGCTCTTCCAGCAGGGTGCGCACGATGGCATCGGTGGTCTGGGTCTGGAAGATGCGGCTGTTGTGCATCAGGCCCAAACGCCAGGCCGGGGGCTGGATCACTACTTCGTAGGCGGTGCGGCGATGGCCGGTGTTGCCCCGGACGAATTCATTGACCACGCCGGTGAAACGCCGCAGGGGTTGGCCGTCTTGCCACACCACCAGATCCACCGGTTGTTCCAGAACGTCAGCAGCGGCCACTTCGGGGTCGGTGCTCGCCAGTTCTAACCGGCCATGAAACAAGGAAGACAGCTCTTCGGCCAGTTTAAAGCCAACTACCGAAAAGTGATCTGAGGGGAATTCGCCTACACGGGCGGTGAACTGCAATCCGCTTGCCTGGGGCATGACTTCGGTCCCTGAAGAATGAACATTTCCGTTTCAGCTAGCACCATCCAGGTGCAAGCTCCGGTCAACCCGGGCATTCAAGCCCGGGCGACGGGACACAGTTTAATACAAGCTGCGGGGTATGCGGTACCCCGAGAGCAGCTGCTGTGTGAACGGGTTGGTATTACTGGCCGCATGCAGGCGATATCGCATCTCGCCATCGTCCACAGTGAACTTCACATCCACTGCATTGCTGCTGACGCCGGCAATCTCGGCTTTATCGAGCAACCGGAACAGCGCCCAGGGGCCGCTTTCCGAGATACTTCGGGGCGAACGGTTCACCTGAATCGGCACCAGCGTAATGCGGCTTTCCACCGAATCCCGCAGGGTGTTGGGCCACACCAGCGGAATGCTCTGGCGCGGGCCGTGGGAGAACTCCACCAGCTGGCCGTCGATATTCACCACCGCCCGGCGCTTGTTGTTGGTCAGGTTCAGGGGTTCCAGGGCAAACTCCACATCCAGCGTGCCGCTGCGAGTGAAGAAGGCCTGGCGAATCTGCCTTGCGCGATCCAGAGACGCCACCACGTCGCGGCGCACCAGGCTGGCCCGGCGGGCGTCGCCTACATGCTCCGGATGGTCTTCCAGGAACAGCTTCAGGTTGTCGTTGTAGAAGGTTTCCAGAATGCCGTCCGGCGCAAAGAAGCGCTCAAAATCCTGCAATGCGGCATCGCGACCGGCACCGGCGGTGAACGGGTAGTGCCGGGCCAGGTTCTGCTGAAACGGCTGGTAAACTTCCCGGTACCACTCTCGCTCCAACTGAGCCACTGCACGGTCCAGCACCACCCGCCAGCTTTCCGTGGCCAGCCGGTTGAGTACGCGGTTCAGTGGCTCAGGCTGGTGGTTGGCCATGCGCTGCAGTGTGAAGATGGGGTCTGCCCCCTGCAGGCCCATGCGGGCACGGGCGGCGCTGAGCGCGGCTTTACCGGCATCCGGGGACTCCTGGATGTTGCGCAGGTATTCATGAAGTTCACCCACCACCTGCATGATTTCATCCAGGCCAGAGGGCTGATCACCCTGTTTGCGGGTTAGCCGGTTCAGGTCGGCGAACTGGCGCTCGATATCCTGCAACATACGGAAATGCGGCGACTGCTCCAGCAGTTTGCGGGCTGCTTCAGCTTCACCGTCACCCACCGGGATCAGGCGGGTATTACTCTGGACCTGGCCAAGGAACCGGGCCAGGGGTTCGTGGCCGCTGGTCAGGCTTTCCAGAATGCGCACGCCGTGGTTCAGGTCTTCAAACCGGTGCACATCCAGCCGGCTGACGGCGGTGCGCCAGGCTTCGGCATAATTCTCGGCATACAGCGTTTGCAGGCTGGCCAGCAACTCCGCTTCGTCCGCCTTGCTGAAATCCACATCATTGCGCCGGCCCAATACCCAGGCATCCACCAACGCCAGTTCGGTTACCGAACCGGATTTGCGCAGGAACCACTTCTCCAGGCCTTCGCGGGTCAGCAAGGCAGGGATGGACAACGGATCGTCTGCGGACGGTAATTCATCACCCAGCGGTTCGCCGTAGGCGTCCATGCGGGTGAACACGGTGGAGAAGGCCGGCCCGGAGCTGCGCGCCAGCTCCAGCGGCGCCTGGAATTCCCGGTTGGCTTCCACCTCCAGATCACGGTAGACACGATCTGGCGTGCTGATCCGGCCCAGCTCATGCTGCGCCCACTGCACGCTGCTGCGGAACGGTGCCAGTGCCATGGTGGCGGTCTGGTCGCCCTCCGCTGCCATGCCCGCCAGGTTGGTGTGGGCCATGGCGTATTGCAGGTGGCCATAGAGGCGGTTCTGCACCTCCCGCTGGCCGGGGAAACGGTTCTGCCAGTAGCTGCGCATGTAAGCGGCGACAAGGTCGCTGCGGCGGCCGCTGGCGTCGTACAGCATACGCAGCACCCGCAGGTGTTCCAGGCGTTCGGTGCTGTTGTCCGGTGCCCGGCCCATTTCTTCCATCACGCCAAACATCAATGCAGGCAGGTACTGGTAGGCCAACATGTCGAGGTACGCCGCATCCACTTCCGGCCCCACTTTGTGGCCCTGATACAGGCCCATATCGGCCACCAGGCTCCACTCGTTACGGTAGTCACCAAAGGCCATGGTGGCCTCGCGCAATTCATCCAGTGGTTGCAGCAGGTTACGGCCGGTGCTGTCAGGCTCGTAGCCCACCGGCTGCCAGTTGTTGATAAAGGCGTTTACCCGGTTTTCCACCTGGGCGGCGGCGTCTGCGTTCTTGATAAAATAGTGCTGCCAGCCGGCGGTCATGCCGGCACCGGCGCACACTGCCACGGCGGCGGCCACGGCCACTTTGCGACGGCGTTTGCTGACCACCTTGCGGTTATCGCCCGCCAGGCCCGCCTCCGGATAGATCACCTCCGGGAACAGCCCTTTGGTAAACAGGCTGACCGACTGACCGCCTCGCTGGGCCGGCTGGATTGGGCTGGTCATCTGGTAATTGTGGGCAGCGGCAGAAACAAAGGCATCTTCCGGCACACCTTCCTGCAGCACCGAGGTGAAATAGGTCCCACGGACCAGGGCCGGTGTGGAGAAGGCATCGGCCGACAGCAGGTCGGTCAGGAACTGCTCCATGGTGGTTTTCAGGCCCGCCAGCTGGCGAGTGAACGAATAGGCCGCAGCCCGCTCTTCGTTGTCGCGGGTGTCCGCCAGGACATCCGGCAGGCGCTGGCTCAGCTCATCCACCATGTCGTTGTAGCGGTCTGCGAACTGTTCCAGCCACTGATCGTGATCCTGAAGGCCATCCAGTCGGAAGGTGAAGCCCAGCGCCTTGTCTTTCTCGGCTTTTGACAGGGTACGCACGAACGGTGCGAAGCCGTACATCAGGTCCATTTTGGTAAAGGTGACATACACCGGCAGCCGGGAGCCCAGCTGTTCCATCAGTTCCCGCAGGCGGGTGCGCAGCAGGATGGCGTGGGCTTCCCGCTGCTGGTCACTGGCGGTGCTCAGGCGGGCCAGATCCACGGCCAGAATCACGCCGTTCAGCGGGCGCTGGGGACGGCTGCGCTCGAGCCAGCCGATAAAATGGTTCCACAGCCGGTTCTGGATTTCGCCGGTAGCGCCCTCGCCCTGGTTCTGGCTCAGCAGTTCGCCGTCCGGGTCGATCAGTACACCGTTATCGCCAATCCACCAGTCAAAACCGAAGGGATTGCGGTCGCCCCGGTTATTTCGGGTAACGTTGGTAAGGGTGTAGGTTTGCCCTGCCCGCTGAATCAGGCTGGTCTTACCGGCATCTTCCAGGCCCATCACCAGGTACCAGGGCAGGCGGTACAGGCCTTTGCGGCCGGGCAGATTGCTTTTCAGGGCCTGCAACTGGCGGTCCAGCAAGCGCTGCTGCCGGCGCTCCATAGGCAGGATCGGATCTTCCTGTTCCTGTTGCTCCTCGGCCTTGGCTTTATTCACCTTGCCCAGCCGGCGGGCCAGGGCCATACCCCAGAACACCACCACCAGCAAAATCACACCCAGGGTCACCAGGGCCCGCATCTGCCAGGCCATCAACGGGTACTCTCCACCAATTTCCAGGCGGGGGCCTAGCCACCAGGTTGCCACCAGCAAGGCGATGACCGCCAGCGCCAGGGTGACCGGTGCGGCGTTACGAAGATGAGGCAGTAGCCAACGACCAATGAGTAAGGCTTTTCTCCACATGGTTTCCATTCCTGCGTTTGATGCGTGCGGGCGTTACGCCAGTCGTTCCAGTTGTTTGATCAGGCCGGGTTCCCAGTCTTCCAGAACCAGGCCACGGACCTGCCCCTGCAGGTCCTGAATCTGTTGCGCGGCCATGGCTTTCAGGCCGGTTTCTTTCAGCAGCTTGGCACTGGCCAGGCGCCAGTACAGCCGTTCCCGGGGCTCCCGGGCATCGGCCAGGCCTTGTTCAAGCAGCTCCAGTGCCGCCGGCAGTTTGCTCTGCCGTGCCAGTTCCACCGCGCTGTCCAGCGCCTGCTCCCAGGGGTTGGCGCCACTTCCGTTGCCTTTGACTGTCGCGGGTGCGGTGTGCATCCAGTCCGCGGCATCGTCACTGAGAAAGGCGGTGCCGTCGTTGAAGGTCAGCTCTGCCAATTCCGGCAGCCTTTCCACAAAGGCTTTCAGGGCTTCCCGGATGGCTTCGGCGCAATCGCTATGGCCCAACGCCATCGCCGCCCGGGCACTGAGCCAGTGGCCATCCAGCCAGAACGGGCTGACCGACAGGCTCTGTTCGATGCGCTGCCAGAGTTCGTTATCCGGGGTTCTATCCAGACTTTCCCTGTACTCTGCCACCCGGTCTGCACTCACAGCAGCCAGGTCTGTTCGCTTGCCATCCCGGGTGGGCGGCAGGCTGGTGATGCTTTGCCAGATGGCATGGCGGCGCATCTGATAACCCAAGGGGTTGTCCGGCTCAGTGCCGGTGAGCAGTTCAGCCACTTTTAGCAGGCTCTGGCGGGTTGCCCGCTCATTACTCGGGTCCAGGGTCAGGTTGCCCAGTGAGGCGCTTGCGGGAGTCGTTGTTGCCGGCCGGTTCGGTGCCGCCGCCGCTGGCTGGCTCGAAGCGGCTTGCGGCTCCCCGGCACTGGCCTGGCTGCCAGGCTGGTCTGGTTTAGGCAGTTTCTCTGCCGCCCGCTTCAGATCAAACAAGGCGTCACCCGGCAGGTCTTTGGCTTTGGCCTGGTCATCCAGCTTGTCGATCAGGTCCAGGCAGTACTGACGGCCATCACCCACGCTGGCATCAAAACTCAGGCTCTCCACACCTTTGAGGGCCCGTTGCAGCATCTGGGTAAACAGCATTTTTCGGGCACGCTGGCCCTTGGCGCCGGGGTAGGGCCAGGCGTTCTCCCACCAGCCATCCAACACCCGATGCAACAGGTACAGTGACAAGGCAAAGCGTTCGCCGTCGCCACTGCGCTGCAAGCTCAGCATCAGGAAACCCAGCACCTTGATGTCTTTGCTGCGGTCTGCCAACAGCTTGAGGGCCTCGCTCTCAACCTTGTTCCAGTCGATGTCGTTGTGGGCCAGAGAACCCACTTTCATCACTTCGTCTTCCAGGAACTCCAAGATCGGGTCCTCGGCCAGGCTGTCGCCGGTGCCGCTTTCCCCCGGAATCGCACCGAGTACCTGTTCAACGTATGGGTGTTGTTC